>CAYJOA010000016.1:0-44122 GCA_964371495.1 uncultured Rubrivivax sp.
GGGGGGGGGGGGGGGGGGCAGCGCTGCGTCTGGCTGGGGTGGGTCACCACGGGGCGGGGCGCCCCCGCCACGCCCGCGCGCTGCAGGTAGGCGGGCGCGGCGACGCACAGGCGCCGGTTGTCGGCCAGGCGCACGCTGACCAGGCTCGAGTCGGGCAGGTCGCCGACGCGCACGGCGCAGTCGAAGCTTTCGTTGACGATGTCGACGACGCGGTCGCTGAGGTTCAGCGACACGCTCACGTCGGGGTGCTGGTCGATGAAGGCCGGCACTAGCGGCGCCACGTGCCTGCGGCCGAAGCCGGCGGGCGCCGTGATGCGCAGGTGGCCGCTGGCCTTCACGCCGCCGGCGCTGACGCTGGCCTCGGCGTTCGCCAGGTCGGCCAGCAGACGCTGGCAGTCTTCCAGGAAGGCGCTGCCTTCGTGGGTCAGCGTGATGCGCCTGGTGGTGCGCACGAGCAGCTTGACGCCCAGGTGTTCTTCCAGCGCATCGATGCGGCGGCCGATGACCGCCGGCGCCACCCCTTCGGCATGCGCGGCCGCCGTGAGGCTGCCCTTGGTGGCCACCGCGACGAAGGATTCGATCTGCTTCAGCCGTGCCATTCCGGGATTATGCACAGCCAGCGCACAAATCCATGAAAGAACAGGCACTTAATGCTGGCCTGAACAGCGAATACAGTGCGGGCATGACACTTCGCGCAGTGCTCTTCGACGCCTATGGCACGCTCTTCGACGTGCACAGCGTGGCCCTGCTGGCCGAACAGCTCTTCCCCGGCAACGGCGAGCGGCTGAGCCTGCTGTGGCGCGACAAGCAGATCGAATACACGCGCCTGGTGTCGATGAGCGGGCCCGGCGGTGAACACTATCGGCCGTTCTGGGAGCTCACGCGCGCCGGCCTGCGTTATGCCGCCGCCCGGCTGGGGCTGGTGCTGGACGCCGCGGCCGAAGATCGCTTGATGAACCAGTACCGGCACCTGTCGGCCTTCCCGGAGAACCGCGAGGTGCTGGTCGAACTGCAGCGCCGCGGTGTCCCGGCCGGCATCCTGAGCAACGGCGACCCCGAGATGCTCGGTGTGGCTGTCAAGAGCGCCGGCTTCGGCGACCTGCTCCAGCACGTCATCAGCGTGCATGCGCTGCGCCGCTACAAGACCGACCCTGCGGTCTACGCGCTGGGCACCGCGGCCTTCGCGCTGCCGGCACGCGAGATCCTGTTCGTCAGCAGCAACTGCTGGGACGCCATCGGCGCCACCTGGTTCGGCTACACCACGCTGTGGGTCAACCGCACCGGCGCTCCGCTGGACCCGCTGGGCACCGAACCCAGCCACACCGGGCGCACACTGCGCGACGTGCTGGCTCATTTTCCCGCCTGAACCCGCAACCTCCACTCCACGCCGCAACCGCCATGAGAACCGTCATCCACAGCCTGCATGTGGCACAGAACCTGCACCGATTCATCGAAGACGAGGTGCTGCCCGGCACCGGCGTTGCCAGCGGCCACTTCTGGGCCGGCTTCGACGCCATCGTGCGCGACCTCGCACCGCGCAACGCCGCGCTGCTGGCCGAGCGCGACCGCCTGCAGGGCGAACTCGACGCCTGGCACCGCAAGCACCCGGGGCCGATCCGCAACATGGCCAAGTACCGCAAGTTCCTGCACAAGATCGGCTACCTGGTGCCGGTGCCCGGCAAGGTGAAGGCAGCGACGAAGAACGTCGACGCCGAACTCGCGCTGCAGGCCGGCCCGCAGCTGGTGGTGCCGATCACCAACGCGCGTTATGCGTTGAACGCCGCCAACGCACGCTGGGGCAGCCTGTACGACGCGCTGTACGGCACCGACGTCTTGCCCGAGACCGATGGCGCGAGCAAGGGGCCCGGCTACAACCCCGTGCGCGGCGCCAGGGTCATCGAGTACGCGCGCCACGTGCTGGACCGCTGCGCACCGCTGCAGACGGGGTCGCACCTGGATGCGACCGCGTACAGCGTGGTCGACAACGAGTTGGCCGTGGCGCTGCAGGATGGCCGCACCGCGGGCCTGAAGAACCCGGCGCAGTTCGTCGGCTTCCAGGGCGAGATGGCTGCGCCGTCGGCGGTGCTGCTGTCGCACCACGGTCTGCACCTGGACATCCTGATCGACCGCGGCACGGCCATCGGCAAGACCGACCCGGCCGGCGTCTGCGACGTGGTGCTGGAGTCGGCGCTGTCGACGATCCTCGACCTCGAGGATTCGGTGGCGGTGGTCGACGCCGACGACAAGGTGCTGGCCTACCGCAACTGGCTGGGCATCCTGAAGGGCACGCTCACCGAGCAGGTCAGCAAGGGCGGCAGCACCTTCACGCGCGGCCTCAACCCCGACCGCCAGTACACCGGCCCGCGCGGCGAGGACGTGGCGCTGCACGGCCGCAGCCTGCTGTTCGTGCGCAACGTCGGCCACCTGATGACCCACCCCGCGGTGCTGTGGGGCGACGACGGCCGCGAGATTCCGGAAGGCATCCTGGACGCCGTGATCACGACCACGATCGCGCTGCACGACATCAAGGGCCTGGGCCAGGGTGGTATCCGCAACACCCGCCGCGGCAGTGTCTACATCGTCAAGCCGAAGATGCACGGCCCGGCCGAAGTGGCCTTCGCCAGCGAGCTGTTCGGCCGCGTCGAGCAACTGCTGGGCCTGCCCGACAGCACCGTCAAGCTCGGCATCATGGACGAGGAGCGGCGCACCAGCGTCAACCTCAAGGCCTGCATCGCCGCGGCGGCCAGCCGCGTGGCGTTCATCAACACCGGCTTCCTGGACCGCACCGGCGACGAGATGCACACCGCGATGCAGGCCGGGCCGATGCTGCGCAAGGGCGACATGAAGTCCAGCGCCTGGATCCAGGCCTACGAGCGCAACAACGTGCGTGTCGGGCTCGAATGCGGACTGCGCGGCAAGGCCCAGATCGGCAAGGGCATGTGGGCCATGCCCGACCTCATGGCGGCCATGCTGCAAGCCAAGATCGGGCACCCGCAGGCCGGTGCCAACACCGCCTGGGTGCCCAGCCCCACCGCCGCCACGCTGCACGCGCTGCACTACCACCAGGTCGACGTGTTCAAGGTGCAGCGTGCACTGGAGCGGGCCGACACCGACCCCGCCGCTGCGCACGAGGCGCTGCTCGAAGGGCTGCTGACGATTCCGGTGGTGAAGAAGCCGAAGTGGAGCGACGCTGAAAAGCAGCAGGAGCTGGACAACAACGCCCAGGGCATTCTCGGCTACGTGGTGCGCTGGGTCGACCAGGGCGTGGGCTGCTCCAAGGTGCCCGACATCCACAACGTCGGCCTGATGGAGGATCGCGCCACGCTGCGCATCAGCAGCCAGCACATGGCGAACTGGCTGCACCACGGCGTGGTGACGAAGGACCAGGTGCGCGCCACGCTCAAGCGCATGGCCAAGGTGGTGGACAAGCAGAACGCCGGCGACCCGCTGTACAAGCCGATGGCCGGGCGCTTCAAGGACAGTGCGGCCTTCCAGGCGGCGAGCGACCTCGTCTTCAAGGGATTGAAGCAGCCGAGTGGCTATACCGAGCCGTTGCTGCACGCGTGGCGGCTGAAGGTGAAGGCCGCCGGCTGAACCCGCGGTGGTGAAAGGCGCTGGTTTCTGGGCCTCGTGCGGCGCCTGGCTCGACCGGGTGCCGCTGCCGTGGCTGCTGGTCATCGCCGCCTGGCTGGCGGTGGCACCGCTGTTTCCAGAGCCGCACCTGTGGGAAAAGCTGAAGATGCTCGCCGCCGGCACGCTGGAGCGGCCGATCGACATCTTCGACCTCGTCATGCACGCCTCGCCTGTGGTGTTGCTGGCCTGGCGCCTGGCGCGACAGGCCAGCCGGCCGAGGCATTGATGTCCTGGCAAGCGGCGCCGCGCGCAACACCGGGTCAGACTGCGATCCCCATGTCAGATCCGTTCCTTGTCATCTTGCGGCAGGCTGTCCTGCGACGTCAGCGCGAACTGGTGCCGCCACGCGGCCGGTTCCTGGCCACGTGCCAGACCTGCAGCACCTGCACCTCGTCCGCGCGGACGCGGTAGGTGACGAGATAGTTGCGGTGCACGACCAGCTCGCGGGTGTCCTGGTAGGCGCCGATGCGGCCCAGCAGCGGGAACCGCTGCAACTGGCCCACCTGCCTGCGCGTGTCCGCAACCAGGGCGCGGGCAGCTCCCGTGTTGTCGGCCGCGATGTGGTCGGCGATGCGCTGCAGATCGGCCAGCGCACGCCGCGTCCAGCGGACATTCATGCCTTGCGCGCCGGTCTGCCGGGTCGCGCAGCCGCTTTCGGGGTCGCGGCCTTCTCATAGCGAGACATCCCGCGTTCCACTTCCTGCACATCGGCAAAGTCGCCGTCGTCGGCAGCGGCGACAGCCGCCTTCAAGTCTTCGATCTGCGGCACGCGCCAGTCCAGGTACTCGCTCAAGGCCTCCATGGCCACATAGCTCTTCGTGCGGCCGGTCAGCTGCGCGTAGGTCTCCATCTTGTCCTTCAGTTCAATGGGCAGACGGACGCTGACCTGGCTGTCCTTCAATGCGGTCGTCATGGCGCCTCCTGGCGTGTGGTGCGTTGCACTGCAATGTAATGCAGTCCGGACACCGATGTCCGGTTTCCTCCAACCTGCCGCTTGGTGAACACCTGGGCTTGACGCTGCCGATCATGGAAGGCCTCAACGGTGTCACCCTGGCCGGTACGGTCCCGCGCCGGTGGCGCGCGCTCAGGCCTTACGCCGACCCAACTGGGGGCACCTGGAGCCGCGCGGCCAGCTCGCGCAGCCGCTCGATGCCCGGTTCCTTGCGCGGCCAGGTCAGTTCGACGCCGTCGCCGGCGTGGCGCGGCAGCACGTGCAGGTGCAGGTGCGGCACCGTCTGCCAGCCGGCGGGCCGGTTGGCCTGCAGCACGGTGATGCCCGCGGGCGCGAAGGCCGCCTGCACCGCCAGCGCGATGCGGCGTGCGGCGCGCATCAGCGCCGCCGCCTCGTCGTCGCTGCAGTCCAGCAGCGTCGCTCGTGGCGCCTTCGTGGCGACGATGACGTGGCCGTCGTTGACCTGCCCGGCGTCCATGAAGGCGAACACGAGCTCGTCTTCATACACCTTGGCGCAGGGCAGTTCGCCCTGCAGCAGCTTTTCGAACAGGGTGCTCATGGCTGTGCAGGCCGCTCAACGCGACTTCTCGAGCCGGCTCTCGCAGGCCACGCAGCGCAGCGCGTGCGGCTCGACCTTCAGGCGGTCGAAGGGGATCTCGCCGCCGCAGGCGATGCACAGGCCGAAATCGTCGTCATGCACTCGCTGCAGGGCGCGGCAGATGGCGGCCAGTTCCTGCGCGTCGATATCGGACAGCGCCATGTCGACCTCGCGATCCATGGCCCGCTGCGGCGCGTCGTCGTAGTCCTGTGCCAGCACGTCGCGCGCGTGTTCGCTGCGGCTGCGCCCTTCCTGGTGCACGTCCAGCTGCCGGCTCATCTGGCGCTGCCGCAACTCCAGTTCGGCCTTCAGCAAGGCGCGCTGGCCGGTCGTGAGATGGGTGCTCATGGCGCTGGTCTCCTTCCTGCGCATCATGCGCCATGGCGGCGCTCCCCGGCCTGACAGATGTCAATCGGCCCGCCGAACTGCCAGAATGCGCGCCCACCACCATGGATCCGCCGACCCCACTCCCCAGCCGCTGCGACGTGCTCGTCGTCGGCGCCGGCCCGGCCGGCAGCGCCTGCGCGCAGTGGCTGGCGCGCGCCGGGCTCGACGTGCTGCTGGCCGACCAGCACGCCTTTCCGCGCGACAAGGTCTGCGGCGACGGGCTGATCCCGGACACGCACGCCGCGCTGCGCCGGCTCGGCGTCTACGACGAGGTGGCGGCGCTGGCTGCGCACGTGCCGCACGTGCGCTGCATCGGCCCGAGCGGCGCGTCCGTCGACGTCGCCGGCACGCTGTCGGTGCTGCCGCGCAAGACCCTGGACCATGTCCTCGTGCGCGCCGCCCAGCGCGCCGGCGCGCGGCTGCTGGCGCCACTGCGCTTCGAAGCGCCGCTGCTCGAAGGCGAGCGTGTCGTCGGCGCCCGTTTCCGGGCTGCCGGCGGCGGGCACGAGATCACCGCACGCTGGGTCGTGCTCGCCACCGGCGCGGTGCCGCAGGCGCTGATCGCCGCCGGCCTGTGCGAGCGCCGCACGCCCAGCGGCGTGGCCTTGCGCGGCTACGTGCGCCACGACGCGCTGGCCGGCCGCATCCGGCAGATGCAGCTGGTGTGGCACCCGCGGCTGCGCGGCGGCTACGGCTGGATCTTTCCGGCGCCCGGCGGCGTGTTCAACATCGGCACCGGCCTCACCGGCAGCCACATCGTGCAGCGCAACGGCAAGGGTCGCATGCAGGACGTCAACCTGCGCGACATGCTCGAGGCCTTCTGCGAGGTCTACGCGCCGGCACGCGAACTGATGAGCGGCGGCGAACTGCAGGGCGAGTTCAAGGGCGCGCCCTTGCGCTGCACGCTGCGCGGCGCACGCTGGTCGCGCCCGGGGCTGCTCGTCACCGGCGAAGCCGCCGGCAGCACCTATGCCTTCAGCGGCGAAGGCATCGGCAAGGCCCTGGAGACCGGCCTGCTGGCCGCCGAGGCGCTGCAGGCCCCTTCGCGGCAGACGGGCGATGACGAAGCCGTGCGCCAGCGCTACGAGGCTGCACTGCGCACGCTGCAGCCCAAGTTCGACCTCTACGAGACGGCCAGCCGCGTCAACCTCTATCCGTGGATCGCCGACCTCGTGGTCTGGCGCGCCCGGCGCAGCGCACGCATCCGCAGCCGGCTGTCGGGCATCCTGGAGGAGACCCAGAACCCCGGCCGCCTGTTCAGCTGGAGCGGCATGACCAAGCTGATGTTCGAATGACCCGGCACGAAAGGCGCGACCCATGAATGCTCGTCTGCTGAATGGCACCGTGCTTGCCCTGAGTACGCTGCTGGCCGCCTGCAGCGGCGGCGGCAGCGACAGCGGCACCCGGCCCGCCAGCGTGAGTTCGGTCAGCGCCGGCACGCCGATGTACGGCCAGCCGCTGCTGTTCACCGTCAACGGCAGCCAGCTCGCCAGCGCCATCGACCTCGCCTCGGCGGGCTGCCGCGACTTCACGCTCGGCACCGCCGCGCCCCACGTCAGCAGCGGCAGCGTGGCCTACTACCGCTGCACGGTGACGGCCGTCGGTGCGCAGCAGGCCAGCGTCGTGCGCCGCAGCGACAACACCGTGCTGGCCGCGCTGAGCTACACCGTGCCGGTGCCGCAGGTGACGCTGGACGTCGGCAACGGCGCGGCCGCCGGCATGGGCACGGTCGGCGGCAGCCTGGTCATCACGCTGGCGCCGCAGCAGGCGCCGGCCACGGTGGACAACTTCCTGGCCTACGTGCGCAGCGGCTTCTACGACGGCACGGTGTTCCACCGCAACGCGCCGGGCTTCGTGATGCAGGGCGGGGGCTGGGCGGCCGAGCTGAACCCGGCGCTGCCGGTGCCGGCGTCCAAGCCCGCAGCGGCGCCGATCACGCTGGAAGTCGGTCGCGGACTGAGCAACCTGCGGCTGTCGGTGGCCATGGCGCGCGGCGCGGCGCTGGATTCGGCCACCTCGCAGTTTTTCATCAACCTCGCCGACAACCCGGCGCTGGACACGTCGGGCGGCGGCTACGCGGTGTTTGGCAACGTCAGCGCTGGCGCCGCCGTCGTCGACGCGATGGCCGCCGCGCCCTGCGCCAGTTACCCGGCGCTGCTGGACGCGGGCGAATGCCTGCCCTGGCCCAACCTGGTGGTGTGGACGGCGCGCCAGACCCGCTGAGGGCGCGCGGACCCGGGGCCGCGGCGCATCAAGGCCGTGCCGCGGCCGCCGCGCTGACCACCCGGTGCACGAAGTGCAGCTTGGCCACCGCGTGGTGGCTGAGCACGAAGGGGTAGAGGTCGGGCTGGCCCATGCTGCGCGCCAGCTCGTTCATCAGCGCCGTGATCTGCAGCCAGGCATTGACGAGCCCCAGGAAGCGCGGCGCACCCGGGTCGCCGACGGCGTCCAGCGCGTCGGCCCCGTAGGGTTCGATCTGGATCTCGACATCGCCGCCTTCCAGGCCGAAGCTCAGCGCCGTGTCCAGCGTGTCCACCATGTGCAGGTAGTTGGCCCAGGTCTCGGCCCAGTCCTCCCAGGGGTGCGCGCTGGCGTAGGCACTGACGCAGCGCTGCGGCCAGTCGTCCGCCGGTCCGCCATGGTAGTGGCGCTCCAGCGCCGCCGCGTAGTCCTGCCGCTCGTCGCCGAAGCGGGCGCGGAAGGGTTCCAGCCAGCCGCTGCCGGCCACCAGGCGGTCCCAGTAGTAGTGGCCGATCTCGTGCCGCAGGTGGCCCAGCAGCGTTCGGTAGGGCTCGCGCAGGGCGTTGCGCAGGCTTTCGCGGGTGGCGTCGTCGGCCTCGTCGAGGTCCAGCGTGATGAGGCCGCCGGCGTGCCCCGTCACCACCGGGGGCTCGCCCGGCGCAGAACGCAGGAAGTCGAACATGACGCCGTGTTCGGGGTCTTCGCTGACCTTGGACTGCAGCGGCAGCCCCAGCGCCAGCAGCTGCGACACCAGGCGCCGCTTGGCGCGTTCGACGCGGCTCCACAGCAGCGCGTTGTCGCCCGCGTCGAGGTCGGGGATCGTGCGGTTCAGCCGGCAGGCGCGGCACAGGCCGTCGTGGGCCCGGGCCTGGTCCACCGGCAGCAGCCAGTTGCAGCCGGCGCGGCCGACGTTGGCGCAGCGCTGCAGCGGCGGGCCGGCCTCGCCGGCAGCGTCGGCGGCGTGCCAGACGCCCGGCTGCGGGCCCGGCAAGAGCGAGCGCAGCGTCAGCGCTTCGGGGTCGAAGCCGAGCTCGCTGCCGCAGGCCAGGCAGACGCTGTTGCGGAAGAACACCGGCTGGCCGCAGCGGCAGCGGTAGTTGCGCGCCGCCTGCGGCCGCATGCCCGGCCCGAGCACGCCGCTCAGGCCATGGCCGAGCAGGGTCGACAGGGGCTTCATCGGCGCAGTGTAGCCACGCCACAATGCCGGCATGTGCCAGTTGCTGGGGATGAACGCCAACACGCCGACCGACGTGATGTTCAGCTTCACCGGCCTGGCCACGCGCGCCCACGAGCACGGCGACGGCTTCGGCATTGCCTTCTTCGAAGGCCGCGGCCTGCGCCACTTCATCGACCCCCACGGCGCCGCCTGCAGCCCGGTGGCCGAACTGGTGCGGCACTACCCGATCAAGAGCGAAGTCGTCGTCGCCCACATCCGCAAGGCCACGCAGGGCCGGGTGGCGCTGGAGAACACGCACCCCTTCGTGCGCGAACTGTGGGGCCGCTACTGGGTATTCGCGCACAACGGTGACCTGAAGGGTTTTGCGCCGCGCTTGCACGGCGCCTTCCGCCCGGTCGGCGACAGCGACAGCGAACTCGCCTTCTGCTGGCTGATGCAGGAGCTGGCCAAGGCGCATGCCGGCATGCCGACGATCGACGAGCTGAGCTGCACGCTGCGCGAGCTGCTGCCCGTGCCGGCGGCGCACGGCAGCTTCAACCTGCTGCTGTCCAACGGCCAGGCGCTGTGGGCGCACGGCTCGACGAAGCTGTATTCGCTGCAGCGGCGCCACCCCTTCGGCGCCGCGACGCTGGCCGACGAGGACCTGAGCGTCGACTTCGCGGCGCTGACGACGCCGCGCGACCGCGTCGCCATCGTCGCCACCGAGCCGCTGACCAGCGGTGAAAGCTGGGTCGCCTTCGCAGCGGGCGAGTTGCGGGTCTTCAGCGGCGGCGAGCGGCTGGCGGCTTGACCCGGCCGGCACGTGCGCCGCCGGTCCGCGGCCGCGGCGGGTCGTCGGCTGCGAACTCGCCGCGGGGACCGATGGCAAAGCGTCGCGGCCGCGTCGCAGTTAGCATCGACGGCACCCGATCGCCGCCCGCAAGCCATGCCCGACATCCCGGTTCCACGATTCGACCAGTTTTACCGCCACCCCGAGCTGACGCGCCTGCTGCGCGATTACGCCGCCGCGGCGCCGCAGCTGGTGAGCCTGTCCAGCCTGGGCAAGAGCTGGGAAGGGCGCGACGTCTGGCTGCTGACGATCACCAACCAGGCCACCGGCAACGACACCGACAAACCGGCGTTCTGGGTCGACGGCAACATCCACGCCGCCGAGCTGACCGCCAGCACGGCCTGCCTGTACTGGCTGCACCAGCTGGTGTCGGGCTACGACAGCGACGCCAAGATCCGGCAGCTGCTCGACACCCGCGTCGTCTACATGGCACCGCGGCTGAACCCCGATGGCGCCGAACTCGCGCTGGCCGACCGGCCGCGCCACATCCGTTCTTCGACGCGCCCCTATCCTTACGAGGAGCAGCCGGTCGAAGGCCTGACCATCGAAGACGTCGACGGCGACGGGCGCGTGCTGAGCATGCGCATCCCCGACCCGCACGGCCCGTACAAGAAACACGCCAGCGAACCGCGACTGATGGTGCCGCGCGAGCCCGGCGAGTTCGGCGGCCAGTACTACCGCCTCGTCCCCGAGGGCACGCTGAAGAACTTCGACGGGCTGAGGATCACCGCCAATGCCGACCGCGAGGGGCTGGACCTGAACCGCAACTTCCCCGCCTACTGGCGCCAGGAATTCGAACAGCAGGGCGCCGGCCCCTACCCGACCAGCGAGCCCGAGGTGCGGGCGATGGTGGACTTCATCACGCGCCACCCCAACATCGGCGCCGCGGTCAGCTTCCACACCCACAGCGGCGTCATCCTGCGGCCCATGGGCACGCAGAGCGACGACGACATGACGCCCGAGGACCTGTGGATGTACAAGCGGCTGTCGGACATCGGCGCCAAGCTCACCGGCTACCCGGCGATCAGCATCTTCCACGACTTCAAGTACCACCCCAAGCAGACCATCACCGGCACCCAGGACTGGGTCTACGAACACCTCGGTGCACTGTTCTGGACGGTCGAGATCTGGGCCCCGAACAAGGAAGCCGGCATCACCGACTACCAGTGGATCGAGTGGTACCGCGACCACCCGCCCGAGGACGACCTCAAGCTGCTGAAGTGGAGCGACGAGCAGTGCGCCGGACTGGCCTACGTCGACTGGCGCCCCTTCCGCCACCCGCAGCTGGGCATGGTCGAACTGGGTGGCTGGGACAAGATGAACTTCTGGCGCAACCCGCCGCCGCACCTGCGCGAACGCGAGGCGGCGCGTTTCCCGGCCTGGTTGACGCAGATCGCGCTGTCGCTGCCGCGCCTGGAGGTGCTGCGCGCCGAGGTCCGAGCGCTCGGCACCGACACCTGGCGCGTGCGCTTCGCGGTCGCCAACAGCGGCTACCTGCCGGCCTACGTGACCAAACGCGCGCTGGAGCGCAAGACGGCGCGCGGTACGGTCTTCAACATCCACCTGCCCCCGGGCGTGAGCCTGGTCAGCGGGTCCGAGCGCGTGGTCAGCGCGCACCTGGAGGGCCACGCGCCGAAGAGCTCGCTGCAGGCCTTCCTGCCCAGCCGCGAGATCACCGGCGACCGCGCGGTGGTCGAATGGGTGGTGCGTGGCGCGCGCGGCACCGCGGTGGCGTTGACGGCCAGCGCCGACCGGGCGGGCACCGTGCGCACCGAAGTCACGCTGGATTGAGCTCGAGAGGTCATCCCATGCAAGTGCGCAGGGGACCGCCTCTGGCGCTTTGACAGCCCGCGGCGGCAGCCGTTGGCCCGGGGTTTTGTCGGCAGCATCGAGGCAGACATGGACAACTTCGCGTCGCTGTTCGAGTTCCTGCCCATCGGTGCCTACCGCACGCTGCCCGACGGCACCCAGTTGCGCGCCAACCCGGCGCTGGTGCGGGCCAACGGCTACGCCAGCGAAGCCGAGATGCTGGCCGCCGTGCGCGACATCGCGCACGAGTGGTATGTCGATCCGCAGCGCCGGGCCGAGTTTCGCCGCCTGCTCGAAAACGAGGGCCGGGTCACCGCCTTCGAGTCGGAAGTCTGGCGGCACAAGACACGCGAGCGCATCTGGATCAGCGAAAACGCCCATGTCGTGCGCGACGCCACGGGGCGCATCCTCTATTACGAAGGCACGGTCGAGGAGATCACCGAGCGCGTGCAGGCGCGCGAGGCGCAACGCCGCAGCCAGCAGCAACTGCAGCAGATCTTCGACCTCGTGCCGGGGGTCATCTACCGGCTCGTGACGCCGGGCGGCGGGCAGACGCGGGCCAACCTGATCAGCCCGAACGTGCACGGGCTGTTCGGCGTTTCGGCCGAGACCGTGCTGGCCGACCCGCTCGCGCTGCGGCACCTGCGGCACCCCGACGACCGCGCGCAGGCCGAGGCCCTGATCGCGGCCGCCGGCCAGTCGCGGCAGCCACTGGACATCGAGTTCCGCATCGTGCTCGCCGACGGCAGCGTGAAGTGGATCCACCAGACCAGCAACCCGGCGCCGTCCGAGGACGGCGACGAAGTGCGCATCGGCCTCATGCTCGACATCACAGCGCGCAAGCAGGCCGAGCAGGCGCTGCGCGTGAACAGCGAGCTGTGGAAGCGCGCGCTGGAGAGCACCGGCGACGGCGTCTGGGACCTCGACCTGGTCAGCGGCGAGGAGCTGTATTCGCCGCAGTGCATGGCGCTGTACGGCTACGCCGACGGCGAACTGCCCAACGAGCCCGCAGCGCTGGACCGCCTGACGCACCCCGACGACGTCGACCGCATGCGCCAGGACCGCGATGACCATTACGCCGGACGCACGCCGGTCTACGTCAACGAACACCGCGTGCTGTGCAAGGACGGGCAGTGGAAGTGGATCCTGGCGCGCGGCATCGTCATCAGCCGTGATGCCGCGGGGCGGCCGCTGCGCATGATCGGGACTCACACCGACATCACCGGCGCCAAGCAGGCCGACGCGCTGCGCTTCGAGCGCGACCGCGCCGCGGCTGCCGACCAGGCCAAGTCGCAGTTCCTGTCCCGCGTCAGCCACGAGCTGCGCACGCCGCTGAACGCCATCCTCGGCTTTGCGCAGCTGCTGGACATGGACGCCGCGGCCAGCAAGCGCCAGCGTGCCTGGATCGGGCACGTGCTGGCCAGCGGGCGCCACCTGCTGGCGTTGATGGACGACATCCTCGACATCTCGAGCGTGCAGACCGGGGCGCTGCCGATGACGCTCGAGAGCCTGCCGTTGCGGCTGGTGGTCGAGGAAGCCTGGGCCATGCTGGCCGGCACCGCGCAGCAGGCCGGCATCTCGGTCGTCGACGAGGTCTCGCCCAGCGACACCCTGGCGGTGCGCGCCGACCGCAGGCGGCTCAAGCAGATCGTCAGCAACCTGCTGTCCAACGCCATCAAGTACAACCGGCCGGGCGGCTGGGTGCGCGTGCGCGCGCAGGCCGCCGGCGACCAGGTCGAGTTGAGCGTGACCGACAGCGGCCCGGGCCTGGACGAGGCGCAGCGCGCCCGGCTGTTCCAGCCCTTCGAACGCCTGGGCGCGCAGCACGGCCCGGTGGCCGGCACCGGGCTCGGTCTGGCGCTGAGTCGTCAACTCGCCGACGCGATGGGTGGCGCGATCGAGGTCGACAGCACGCCCGGCGTGGGCTCGACCTTCGTCGTTCGGCTGCCGGCGGCCTGACGCCGGCCACCGGCCCGCTGCCGGGCCGCCCCAAGGCAGACCGAGCCCCCTCGGGGGGTGGCGAAGGCGCGTCAGCGACTAGCCCGGGGGCTCATCTCCCTTCGAAGCGGAACACCGCCACGCTGGCCACCAGGTTGGGCCATCCGCGCACCACGCGCCCGCCCTGCAAGCCGAAGCTGTCGGTGACCTCGAGACCGCACTTGCGCGCCAGCACCTCGAAGTCGGCGTAGGTGCCGACGCGGATGTTGGGCGTGTCGTACCACTGGTAGGGCAGCACCTTGGTCACCGGCATGCGCCCGCCCAGCACGCGCAGCCGGTTCGGCCAGTGCGCGAAGTTCGGGAAGCTGACGATGCCGATGCGGCCCACGCGCGCCGTCTCCTTGAGCATGCGTTCGGTGTTGCGCAGGTGCTGCAGCGTGTCGAGCTGCAGCACGACGTCGAAGCTGCGGTCGTCGAACAGCGCCAGCCCTTCTTCGAGGTTGAGCTGGATGACGTCGACACCGCGCTGCACGCAGGCGTGCACGTTGGCGTCGGCGAGCTCGATGCCGTAGCCGCTGCAGCCCTTGTGTCGGCCCAGGTGGGCCAGCAGTTCACCGCTGCCGCAGCCGAGGTCGAGCACGCGGCTGCCCGCCGGCACCAGCTCGGCGATGACTTCGAGGTCTCGCCGTTCAGACACGTGGGCCCCCAGGCTCGCTGCGCTCGCCACCCCCCGAGGGGGCTCGGCCCGGACCGGGGGGCCCGGATCCGGGCCGGTGGCCCCCAGGCTCGCTGCGCTCGCCACCCCCCGGGGGGGCTCGGCCGGGACCGGGGGACCCGGATCCGGGCCGGTGAGCGCCCGCTGGCTCGCCTTGCTCAGCGGCGATGCGGTCGAAGTACGCCTTCATGACCGCGTGGTAGCGCGGGTCGTCGAGCAGGAAGGCGTCGTGGCCGTGCGGCGCGTCGATCTCGGCATAGCTGACGGCGATGCGGTTGTCGACCAGCGCCTTGACGAGCTCGCGCGAGCGCGCCGGCGAGAAGCGCCAGTCCGTGCTGAAGCTGACGAGCAGGAAACCGTTGTCGCGCGCCACGGCAAAGGCGCGCGCGAGGTCGCCGCCGTGGTCGAGCGCGGGGTCGAAGTAGTCCAGCGCACGCGTGATCAGCAGGTAGGTGTTGGCGTCGAAGTACTCGCTGAACTTGTCGCCCTGGTGGCGCAGGTAGCTCTCGATCTGGAACTCGATCTCCTGCGTGCTGTAGCCGAGCTCGGCGGCCCGCAGTTCACGGCCGAACTTGGCGTCCATGGCGTCGTCGGACAGATAGGTGATGTGGCCGATCATGCGGGCCACGCGCAGGCCGCGCTTGGGCACCACGCCGTGGTCGTAGAAGTGGCCGCCGTGGAAGTCGGGGTCGGTGACGATGGCGCGACGCGCCACTTCGTTGAAGGCGATGTTCTGCGCCGACAGGTTGGGCGCCGTGGCCACCGCCATGCAGTGGCGCACACGCGCCGGGTGGCGCAGCGTCCAGGCCAGCGCCTGCATGCCGCCCAGGCTGCCGCCGACGACGGCGGCGAGTTGCGTGATGCCCAGGCGCTGCATCAGGCGGGCCTGGGCGTCGACCCAGTCTTCCACCGTCACCACCGGGAAGTCGGCGCCATAGACGCGCCCGCTGGCCGGGTTGACGTGCATCGGCCCGGTGGAGCCGAAACACGAGCCGGGGTTGTTGACGCCGACGACGAAGAAGCGGTCGGTGTCCAGCGGCTTGCCGGGGCCGACCAGGTTGTCCCACCAGCCGACGCTGCCGTCGGCGTGCACGCCGGCCACGTGGTGGCTGGCGTTGAGCGCGTGGCACACCAGGACGGCGTTGCTGCGCTCGGCGTTCAGGCTGCCGTAGGTCTCGAACGTCAGCGCGTAGTCGGCCAGCACGGCGCCGCTCCTCAGCGGCAGCGGCTCGCTGAAGTGCATCTGCTGTGGCGTGACCAGACCGACGGAGCCCATCGAGTACCCTGCGCTGGCCCGTCGCGGCAAGGCCGCCCGTTACGCCTTGGGAGGCGCGGTGTCGATGAAGCTCGGCCGCGCGGCCAGCTTGTCGGCCAGACGGTGCAGGTTGGGCTGGTCGCCGCGCCAGTCGATGTGCGCGAAGCGGAAGTCCAGGTAGCCCAAGGCACAGCCGACCGCGACGTCGGCCAGCGTGAAGTGGTTGCCGGCGCAATAGGGCTTGTCGCCCAGTCCCTGGGCCATGGCCTTGACGGCCGCATGCACGCGGCTCATCTGGCGGTCGATCCAGGCCGGCGAACGCTGAGCTTCGGTGCGGCCGCCCCAGGTGGCTTCCAGGCGCGCCAGGATCGCGGCGTCCACCAGGCCGTCGGCCAGCGCCTCCCAGGTGCGCACCTCGGTGCGTTCGCGGCCCGAGGGCGGGATCAGCTTGCCCACCGGCGACAGCGTGTCCAGGTATTCGACGATGACACGTGAATCGAAGACCGCCTCGCCGCCTTCCATCACCAGGCAGGGCACCTTGCCCAGCGGGTTGCTGGCCATCATGGCGTCGCTGGCCCAGACGTCTTCCAGCACGAACTGGAAGTCGAGCTTCTTCTCCACCATCACGACGCGCACCTTGCGCACGTAGGGGCTGGTCAGCGATCCGATCAATTTCATCTTGTGCTTGGCGCTTCTCATCCCTGGGTGCGATCGATTCTAGCCAGCGCCACCCGGCGCCGCGGGCGGCGCCTGTCGCGTGAAGTCCACGCGCGCCGGCCGACCCGGCAGCGTGAGTTCGGCGGTCGCCGGCGCCATGCGCGACACCACGGTGCCGCCGCGCACCACCAGCAGGCGCTGCGCACGCAGCCGGATCGCCTCGGCCGGCGAGGCGGCCTGCAGCAACACGAAGTCGGCCCTGCAGCCCGGCTCCAGACCGTAACCCTGCAGGCCCAGGATGCGGGCGTTGTTCACGGTCACGGCATCGAAACACTGGCGCTGGCCGCGCACCGAGGTCATCTGCGCCACGTGCAGGGCCATCGCCGCCACCTCCAGCATGTCGGCCGAGCCCAGCGCGTACCAGGGGTCCATCACGCAGTCGTGGCCGAAGGCGACGTTGACGCCGGCGGCCAGCAGTTCGGGCACGCGCGTCATGCCGCGGCGCTTCGGGTAGGTGTCGTGGCGGCCTTGCAGCGTGATGTTGATCAAGGGGTTGGCCACCGCGTGCACGCCGGCCTCGGCCAGCAGCGGCAACAGCTTGCCGACGTAGTCGTTGTCCATCGAGTGCATCGACGTCAGGTGCGAGCCGGTGACGCGGCCGTGCAGCCCCAGGCGCTGGCTGTGGAAAGCCAGCGTCTCGACGTGGCGCGACAGCGGGTCGTCGGTCTCGTCGCAATGCATGTCGACGCGCAGGCCGCGCGCCGCCGCCAGCTCGCACAGGATACGCACGCTCTCGGCGCCCTGCTGCATCGTGCGCTCGAAGTGCGGGATGCCGCCGACCACGTCGACGCCCAGGTCCAGCGCCTGCTGCAGCTGCGCCAGCGCCGCGGGTGTGCGCAACAGCCCGTCCTGCGGAAAGGCCACCAGCTGCAGGTCGAGGTAGGGCGCCACGCGCTTCTTCACCTCGAGCAGCGCACGCACCGCCAGCAGCCGCGGGTCGCAGACATCGACGTGCGAGCGCACCGCCAGCGTGCCGCGCGCCACCGCCCAGTCGCAATACTGCAGGGCGCGTTCGCCGATGGCCTCTTCGGTGAGCAGCGGCTTGAGCTCGCCCCACAGCGCGATGCCTTCCAGCAGCGTGCCGCTGGCATTCACGCGCGGCAGGCCGTGGCTGAGCGCGGCGTCGAGGTGGAAGTGGGCGTCGACGAACGGCGGGCTCAGCAAGTGGCCGCCGGCATCGACGACCTCGGCGTCCGGCGGCGCCGCCAGCGCCGGGCCGACAGCGGCGATGCGGCCGTCCAGCGCCAGCAGATCGATGCCGCATCGGCCGTCGGGCAGGGTGGCAGCGCGGATCAGCAGGGGGGCGTTCATGGCTGGCGAGGGCTCAAGCAAGGTCGGGGCCCGAGCATAAGACGGCGCGCTCCCGGCCCCGACCGCAAGGCACTGCGTCACGCCGGGCCGGCCTGTCCCGGTCCGCGCCAGGGGCGCCGCTTGTCACCGCCGGGCAACAGGTGCACACTGGGTTTCACGGTGTCATCACCGCCGCCATGGCCCTCGCGCCCTTTCCCTTCTTGCTTCCCCTCCCCCTCACGTTTCCGCGGACCGCACGCTTGCTGCGGCCCGTTTGCCCACCCTCGCAAAGGAGGTTCTGATGAACTTGACGATCAGCGGACATCACCTCGAAGTCACGCCCGCGCTCCGGGAGTACGTGCTCACAAAGCTGGATCGCGTGACACGGCACTTCGACCAGGTGGTCGACGTGAACGTATTGCTGACGGTCGAGAAGCTGAAGGAAAAGGAAAGACGGCAAAAGGCCGAAGTCACCCTGCACGTGAAAGGGCGCGACATCTACGTCGAGCAGGCGCACGAAGACCTTTACGCCGCCATCGACCAGCTGATGGACAAGCTCGACCGCCAGGTCGTGCGCCACAAGGACCGGCTGCAGGACCACCACCACGAGTCACCCAAGCGCACCTCCCCCGACGCAGCCTGAGGCGCGGCGGGCACTCGAATGGCGCTTCAAGACGGCCCCGCGGGGCCGTTTTCCATGGGTCGGTGCATGGGCCCGGCGCGGCACGGGTCGCACCGGCCGGTGATGGCTGTTGTTGCGCTGCCGCAAAAACTGCCGCATCCACCCGATTCCGGGGTCACCCGCGGTGCACCGGCGCGGCACCGGTTGCTATGATCGCCCGCTTTCGTTACACCTTTGTTGGCCGTCCGGCGCCCGCGCCACGGCGAAGAGGAATGGTCAGATGAACCGTCTCGCCGCGATCCTGCCCGCCGGCAACGTGCTGGTGAATGTGGATGCGACCAGCAAGAAGCGCGTTTTCGAGCAGGCGGGCTTGCTGTTCGAGAACCAGCACGCGATTGCCCGCGGCATCGTCACCGACAACCTGTTCGCCCGCGAACGACTCGGTTCCACCGGCCTGGGCCACGCGGTGGCGATCCCTCATGGCCGCATCAAGGGCCTGAAGAATCCGCTCGCGGCGGTGCTGCGTGTGCAGCAACCGATCCCCTTCGACGCCCCCGACGACGCGCCGGTGTCGCTGTTGATCTTCCTGCTGGTGCCCGAGGCGGCGACGCAGCGCCACCTGGAGATCCTGTCCGAGATCGCCGAGATGCTGTCCGACCGCGCCCTGCGCGAGCGGCTGATGAGCGAGCCCGACGCGGCCGGCGTGCACAAGTTGATCTCCGACTGGGAACCGCTCAAGTCGGTGGCGTGAACATTCGCCACACGGCCCCCAAGCGGCCGCCGCGGAACCGGCTCCGCCGGGCCGCTGGCGGCGCCCCCTTGGGGGGGAGGCGCCGAAGGCGCTTCGGGGGGGGGCCATGAAACCGACGTCCATCAGCGCCGAAGCGCTGTTCGAGGCGCACCGCGAGACGATGCGCTGGGCCTGGATCGCCGGCCACGCCCACCCCGAGCGCCGCTTCGACGACAGTGCCGTGCGCGACGCGCGCTCGGCAGCCGACCTGGTGGGCTACCTCAACTACATCCACCCCTACCGGGTGCAGATCCTCGGCAGCCGCGAGGTCGCCTACCTCATGGCGTCGTTGCCCGAGGACCAGGAGCGCCGCATCTCGCGCATCGTGACGCTGGAGCCGCCGGTGCTCATCGTCGCCGACGCGCAGGTGCCACCCGAACGACTGGTGGCGATGTGCGACCGCGCCGAGATACCGCTGTTCGTCACCGGCGAATCGGCCGGCCACGTCATCGACGTCGTTCGCGGCTACCTCGGCCAGCACTTCGCCGAGCGCAGCACGCGCCACGGCGTATTCATGGACATCCTGGGCCTGGGCGTGCTGCTGACCGGCGAATCGGGTCTGGGCAAGAGCGAACTCGGGCTGGAGCTCGTCTCGCGCGGCCACGGTCTGGTGGCCGACGACGCGGTGGACATCTACCGCATCAGCCAGACGGCGCTCGAAGGACGCTGCCCCGAGCTGCTGCAGAACCTGCTCGAGGTGCGCGGCATCGGGCTGCTCGACATCAAGGCCATCTTCGGCGAGACCGCGGTGCGGCGCAAGATGCGCCTGAAGCTCATCGTGCACCTGGTGCGCAAGGAGACGATGGAGCGCGAGTTCGAGCGCCTGCCCTACGAGCCGCTGTACGAGGACATCCTCGGCCTGCCGGTGCGCAAGGTGGTGATCGCCGTCGACGCCGGCCGCAACCTGGCGGTGCTGGTCGAGGCCGCGGTGCGCAACACCGTGCTGCAGCTGCGCGGCATCGACACCTACCAGGACTTCATCCAGCGCCACCAGAAGGCAATGGAGCGCGACGACGGCGGCTGAGAGCCCGCCGCGGCCGGCGTCCAGCGGCCGCATTCGCCCGCGCCGAGCCGGCTCACTTCGCGTTGCGGTGTTCGCAATGCGCCTTGGTGCAACGGGCGTACAGCGCCAGCGAATGCTCCTGCAGCTCGAAGCCGCGCGAGATGGCAATGGTGCGCTGGCGCTGTTCGATCTCGGCATCGAAGAATTCCTCGACGCGGCCGCAGTCCAGGCACACCAGGTGGTCGTGGTGCTGGCCCTCGTTGAGCTCGAACACCGCCTTGCCCGACTCGAAGTTGCTGCGCCTGAGCAGCCCGGCCTGCTCGAATTGCATCAACACGCGGTAGACGGTGGCCAGGCCGATGTCGGCGCCTTCGCCGAGCAGCACCTTGAACACGTCCTCGGCGGTGAGGTGGCGGCGCTCGGTGCGTTGGAACACCTCCAGGATCTTGATGCGCGGCAGCGTGGCCTTCAGGCCGCTGCTCTTCAATTCGTCGGCATGCGTCATTCAGCGTCCCCGGGGTTTGCGCCGCTAAAATGCCTGGATCATAGCCAGCCGGGCAATCCCCGGCTGCGCTCACCGGCGGCCCCGTCGCCCCTCACGCCGCACCATGCAACGACGATTGATCCTTCTCGGTACCCTGGCCGCCGCCCCCTGGCTGGCCGGCTGCGAATCGCTGCAGCGCACCGACAGCTTCATGGGGCTGATCACGCCCTACCGCATCGACATCGTGCAGGGCAACGCCGTCACGCGCGAACAGGCGGCGCTGCTCAAGCCGGGCCTGACGCGGCTGCAGGTGCGCGACATCCTGGGCACGCCGCTGATCGCCGACCCCTTCCACGCCGAGCGCTGGGACTACATCTTCACGATGCGCCGGCCCAACACCGCCGCGCAGCGCCGCAGCGTCGTGGTGCTGTTCGAAGGCGACGTGCTGAAGTCGGTGCAGGCCGCCGAGTTGCCGTCCGAGCGTGAGTTCGTGGCCTCGATCAGCCGCCACAAGGATCTCAAGGTGCCCAAGCTGGAACTGAGCGAGGACGAGCGCAAGGCGCTGCCGCCGCCGGCCCGGCGCGAGGCTCCGCCGGCCGAGCCCATGGGCCCGCTGCGCGAGTACCCGCCGCTGGAGAAGTCCTGAGGCCGGCGCGGGGGAGACGTGAGAGTCGCCATCGCCGGGGCTTCGGGACGCATGGGCCGCATGCTGGTGGAAGCCGTGCTCGCCAGCGGTGACTGCACGCTGGCCGGCGCGCTGGACATGGCCGGCAGCCCGGCGCTGGGCCAGGACGCGGGCAACTTCCTCGGCCGCAGCACTGGCGTCACCGTCACCGCCGACCTGCACGCGGCGCTGGCCGGCGCCGACGTGCTGATCGACTTCACGCGCCCCGAAGGCACGCTGGCGCACCTGGCGGTGTGCCGCGAACTCGGCGTCAAGGCCGTCGTCGGCACCACCGGCTTCACGCCGCGGCAGAAGACCGAGATCGCGGCCCACGCCGAACACACGGCCATCGTGCTGGCGCCCAACATGAGCGTGGGCGTCAACGTCATGCTGCGGCTTCTGGACATGGCCACGCGCGCGCTCGGCGAGGGCTACGACATCGAGGTCATCGAGGCCCACCACAAACACAAGGTCGACGCGCCCAGCGGCACCGCGCTGGCCATGGGCGAGGTGCTGGCGGCGGCGCGCGGCGTCGACCTGGCGACGCACGGCGTGCTCACGCGCCACGGCCACACCGGCGAGCGGCCCGACGGCGCGATCGGTTTCTCCACCGTGCGCGGCGGCGACATCGTCGGCGACCACACGGTGCTGTTTGCCGGCACCGGCGAGCGCATCGAGATCACGCACCGCAGCAGCAGCCGCGCCAACTACGCCGCGGGCAGCCTGCGGGCGGCGCGCTTCGTCGCCGGCCGGTCGTGCGGGCTGTTCGGCATGGACCAGGTGCTGGGCCTGGCGACATGAGGCGCGGGCCGTCGGCGCCGCGGCGACACGGCGAGCCATGGACGGCTTGAGCCACTTCTGGGACTCCAGCGACGGCGTCGGCCGTGCGGTGGCGCTGCTGCTGCTGGCGATGTCGGTCGCGGCCTGGGTGCTGATCCTCTGGAAGGGCTGGGTGCTGCGCCGCGCCGCCGGCGACATCGCCCGCGCGGTGCCGGCTTTCTGGGACGCCTCCTCGCTGGACGACGGCCGCTCGCGGCTGGCCGTGCTGGACCGCGAGCGCGTGCTGCTGCCGCTGCTGGACGCGGTGGCCATGCAGCCCGCGGTGGGCACGCTGGAGACCTCGGGGCAGCTCGAATCCCAGCTCACGCGCAGGCTGCGCGACGCGCTGCACCGCGGCCTGGCGCACCTGCAGTTCGGCCAGGTGCTGCTGGCCTCGGTGGGCAGCACGGCGCCCTTCGTGGGCCTGTTCGGCACCGTATGGGCGATCTACCACGCGCTGGTGGGCGTGGCGGCGGCCGGCAGCATCAGCATCGACAAGGTCTCGGGGCCGATCGGCGAGGCGCTGGTCATGACGGCGGCCGGCATTGCCGTGGCGGTGCCCGCGGTGCTGGCCTACAACGTGTTCGGCAAGAGGGTGGCGGACTGCGAGGCCGAGCTCGAGGGCTTTGCGCACGACCTGCGCGAGATGGCGCTGGACACCCCGCGCAGGCGGGCATGACATGAGTTTCGGCCGCCTCGAACGCAACCGCGGCGCGCAGCCGATGAGCGACATCAACATGACGCCGCTCATCGACGTCATGCTGGTGCTGTTGGTGATCTTCATCATCACCGCCCCCTTGATGACGAGCAGCCTGAAGCTCGAGTTGCCGCGCACCGAAGGCGCAGCGCCCAGCGACGCGCCGGCCTTCGTGGCGCTGGCCATCGATGCCGATGGCCGCCTGTTCCTGGCCGACCAGCCGGCCGGCAGGGAGCAGATCGTCGAGCGCGTGCGCGCCGCCGCGCGGCGCGACCCCGCGACCGAGGTGCAATTGCGTGCCGACCGCAAGGTGCCCTACGGCCGCGTCGCCGAGCTCATCGGCTGGGTGCAGGCGGCCGGGCTGACGCGCATCGGTTTCATCACCGAGGCGCCGGCAGGGCCGTGACGGGGCGGCGGCGGCACGTTGCCGCAGGGGCGGCTTCGTAGAATCCCCAGGATGAACGAAAAATACGCCCCCGCCGAAGTCGAAGCCGCCGCGCAGGCGTTCTGGGCCGCGAGCGACGCCTACCGTGTCGTCGAAGACCCCGCGAGGCCCAAGTTCTACGCCTGCTCGATGCTGCCCTACCCCAGCGGCAAGCTGCACATGGGGCACGTGCGCAACTACACCATCAACGACATGATGGCGCGCTACCTGCGGATGAAGGGCATGAACGTGCTCATGCCGATGGGCTGGGACGCCTTCGGCCTGCCGGCCGAGAACGCCGCCATCGCCAATGGCGTGCCGCCGGCGCAGTGGACGCGCGCCAACATCGCCGACATGAAGAGCCAGATGCAGCCGCTGGGCCTGGCCTTCGACTGGCAGCGTGAACTCGCTACCTGCGACGCCGACTACTACAAGTGGAACCAGTGGTTCTTCCTGAAGATGCTCGAAGCCGGCATCGCCTACCGCAAGACGCAGATCGTCAACTGGGACCCGGTCGACCAGACCGTGCTCGCCAACGAGCAGGTCGAGGACGGGCGCGGCTGGCGCAGCGGCGCGCTGGTGGAAAAGCGCGAGATCCCGGGCTACTACCTGGCGATCACGAAGTACGCCGACGAGCTGCTGGCCGGCGTCAACGACCCCGCGCATCCGGACTACCTGGCCGGCTGGCCCGAACGCGTGCGCCTGATGCAGGAGCACTGGATCGGCAAGAGCGAGGGCGTGCGCTTCGCCTTCACGCACGACATCCGCGACGTGCAAGGGACGCCGATCCAGGACGGCCGCATGTACGTCTTCACGACCCGCGCCGACACCATCAAGGGCGTCACCTTCTGCGCCGTGGCGCCCGAACACCCGCTGGCCACGCACGCGGCCCTGTCCGACCCCGAACTGGTGGCCTTCATCGAGCAGTGCAAGAAGGGCGGCACCACCGAGGCCGAACTGGCGCTGCGCGAAAAGGAAGGCCGGCCGACCGGGCTGACGGTGAGACACCCGCTGACCGAACGGCCGGTGCCGCTGTGGGTGGGCAACTACGTGCTGATGGGCTACGGCGACGGCGCCGTGATGGGCGTGCCGGCGCACGACGAACGCGACTTCGCTTTCGCCAAGAAGTACGGCATCGACATCCTGCAGGTGATCCACGTCGACGGCGAGCAGTTCAGCTACGAGCACTGGCAGGACTGGTACGCCGACAAGCAGCGCGGCGTCACCGTCAACTCGGGCAACTACAGCGGCCTGCCCTACGCGGCGGCGGTGGATGCCATCGCCGAGGCCCTGGCGAAGAAGGGCCTGGGCGAGAAGAAGACGACCTGGCGGCTGCGTGACTGGGGCATCAGCCGCCAGCGCTACTGGGGCACGCCGATCCCGATCATCCACTGCCCCGGCTGTGGCGACGTGCCGGTGCCCGTTGCCGACCTGCCGGTGGTGCTGCCCGAGGACCTGGTGCCCGACGGCAGCGGCAACCCGCTGAACAAGTGCGCGGCCTTCCTGCACGTGCCCTGCCCGCAATGCGGCCAGCCGGCGCGGCGCGAGACCGACACCATGGACACCTTCGTCGACTCGGCCTGGTACTACATGCGCTACTGCTGCCCCGGCAGCACCGAGGCCATGGTCGACGCGCGCAACGAATACTGGATGCCGATGGACCAGTACATCGGCGGCATCGAACACGCCGTGCTGCACCTGCTGTACGCGCGCTTCTGGACCAAGGCCATGCGCGACCTCAAGCTGGTCAGCTTCAGCGAGCCGTTCAGCAGGCTGTTCACGCAGGGCATGCTGCTCAACGAGTCCTTCTACCGCGACGAGGACGGCGGCAAGAAACGCTGGTACTACCCCAGCGAAGTCGAGGTGCGCTACGACGACAAGGGGCAGCCGGTGGGCGCCACGGCCAAGGCCGACGGCCTGCCGGTGATGCTGGGTGGCATCGAGAAGATGTCCAAGAGCAAGAACAACGTCGTCGAGCCGCGGGACATCATCGCCCGCTACGGCGCCGACACCGCGCGTGTCTTCACGATGTTCGCCGGCCCGCCCGACCAGAGCGCGGCCTGGTCGGACTCGGGCGCCGAGGGTTCGTTCCGCTTCCTGCGCCGGCTGTGGAACACGGCCGTCAAGCTGGCGCCGCAGATGGCCGCCGCAGCGCCTTCGACGGCCGGCGCGGGCGCCGCTGCCGGCGCGCTGCGGCGCGACATCCATGGCCTGCTGCGACAGGTCAGCCACGATTACGAACGGCTGCAGTACAACACCGTGATTTCGGGCGCGATGAAGATGCTCAACGCGATCGAGGACGCGCGCCTCGACGACAGCCCAGCCAGCGCCGCGGTGCAGGCCGAAGCCTTCGGCATCCTGCTGCGCACGCTGTACCCGGCGGCACCGCACATCACGCACGCGCTGTGGCAGGCCCTGGGCCTGCAGGCCGTGCACGGCGCGATCATCGACGCGCCCTGGCCGCGGGTCGACGAGGCGGCGCTGGTGCAGGACGAGATCGAGCTCGTGCTGCAGATCGGCGGCAAGCTGCGCGGCGCGATCCGCGTGCCGGCCACGGCCGACCGCGCCGCCATCGAGGCCGCGGCGCTGGCCACGCCCGAGTTCGCGCGTTTTTCCGAAGGCCGGCCGGTGAAGAAGGTCGTGGTGGTGCCGGGCAGGCTCGTCAATGTCGTGGTCTGAAGCGCGGCCGCGCCGGGCCTGGCTGGCCGCACTGGCGGGGCTGGCGGCGGCGGGTTTGGCCGGCTGCAACTTCGCACTGCGGCAGCCGCCGAAGCTGGGTTTTTCCAGCGTCGCACTGACCGGCTTCGCGCCGCGTTCGCCGCTGCTGCAGGAGCTGCAGCGGCAGCTCGGGCAGCAGGTGCGAGTGCTGGCCGCGCCGGCCGGCGCCGACGTCGTGCTGCAGGCGCTGGACGACGCCCGCGAGCGCAGCGTCGTGGCCTCCACCTCGGCGGCCCAGGTGCGGGAAATGCAGCTGCGGTTGAGGTTCGTCTTTCGCGCCGACACGCCGGCCGGCCGCGAGCTGATCCCGCGCGTCGAGCTGCTGCTGGCGCGCGACCTCAGCTACAACGAGACCGCGGCGCTGGCCAAGGAGCACGAAGAGGCCGAGCTGTTCCGCGACATGCAGGCCGACATCGTGGTGCAGGTGCTGCGCCGCCTGGCCGCCGTGCGGTTCTGAGTTCCGATGCAGATCCGCGCCGACCAGCTCGACGCCCAGCTCCAGCGCGGGCTCAAGCCCCTGTACACGATCCACGGCGACGAGCCGCTGCTGGCGCAGGAGGCCGGTGACGCCATCCGTGCCGCGGCACGCGCAGCGGGCTACGGCGAGCGCAAGGTCTTCACGGTGAGCGGCGCCAACTTCGACTGGAGCGGCGTGCTCGGCGCGGCGCAGGCCATGAGCCTGTTCGCCGAGCGGCAGCTGATCGAGATCCGCATCCCCACGGGCAAGCCGGGCAAGGACGGCGGCGAGGCCCTGCAGGCCTACTGCGAGCGCCTGCCCGACGACGTGCTGACGCTGGTGCAGCTGCCGCGGCTGGACTGGCAACAACTCAAGGCGGCGTGGTTCGGCGCGCTCGACGCCGCGGGCACCACGGTGCGCGTGGAGACGCTGGAGCGCAAGTTGCTGCCGGCCTGGCTGGCGCAACGGCTGGCGCGCCAGGGCCAGCAGGTGCAGGCCGGCGACGCCGGGCAGCGCACGCTGGCCTTCTTTGCCGACCGCGTCGAAGGCAACCTGCTGGCCGCGCACCAGGAGTTGCAGAAGCTCGCGCTGCTGCACCCGGCCGGCGAGCTGAGCTTCGAACAGGTCGAGGCCGCGGTGCTGGACGTCGCGCGCTACGACGTCGCTCGCCTCGCCGAGGCGCTCTGGAGCGGCCAGGTGGCCCGCGCGCTGCGCATGCTCGACGCCTTGCAGGCCGAGGGCGAGTCGGCGGTGATGGTGCACTGGCACCTGGCCGAGGACCTGCGCACACTGGCGCGCGCGCGCGCCGCGCTCGCCGACGGCAAGCCGCTGCCGCTGGCGCTGCGCGAGGCGCGCGCCTGGGGTGCGAAGGAGCGCCTGTTCGAGCGTGTGCTGCCGCAGTTGGCCGATCGCGACCTGGCCCGACTTCTGGCCGCGGCCAGCGTCTGCGACGGCGTCGTCAAGGGTTTGAAGCACCCGCAATGGCCGCGCGAACCGTGGAGCGCATTGCGCCGCCTGGTGCTGATGGCCCTGCAGCTGACGGCTGCGCAGGCGCCGCGCACGCCGCTGCAGCTGGTCTTGCAGGCCTGAGCAAGGGGGGACTGCCGGCCTCGCCGTGCGTCAGTAGGCGCGCTGGCGATCGACAAGAAACGCGACCGGCGCGCCGTCGCGCGCCGCCCGCAGGTTGGCCGCCGCCACCGCGGCGGCGCTGCGCGGGTCGGTGGCCGCCGCGGCGTGCGGCAGCACGGTCACGCGCGGGTGGGCCCAGTACGGGTGGCCGGGCGGCAGCGGCTCGGTCCGGAAGACGTCGAGCACGGCGTGGCGCAGCTGGCCGCTGTCGAGTGCGGCCAGCAGGTCGGCGTCGACGACATGGGCACCGCGGCCGAGGTTGACCACCGCTGCGCGCGCCGGCAGCGCGGCGAAGAAGTTGGCGTCGAGCAGGCCACGGGTTTGCGGCGTGAGCGGCAGCAGGTTGATCACGATGTCGGCCGCGGCCAGCCGCGGCGCCAGCGCCGTGCCGTCGCGCCGCCAGCCCAGCACGCGGTAGCCCTGTTGCGCGATGCGCGCCGCCGCCGTGCGGCCCATCTCGCCCTGGCCGAGCACCAGCACGCGCACCTCGTCGGCGCGGCGCTGGGCGTGCTGGCGCCACAGGCCCTGGCGCTGCTGCTCGGCGTAGGCGAAGAAGTCGCGGTGCAGCGACAGCACCGCCCACAGCGCCGTCTCGGCCATGGCCGCGCTCATCATGGGGTCCACCATGCGCGCGATCGGCACGCCGGCGGGCAGCGTGGCGTCGGCCAGCAGGCGGTCGACGCCGGCCCACAGGCTCTGGATCAGGCGCAGCTTCGGCAGTCCCTGCAGGCTGCCGGGCGGCGGGTTGGCGACCACCGCGGCAAGCACCTCGTGCGCCCGTGCGCGCGCGGCTGCGGCGTCGAGCCAGGTCGCCTCGGGCATCGCCGCGGCCAGCGCCTGCTGCCAGACGCCTGCCTCGGCGGCGTCGAAGTCGCCGCACAGCAGCACCTTCATGCGCTTGCCGCCGCGGTCAGACGTTGCAGCGCCGCGCGCACGGTGGCGCTGCGCACGGCATCGCGGTCACCGCCCATTTGCCCCCGCTGGGCCTGCTGCGGGCGCGGGGGGCCCCCGCCCAGCCAGCCGGGGCCGAGGGGTTTGCCGGGCCCGCCGCCGCCGGGGCCGGCGATGCCGGTTACCGCCACCGCCAGTTGCGCCGGCGAGCGCCGCAGCGCGCCCAGGGCCATCGCTTGCGCCACCGGTTCACTGACAGCACCGTGGGATTCGATGAGCGCCGGTTCGACGCCCAGCAGCTCGCTCTTGGCGGCGTTGCTGTAGGTCACGAAGCCGCGCTCGAACCAGTCGCTGGACCCGGCCAGCTGCGTGCAGGCGGCGGCAATCAGCCCGCCGGTACAGCTCTCCGCCGTGGCCAGACGCCAGCCGCGGCCACGCAGCGCATCGGCCAGCGTCTGCACCTCGGGCAGCAGTTCGTGCAGGTCCATGTCTTGCCTTCCTTGGTCTGTCAGCCCAGGCCCAGCCAGGGCGGCAGCGCCAACGCCAGTGCGATGACGAGCAGCGTCAGCCCGGCGGCCACCAGGTCGTCGAACAGGATGCCAAAGCCCTGGCGCCAGCCGATGGCCTGCCCCGGACGCAGCTTGCACAGGCGGTCGGCCCAGGCCACCGGGCCGGGCTTGGCGGCGTCGAAGTAGCGGAACAGCGCGAACGCCAGCAGCTGGTCCCAGGTGCCGGCAGGCGTCAACAGCCAGAGCACGATCCAGAACGCCACCACTTCGTCCCAGACGATGGAGCCGGGGTCGGCGATGCCCAGGTGCCGTGCCGTCAGCGTGCAGGCCCACAGCCCCACGACCAGCGCGACGACGATGGTCACGCCCCAGGCGACGTCGCCGAGCCAGCGGTCGAGCAGCAGGAACGACAGCCAGCCCCACAGCGTGCCCGCGGTGCCGGGCGCCCAGGGCGACAGGCCGCTGCCGAAGCCGAGCGCGACCCAGTGCGCCGGGTGCTGCCAGAAGAACGAGGCCGGGATGCGCACGGCGGCCATCAGGCGAAGTGGTCGAAGCCGGCCCAGGCCGGCGGCATTTCGCTGCCGGCGGCGTCGACGATGCGCAGCCCCTGACCGGCCACGATGGTGCCGCAGCGCGTCAGCGCCACGCCGGCCAGGCGCCCGGCGGCGAGCACGGCGTCGCGCTGCGCCGGTGGTGCCGTGAACAGCAGTTCGTAGTCGTCGCCGCCGGCCAGCACGCACTGCCGCTGCACGGCCAGTGGCTGGGCCGCCAGCACCGCACTGCGCGGCAGCGCATCGGCCTGCAGCAGCGCGCCGACGCCGGAGCGCTGCAGCACGTGGCCGAGGTCGCCGACGAGGCCGTCGCTGAGGTCGATGGCGCTGCTGGCCACGCCGCGCAGCGCCAGGCCGAGCGTCACGCGCGGCTGCGGCAGCTCCATCGCGCGGCGCACGGTCTCGAACTGTTCGCCGGGCAGCGACACGGTGCCGCGAAAGACCTCCAGCGCCAGCCGCGCGTCGCCCAAGGTGCCGCTGACCCAGAGCTCGTCGGCGGCGCGCGCGCCGCTGCGCAGCAGGGCCTGGCCGGTGGGCACCTGGCCGAAGACGGTGACGCAGATGTTCAGCGGCCCCGCGGTCGTGTCGCCGCCGACGAGCTCGATGCCGTGCGCGTCGGCCAGTGCGAACAAGCCGCGCGCGAAGGGCGCGATGAAGGCTTCGTCGGCGCGCGGCAGGGCCAGCGCCAGCGTGCAGGCCAGCGGCTCGGCGCCGCAGGCGGCGAGGTCGCTCAGGTTGACCGCCAGCGCCTTGTGGCCCAGCCGTTCGGGCGCCACCGAGGACAGGAAATGCCGGCCCTCGACCAGCATGTCGCACGACACCGCCAGCTGCATGCCGGCAGCCACCGTGAGCAGCGCGCAGTCGTCACCGACACCGAGTGCGGCGCGCTCGACGGGACGCGTGAAGTGGCGCGCGATGAGCTCGAACTCACCTGGGGGCGGGCTCATGGCGCGCGCCCCGGGTCGCGCAGCAGGTTGGCCAGTTCCACCGCCGACCTGACGCCCATCTTCTCGAACACGCGCGCGCGGTGCACCTCCACCGTGCGCACGCTGATCGACAGTTCGTCGGCGATCAGCTTGTTCGGCCGGCCGTCGACCACCAGCCGCATGACCTCGCGTTCGCGTTCGGTCAGCTCGGCCAGCAACTGCGACAGCGCGCCGCGCCGGCGGTGCTCGTGCAGCGCCGCTGCGCTGGCGCGCAGCGCCTGCTCGACGCGGTCGACCAGGGCATTGTTGGAAAAGGGCTTCTCGACGAAATCGAAGGCGCCACGTTTGACCGCTGCCACCGCGGTCGGCACGTCGCCATGGCCGGTCAGGAAGATCACCGGCAGCTGCGCCAGGCAGCCGCGTTCGACCAGGCGCTCGAACAACACCAGCCCGCTGACGCCCGGCATGCGCATGTCCAGCAACAGGCACGAAGGCGACGCGGGCCAGGCCGGGCTGCCGGGCGCCGTCTGCGCGGCCAGTTGGGCCTCGAAGGCATCGGCGCTGGCAAAGCCCTCGGACAGCAGGCGGCGCGAACGCAGCAGCCAGGCCAGCGCGTCGCGCACGACCTCTTCGTCGTCCACCAGGTAGACGACCGGGATGCCCAGGGAAGGGTCCAGAGCCAGGGCTGCCATCGGGCCAGGCGTTTCACGCCGCGATCGGGGAACTCGAAGTTTCGCCGCTTTCCGCCGCCTTCGGCGCCGGCAGCGTGAAACGGAACTCGGTGCCGCGGCCGCCGGGGCCGGGGCCGAAGTCGAGCGCACCGCCGTGCTGTTCGATGACCGTGCGGCACAGGCTCAGGCCCAGACCCATGCCTTCGGGGCGGGTCGTGAAGAAGGGCGTGAACAGGCGCGCCGCCACCTCGGGGGCGATGCCGGGGCCGGCGTCGATGACGCTGAAGGCAACCCAGCCGGGGCGCGCTTGCCGCGCCTGCAGCGTCAGCACACGCTCGTCCGGGGGCGTCGCCGTCTCCATCGCCTGGATGCCGTTGCGCACCAGGTTCAGCAGCACCTGCTCGACCATCGTGCAGTCGCAGCGTGCGCGCGGTGGCCGCGCCGGCGGCGCCGGCAGGTCGATCTGGATGCGCGTGCCGCTCTTGTGCGCCTGCAGCCGGGCCAGCGGCAGCACGGCGTCGATCAACGCCGCAGCGCCGATGCTCTCGTGCTGCTGCTCGCGGCGGCGCACGAAGTCGTGCACGCTCTTGATGACGCGGCCGGCGCGTTCGGCCTGCTCGGCGATGCGGGTGAGGGCGTGTCGCAGCATCTCGGGGGTCGAAGCGTCGGCTTCGTCGATGAGGTTGAGCGAGCCGCTGGCGTAGCTGGCAATCGCCGCCAGGGGCTGGTTCAGCTCGTGGCTCAACAGCGAGGCCATCTCGCCCACGGTGACCAGCCGCGCCGTGGCCTGCAGGCGGTCCTGCTGCTGGCGCGACAGCGCCTCGACGCTGCGCTGCGCGCTGAGGTCGAGCACGGCGCTCATCCAGCCGGTGTGGCGGCCCTCGCCGTCGACCAGCGGTGCCTCGTAGATCATGACCGGGAAGCGCTCGCCGTTCTTGCGCATGAAAACGGTCTCGATGCCCTCGCGCGAGTCGCGCGCGTCGGGCGCCCGGCGGCCGGCGTCTGCCAGCCGCAGCGCCTGGCGGCGCAGGTACTCGGCGCTGGACTCCGGCGGCCAGTAGGGTGGCACCACGGGCAGCGTGGTGCGCGGCGCGCGCAGTTCCTCCTGCGTGAAGCCGACCATGGCGCAGAACGCCGGGTTGACGTAGCTGATGCGGCCCTGCAGGTCGCGCGCGCGCAAGCCGGTGGACAGGGAGTCTTCCATCGCCTTGCGAAAGGCCAGCGCCTCGGCCAGCGCGCGCTCGGCCAGCGCGCGCCGGCGCACGTCGCGTGCCAGCAGCAGCACGACGCTGAACAGCGCCAGCGACAGGCCCAGCACCAGTGCCGTGGTCAGGTTGGGTATGAGGCTCGGCCGCCCGGTCGCGCTGTCGGTGCGCAGCTGCAGCGTCGCCCCCGGCATGTCGACCACCCGTTCGGCGACGTAGACGCCGGCGCCGCGAGGCACGCCACCGCGCGCCAGCCGCGTGCCGTCGCCTTCGACGAACGAGAATTCGTGGCGCCGGGTCTCGGGCACCGGCAGCGCGGTCTCGAGCAAGGTGCTCAAGGCGATGCTGGCGACCAGGAAACCCTGCTCGCGGCCGGCTCGCTGCACCGGCACGCACAGGTCCATGACTTCGAGCCCGCGGCCGCCCGGCAGCGGCACGAAGTAGCTGCGCGAGAACATCGGTGCCGCGCTGCGGCGTGCGCTCTTGCAGGCCAGGTCGGCGTCGACGTCGAGGTTGGTGCGCGCCATCTGCGTGAACAGGTGCGGCAGGAACGGCGTGTCCACGGCGTCCACCACCGTCAGCTGCACGTCGCGCCACTCCACGCGCTTGAGGTCCTGGCGGCGGCGCAGCAGCGAGCTCGCGCCCTGGCGCCAGGCCTGCGGCTGCGCTTCGGTCCAGGCCAGCGCCTGCAGGGCCTGCATGACGCCGAGCATTTCGCTGCGCACGGCCGCAGCGGCCTCGGCAGCCACCGTTTCCACCGCGTCCTGCGCGCGCGTCGATTCGTACTTCAGCGTCAGGGCCACCAGCAGCGTCTGCGCCACTCCCAGCAGCGCCAGCAGCGCGGCCCACAGCAGGGCGCGGCGCAGGCGGCGCGGTGGCGGGCGGTTCAGCGTGGCGGCGTCGGTGGGGTCCATGCGAAGGGGCAGGCGGCCCCCGCAGTATTGGCCGGGTGCCGGGGGCAGCCGCTACGCAGTTTCGCGCATCGGTCGTGGCGCGGTGCCCGCGCCGACGGCCCGCCTACAATTCGCGCCCGCTCCAAGGATGCCGTAGGCGGAGCCGCCAGGAGACCGCACCATGCCGACCAGCGAAGAAAAGGCCCACGCCCGCGCCGCCAACGTACAGAAGGCCGCCGAGCTGAAGCAGGCCGCGCTCGAGTACCACGAGTTTCCGGTCCCCGGCAAGATCGCGGTGCAGCCGACCAAGCAGATGATCAACCAGCACGACCTGGCGCTGGCCTATTCGCCCGGCGTCGCAGCGGCGTGCGAGGAGATCGTCGCCGACCCCGCCAATGCCTTCCGCTACACGGCGCGCGGCAACCTGGTGGCGGTGGTCACCAACGGCACCGCGGTGCTGGGCCTGGGCGACATCGGCCCGCTGGCGGCCAAGCCGGTGATGGAAGGCAAGGCGGTGCTGTTCAAGAAGTTCGCCGGCATCGACGTCTTCGACCTCGAGATCAACGAGCGCAACCTCGACAAGCTGGTCGACGTGATCGCCGCGCTGGAACCCACCTTCGGCGGCATCAACCTCGAGGACATCAAGGCGCCCGACTGCTTCTACGTCGAGCGCCGCCTGCGCGAGCGCATGAAGATCCCCGTCTTCCACGACGACCAGCACGGCACCGCCATCGTCGTCGGCGCGGCGCTGCTCAACGCGCTGGCGGTCGTCGGCAAGCCGGTCGGCGAGGTCAAGCTCGTGACCTCGGGCGCCGGCGCCGCGGCGCTGGCCTGCCTGGGGCTGCTGGTCAAGCTCGGCGTGCGGCGGGAAAACATCTGGGCCACCGACCTGGCCGGTGTCGTCTACGCCGGCCGCACCGAGCTGATGGACGAGGACAAGGCGGCCTTCGCGCAGCCCACCGACAAGCGCACGCTGGCCGAGGTGCTGGCCGGGGCGGACGTCTTCCTGGGCCTGTCTGCCGGCGGCGTGCTCAAGCCGGCGATGGTGGCGACGATGGCGCGCCAGCCCATCATCTTCGCGCTCGCCAACCCGTCGCCCGAGATCACGCCCGAAGAAGCGCTGGCGGTGCGCCCGGACGCCATCCTCGCCACCGGCCGCACCGACTACCCGAACCAGGTCAACAACGTCCTGTGCTTTCCCTACATCTTCCGCGGTGCGCTCGACTGCGGCGCCACCACGGTGACCGACGCGATGGAAATCGCCGCCGTGCGCGCCATCGCCGAGCTGGCGCGGGCCGAGCAGAGCGAGGTCGTCGCGGCGGCCTATGCCGGCGCCAACCTGAGCTTCGGGCCCGAGTACCTGATCCCCAAGCCGTTCGACCACCGGCTGATGGAGAAGATCGCGCCGGCGGTGGCGCGCGCCGCCGCCGAGTCGGGCGTGGCGACGCGGCCGATCGCCGACCTGGACGCCTACCGCGAGAAGCTCAAGACCTTCGTCTACGCCTCGGGCACGACGATGAAGCCGATCTTCACGCAGGCCAGGAGCGCCCGGCACAAGCGCGTGGCCTACGCCGAGGGCGAGGAGGAGCGCGTGCTGCGCGCCGTGCAGGTGGTGGTCGACGAAGGCCTGGCGCGGCCGACGCTGATCGGCCGCCCGGCGGTGATCCAGGCGCGCGCGCTGGCGTTCGGGCTGCGGCTCAAGGAAGGTGTCGACTACGACGTCGTCAACGTCGAGCACGACGAGCGTTACCGCGACTTCTGGATGACCTACCACCGCATGACCGAACGCAAGGGCGTCACGGTGCAGGTGGCCAAGATCGAGATGCGGCGCCGGCTCACGCTCATCGGCGCCATGCTGCTGCACAAGGACCAGGTCGACGGCCTGCTGTGCGGCACCTGGGGCACCACCGCCAACCACCTGCACTACATCGACCAGGTGATCGGCAAGCGCCACGGCGGCAGCCCGAGCACGACGCAGGACGTGCAGGTCTATGCCTGCATGAACGGGCTCATGCTGCCGGGGCGCCAGGTGTTCCTGGTCGATACCCACGTCAACGCCGATCCGAGCGCCGAGGAACTGGCCGAGATCACGGTGATGGCCGCCGAGGAGATGCAGCGCTTCGGCATCGAACCCCGGGCGGCGCTGCTGTCGCACTCCAACTTCGGCACCAGCGAGCACCCCAGCGCGCTGAAGATGCGGCGCACGCTGGCGCTGCTGCGCGAACAGGCGCCCTGGCTCGAGGTCGACGGCGAAATGCACGGCGACGTGGCGCTCGATGCCGCGGCGCGCCAGAAGCTGATGCCACGAAGCACGCTGCACGGCGAGGCCAACCTGTTGGTGCTGCCCAACATCGACGCCGCGAACATCGCCTACAACCTGCTCAAGACGGCCGCCGGCGGCGGCATCGCCATCGGCCCGGTGCTGCTCGGCGCCGCCCAGCCGGTGCACGTGCTCACCGCCTCGGCCACGGTGCGGCGCATCGTCAACATGACCGCCCTGACCGTCGCGGATGCCGAGGCCGGACGGACGTCAGGCCCTGCGGCCTGACGTTCGCCTGCCGAGGGGCCCGAGCTCTGCGAGGGTGCGCCGGCAGGGCCAGGCGGGACGTTCAGCCCTGCCTGCGCAATGCTGATCGCGACCAATCAGCGTATGTGAGCGCCCGCTCATAACCCTGTCGCACTGCCCCATTTTTGGGCAGCAGCTTGAGTTTCCGGGGGGGTTACGGTACCATCGCGCTTTGATTTTTCAGGGTTATCCCGTGTTTTGGACCGGTCTGGTCTCGTCGAGCGGTAGGCTGCGGCGGGCAATGCGCAAGTGGGGAGTCACCGTGGCGGTGGCTTCGGGCTTGGCGGCCGGTGCAGCGATCCACGCGCGGGCTCCCGAGGTCCCGGCACCCGTTTTGCAGGTGGCGGTGGCCACTTTGCCGCACGAAGCCCAGGTCACGCATCAGCGCATTCTCCGCGGCGGCCCGTTTCCGTACGACAAGGACGGCACCGTGTTCGGCAATCGCGAGCGCTTGTTGCCGCCCCGGGCACGAGGGCACTACCGGGAATACACCGTGAAAACCCCAGGGACCACGAACCGTGGCGCGCGGCGCATCGTTTGTGGTGGCAACCCGCCCAGTCGCCCCGAGGCCTGTTATTACACCGACGACCACTACGTGAGCTTCCGCCGCATCGCGCAATGAACGTCAGTGCCGAGCCATCCGATCCCATTTGCTTCCCAAGGAGGAAGGCGACCATGGAGTTGCAGACCATCCGACCCAATATCGTCCAGGCCATAAGGGCGTACCGGGTCGACGACCTGATGAACGCGGCTGCGTCGTCCGGGCAGCACTTCCTCTACGCCAATCTGTCGAGCACGCAGACCAAGCAGGAAGTGCTGGAGGCGATCGCCCAGGCGTTCACCTTCCCGCCGCACTTCGGCAAGAACCTCGATGCCTTGTACGACTGCATGACCGACCTCGTGCACAAGGCCGGCCAGCAGCCCGGCTTCGTGGTCGTGCTCGAGCAGCTGCCCGACAACCCGCGCTTCGACCGCGAGGCGCGCGAGCAGTTGCTCGAGGTCTTCCGCGACGCCGCCGAGTACTGGGGAGAACGACGAATACCGTTCAGGTGCTTCTATTCTTTTCAGTAGCCCGCTCCCAGGAATTCGGGTCATGGGAGCGGGCGACGGAAGTGGCCCAGGCAAGCGCAGTCAAGGCAGTGAAGGTGGTGCCCAAGAACGGCACCAACCCCAACTTCGGCATGAACATGCCGCTGATGAGCAGCGCTTTCGACACCGCGGCGTGGCTGAACGCGGCCTAGACCGGTGTCGCGCCGGCTGAACGCCGGCACACCTGCAGGAGCCCTCGCCAGCGAGGGCTCTTCGCTTTCAGCGCCGCGGCGCGCGCGCCAGCGCCAGGTATTCGGCCACCGGCACCTCTTCGGCGCGGCGCTGCAGGTCGAAGGGCTGCGTGATGCCTTCGGTTTGCAGCCAGCGGCCCAGGGTGTGGCGCAGCAGCTTGCGCCGCTGCGAGAACGCCACCGTCACCAGCGCCCCCAGGCGGGTGGCGTCGACACCCTCGGGCGCCGGCAGCGGCACCATGCGCACGACCGCCGAGTGCACGCGCGGCGGGGGCTCGAAGGCCGCGGGCGGCACCTCGAGCACCGACTCGATGCGGTAGCGCCACTGCAGCATCACCGTCAGGCGCCCGTAGTCCTTGTTGCCGGGTGCGGCGGCCATGCGGTCCACCACTTCCTTCTGCAGCATGAAGTGCTGGTCGGCGACATGGTCCGCCGCGCCCAGCAGGTGAAACAGGATCGGCGTCGAGATGTTGTAGGGCAGGTTGCCGACCACGCGCAGAGCCTGCCCGGCGGCGGCGGCCAGTGCGGCGAAGTCGACCTGCAGCACGTCGGCCTCGATCACCACGAGACCGGGCTCGCGCCGCAGCCGTGCCGCGAGGTCCCGGTCGAGTTCGATCACCGTCAGCGTGCCGCAGCGCTGCCTCAGGGGGTGGGTGAGGGCGCCCAGGCCGGGGCCGATCTCGACGATGGCCTGCCCGGGCTGCGGGGCTATGGCATCGACGATGGCCTCGACGACGCCCGCATCGGCCAGGAAGTGCTGGCCGAAGCGCTTGCGGGCGTGGTGGCGGGCCGCGCCCTGCGGCGACGCCGGGCGATCCCCTTTGGCCCGGCGGCCGGCTGCCCGGCCCGCGCCTGCCGTCACTGCGGCGGCTCGCGGAACTCGACGTAGGCCCGCGAGCGCAGTTCCTTGGTCCAGTCGAGGTAGGCCTGTTCGAACTTCTGCTCGCGCAGCACGTTGCGCGCCTGCTCGCGCAGCTGATTCCGATCCTGCGCCACGTTGCGCCGCTCCAGCACCTGGATCAGGTGCACGCCGAAGCGCGAAACCACCGGCGCCGACAGGCCGCCGACCGGCAACGCGTTCATCGCCGCTTCGAACTCGGGCACCATGACGCCCGGCGCCGCCCAGCCCAGGTCGCCGCCGGCCGCGGCGGAGCCGTCCTCGCTGAACTGCCGCGCGATGTCCTCGAACGACTTGGTGCCGCTTTCGATCTGGCGCCGGTACTCGGCCAGGCGCTGCGCCGCCACCTCGGCCGTGAGCTGCGGCGAGGTGCGCAGCAGCACGTGGCGGGCCCGCGTCTGCGTCACCTGGCCCAGCGGCTGCTCCTTGCGTTCGAGCACCTTCAGGATGTGGAAGCCGGCGCCGCTGCGCAGCGGCTCGACGCTTACCTCGCCGGGCTCGAGCCCACGTGTCGCCTGCACGAACACGTCGGGCAGGCGCGACGCCGGGCGCAGCCCGATTTCGCCGCCCTTGGCCCGGTTGCCGTCCTCGGAGATCTCGCGCGCCACCGCGTCGAAGGCCTCGCCGGCGCGCACCCGCGCCAGCGCGGCCAGCGCGCGCTCGCGCCGGGCGGCCACCGTGGGCTCGTCGGCGCCTTCCGGCACGGTGACCAGGATCTGCGCCAGGTTGGTCTCGGCGTCGGCGTTGAGCAGGCTGCGCTGCTGCTCGATGAGCTTGTCGACGTCCTCCTCGCTGACCGAGATGCGCCGGTAGACCTCGCGTTCGCGCAGCCGCTCGATCATCATCTGGTCGCGCAGCGTGGCACGGAAACGCCCGTAGTCCATGCCTTCCTCGGCCAGGCGCTGGCGCAGCACGTCCATGCTGATCTGGTTCTGCGCCGCGATGCTCTGCACGGCGCGGTCGATGTCGGGTTCGTCGACGCGCACGCCGCTGTCGCGCGCACTGGTGATGATCACGCGCTCGTCGATCAGCGCGTCGAGCACCTGGCGCCGCAGCTCGGCTTCGGGCGGCAGCCGGGCGCCGCTGCGGCCGGCCTCGGCCAGTGCGCGTTCGACGCGCCGCTGCACCTCCCCGGCAGTGACGAGTTCCTGGTTGACGACGGCAGCGATGTAGTCGCCGCTGCGCACGCCGCCGCGGTCCTGTGCGGCGGCCGGCAGGCACATCGCCGGCGCCATGGCCAGCAGCCAGGCCAGCAGCGGGCGCTGCCAGCGTATCGGGGAATCAGTCATGGGCGAGCGGTCTACCGGTCTTCGTAAGTGGGCGCGCCGCGGGAGTCGTCGCGAAGCAGGCGGTAACCGGGGATATTGTCCTTCAAGACCTTGAGCGGGTTGGAACCGATGCGCGACAGGCCCACCAGTTCCAGCTGCAGCAGCAGCCGCGTCGTCGCCTCGCTGCGGCCGATGGACAGCCGTTCGGCCACCAGGCGGCCGATCCAGCAGCCCGCGTCGTACTCCACGCCCAGCACCGCGTCGGTGACGCGGCCGTCCTTCAGGCTGTGGTTGACGCGGCCCACCGAGTACAGCGCACCGCTGCAGGCGCCCGCCCCTTTGCGCGCCGGCGTGAAGACCGGCCACTGCCAGCCGAGTTCGAGCTGCTCGCTGAGCCCGTGCGTCAGCCGGTAGGTGGAGCTGAGGGTGCGAAAGGGCCCGGGCGACCAGCGCGCGGCGACGATCGAACGCACCGACCGCTGCAGGTCGGGGCTGTACTGCACCGACGCGTCCAGCGCCCAGCCGGGCAGCACGCTCGTCGAGCCCACCAGCAGGAGGTCGGAAAAGCGTTGCGTGAGCGGCTCGCCGTCGGCCGTGCCGTCGGCCTTCGGTGCCACCTGCTGCGGGCGAAAGAGGTAACGCTGCACCAGCGTCAGGTTGAAGGCCTCGGCGCCGCTGGCCGTGTCGACCAGGCGTGTCGTCACGCCGGCCGTGAGCTGGTGCGCATCGGAGACGCGGTCGACACCGGAAAACGCGTTCGCGGCATAGATCGAGACGAAGCTGAAGTCACGCGCCGCCGAGTCGTAGTTGGGGAACTGGCTCTGCGCGCGGTAGGGGGTGTTGACATACAGCAGCCGGGGCTCCAGCGTCTGCTGCAACGCTCGCCCGAAGAACGAGGTGTCGCGCTCGAGCTCCAGCCCGGCATCGACGCTGAAGGTGGGGATGACCCGCGAGCCCTGCTGCACGAGGGCGGCGCCCGGCGCCGGATCGCTGCCGTTGAAGTAGCTGGCGGCGTTGATCGACAGCCGCGGCACCACCCACCAGCCCGCGCCGCGCAGCGGCCGGCTGAGGTTGCCGACGAGGTGCGCACGATCGCCGGTGTAGCGCCCGCTGGACGCCGCCTGGCCGTGCGGCAGCGTATAGCGGTTGACTTCGGTTTCCATCGCGTAGCGCCAGGCTCCGGTCCCCCCGCCCAGGCGCACGCCGAGCTGTGCACTGCGCTCGTAGGGTGCGGCAATGAACGAATCCGGCGCCTGCAGCACCTGCCAGCGCAGCGCACGCAGATAGGCCTCGCCTTCGCCGGTGGCGGTCTCGAAAGGCCGCTCCAGGGCCAGCCGCAAAGGCAACAGCCGCGCGGTGAAACTGCGCTCGGCGTTCGGGAAGTCCTTCCACCAGTCGTCGTCGGAGACCCGCGCCAGCTCGGCACGGTAGACCAGTCCACCGCGCAGCTGGCCCAGATGCGACCAGCTCAGCGCCTCGCGCGAGCGGCCGGCGACACGGTCCTGCGGCAGCCACTCGAACAGCGCGCTGCCCGTGTAGGACGGCTCCAGGTAACGGAATTCGGTGTCCAGACCCAGGCCGCGGCGCGTCAGGATGCGCGGCACCAGGGTCGCATCGCGGTTCGGGGCGATGTTCCAGTAGTACGGCACGGCGAGCTCGATGCCGCTGCGGTTGTCGATGTTCAGCGACGGCGGCAGCCAGCCCGACTTGCGCGCGTCGGTGAGCGGGAAGCTCAGGTACGGCAGCGCCACGATGGGGGTGCCCAGGAAACGCAGCACGGCGCCTTCGGCCACGCCTTCGTTGGCGTCGAAATCCAGTCTGACGCTGCGCGCGCGCAGCACCCAGTCCGGCTCCTCGGGGCCGCCGCGCGGGCAGCTGGTGTACGAGGCATTGGTGGCGCGCGAACGGGTCTGGCCGAGGAAGTCGATGCGATCGGCGCGGCCGCCGGCGCCGATCTGCGTGAATTCGTAGACGGGTTCGAGGAAGTAGCCCTCGAAACGCTGCACGCGCAGTTCGAGCTCGGGCCCGCTGTACACCGCGCCGTCGCGCTCCACGCGCACGTGGCCGCGCGCGCTGGCCAGGTCCTGCGGCGTGTCGTAGGACAGGCGATCGGCATTGATCAGCAACTCGCCACGACGGAACTCGACGCGGCCTTCGGCCACGGTGGCCAGGTCGGGCTGGCTGCGGATGCTGTCGGCCTGCAGCACGATGGGCAGGCGGCGTGCCGCTTCGCCGCGGGGCAGCGGCAGCAACCGCGTGCTGGGTTCCAGCACCGCCGCCGGGGCCAACGCGCCGGCTGGGAGCGTGTCGTTGCCGCTCGCCAGGCCGCCGCTTGCCAGCAGGCTCGCGGCCAGGGCCAGCGGAGTGATTCTCATGCGGGGGAGGACGCCTCGGAGGGGGTGGCCACGGCCGGGTTTGTAGAATCAATTATCCATGACGGTTGCCGACACGAAGATCGCCTGGGGCGATGGCGCACGCCAGGCGGCCTTCGAACGCTGGATGACTGTCGTCGCGCCGCGTCATGGCCTGGACCTCGGCACACTCGCCCCGGCCTCGGCCGACGCCAGCTTCCGCCGTTACCTGCGCGTCACGGCCGCTGCCGGCGGCAGCCTGATCGTGATGGACGCGCCACCACCGCAGGAAGACGTGCGTGCCTTCGTTCACGTGGCCGGCCTGGCCGCCCGCGCCGGGCTGCACGCACCGCAGGTGCTGGAGGCCGACGCCGAGAACGGCTTCCTGCTGCTCACCGACCTCGGGCGCACGCTCTACCTGGACGCCCTGCAGATCGCCCCGGCAGCCGAGGCCGAGCGCCTGATGCACGACGCGCTGGCGGCCCTGCTGCGCTGGCAGCAGGGTGTTCCGGCCGCCGCGCTGCCGCCGTACGACGAGACACTGCTGGCGCGCGAACTGGCGCTGTTTCCCGAGTGGTGCGTGCAGCGCGAGTTCGGTGTGGCCTGGTCCGACGCCGAGCAGGCTGCGTGGCAGCGCCTGTGCAGACTGCTGATCGACAGCGCGCTGGCGCAGCCGGTGGTAGCCGTGCACGCCGACTGGATGCCACGCAACCTGATGGTTTGCGCATCCGGGGCGGCCACGCCCGGCGTGCTGGACTTCCAGGACGCGGTGGCCGGGCCGATCACCTACGACCTGGCCTCGCTGCTGCGCGACGCCTTCATTTCGTGGGGCGAGGCCCGGGAACTCGACTGGGCGGTGCGCTGGTGGCACCACGCGCGACGCGCCGGGCTGCCGGTGGACGCCGACTTCGGCGAGTTCTGGCGCGCGCTGGAGTGGATGGGGCTGCAGCGGCATCTGAAGGTGCTGGGCATCTTCTGCCGCCTCAAGCACCGCGACGGCAAGGCGCGATACGCGCAGGACCTGCCGCGCTTCCTGGCCTACGCCCAGCGCGTGGCGCTGCGCTACGCGCCGCTCAGGCCGCTGCTGAAGTTGCTGGAGCCGCTGTCGGGCGCCAGCGTGCGGGCCGGCTACACCTTCTGACGGCGCCGCCGTGCGCCGGGCGGCGGCGGTGCGGCGATGGGTCGTGCCCGCGCCGTCGGGGGCGGCGTTGGCGCCGTCTGGCAGCCAGCGGCGGCCAGCCAGGGGTCGTTGTCTTCGCCGCCGAAGACCTGCAGCAGGAAATCCAGGAACGCCCGCGTGCGCGCCGGCACGTGCTTGCGCGTCGGCATGGCGGCCCACAGCGTGAGGCTGAACAGCCGCCACGACGGCAGCACACGCTCCAGTGCGTGTTCCATCAGTGCGTCCTCGATGACGAACGAGGGCAGCCCGGCCACCCCCAGCCCGGCCAGCGCCGCGGCGTACATGGTGTCGATGTGCGACGTGCTGAGCGCGGGCCGCCGAACCGGCAACGCGGTGTAGGTCTCGCCGCCGGGCTCGTCGTCGCCCCACGGGCCGCTGACGAAGGTGATGCCGCGCTGCAGCTCGGAGATCGGCGGCAGCAGCACTTCATGCTGCGCCATTTCATTCGGGTGTGTCGGCCGGCCGCGGCGGTCGAGATATTCGGGCGCGGCGCAGGTGATGACCTCGCTGCGCGCCAGCCGGCGGGCCACGAAGTCGCCCTGGATGCCCGCGCGCACGGCAATGATCGTGATGTCGTAGGACTCGTCCACGGTCTCCACCGGCCCCGGTGCGGCGATTTCCACCGTCACCTGCGGGTGCGCGGCGTTGAAGCGCGGCAGGTGCTTGGCCAGCTGGTGCACGGCCACTGCGGGCGGGCACAGGATGCGCACGTGGCCGCGCGCTTCGGTGGTCGACTCGTTGGCCAGCGCCTCGGCCTCCTCGACCTCGACCAGGATGGCCCGCACCTTCTCCAGGTAGGCCTCGCCGACTTCGGTGAGCGCGATGCTGCGCGTGGTGCGGTTGAGCAAGCGTGCCCCGAGGTGCGCCTCGAGCTCGGCCACCAGTCGCGTCACCACCGGCGGCGCGGCGTCGAGGGCACGCGCCGCCCTGGCGAAGCCGCCTTCGTCGACGACCCTGGCGAAGACCTTCATGGCGCGGAGCTGATCCATCATTAGTCCCTTATAGAGAACAGTGCATTCACGATCTTCTCATTTATTAGCCGGGCGTGAATGAATACAGTCCATCCATCGATGAACCAGTTCCGCAAGCCGGCTCACCGAAGGGCGACAGACAGTCCAAGAGCGCCCGCAAGGATCGACTTTTCAACCCGCTATCCAGGAGCACTCGAATGAACGCCAAGCAGATCATCGCCATCACCACTCTGGCCTTCGCCGGCGGCGCCGCCATGGCCGACGACATCACGATCGTCGAGGACAACTTCGTCGCTGCCAAGACGCGCGCCGAGGTGCAGGCCGAGGTGCGCCAGGCGCGCGCCGCCGGTGACGTCTTCGTCAGTGAAGTGGACCTGTCGACGTCCCCGGCGCAAGCCCAGGCTTCGACGCTGACGCGCGCCGAGGTGCAGGCCGAGCTGCGCAACAGCCCGCGCCAGCGTGTGATGCAGTACAACCCGGCCGCTTAAGCGCAGCGCGGCGCCGCAGTCGGACTGCGGCGACAATCCACGCCCTCACACGGCCCGCCCCCCCCCGCCCCCCACACGCGCCCGGCGGGCCAGGGGTTTTTTTTTTGGCAAAATGGAGAGCCCCCAA
>CAYJOA010000017.1:0-23319 GCA_964371495.1 uncultured Rubrivivax sp.
TGGGCTGGCCGGCCTCGATGCGCGGGTAGCAGAAGATGCACTTCTCGGCCTTGCCGCTCTTCCAGTTGTAGTAGATCTTCTTGTACGGGCAGCCGCTGACGCACATGCGCCAGCCGCGGCACTTGTCCTGGTCGATGAGGACGATGCCGTCTTCCTCGCGCTTGTAGATGCTGCCCGACGGACAGCTCGCGACGCACGCCGGGTTCAGGCAGTGCTCGCACAGCCGCGGCAGGTACATCATGAAGGTGTTCTCGAACTGGCCGTAGATGTCCTTCTGGATGTCGTCGAAGTTCTTGTCCTTGCTGCGCTTGGCGAACTCGCCGCCCAGGATCTCCTCCCAGTTCGGGCCCCAGACGATCTTCTCCATGCGCTGGCCGGTGATCAGCGAGCGCGGGCGCGCGGTGGGCGCGTGTTTCATCTCCGGTGCCGACTGCAGGTGGTCGTAGTCGAAGGTGAAGGGCTCGTAGTAGTCGTCGATCTGCGGCAGGTTCGGATTGGCGAAGATGCGCATCAGCAGCTTCCACTTGCCGCCCTGGCGCGGGCTGATCGAGCCGTCGGCGTTGCGGATCCAGCCGCCGTTCCACTTGTCCTGGTTCTCCCACTCCTTGGGGTAGCCGATGCCGGGCTTGGTTTCGACGTTGTTGAACCAGGCGTACTCGACGCCGGGGCGGCTGGTCCAGACGTTCTTGCAGGTCACGCTGCAGGTATGGCAGCCGATGCACTTGTCCAGGTTCAGCACCATGCCGATCTGTGCACGGACTTTCATGCGCCTTCTCCTTGGGCTTGCACGAGGGCGATGCGTTCATCGCCGCGTGGCGTGTCGAGCCAGTCGACCTTGTCCATCTTGCGCACGACCACGAATTCGTCGCGGTTGGTGCCGATGGTTCCGTAGTAGTTGAAGCCGTAGCTGAACTGCGCGTAGCCGCCGATCATGTGCGTGGGCTTGAGCACGATGCGCGTGACGCTGTTGTGGATGCCGCCGCGCACGCCGGTGATCTGCGACCCCGGGGTGTTGATGATCTTTTCCTGCGCGTGGTACATCAGCAGCATGCCGGGGTTGACGCGCTGGCTGACCACCGCGCGCGCCGCGATGGCGCCGTTGATGTTGAAGACCTCGACCCAGTCGTTGTCCTCGACGCCGGCCACCTTGGCGTCGTCCTCGCTCAGCCAGACCACGGGTCCGCCGCGGTTCAGCGTCAGCATCATCAGGTTGTCGCTGTAGGTGCTGTGGATGCCCCACTTCTGGTGCGGCGTGATGAAGTTGAGCAGGATCTCCTTGTTGCCGTTGGGCTTGATGTTGTGGATGCCCGAAGTCGTCTTCAGGTCCACCGGCGGCCGGTAGCTGCTCATGGCCTCGCCGAAGGCGATGACCCACGGGTGGTCCAGGTAGAACTGCTGCCGCCCGGTCAGCGTGCGCCAGGGGATCAGCTCGTGCACGTTGGTATAGCCGGCGTTGTAGCTGACGGTCTCGCTCTCGATGCCGCTCCAGGTGGGTGACGAGATGATCTTGCGCGGCTGGGCCTGGATGTCGCGGTAGCGGATCTTCTCGTCCTCGCGGTACAGCGCCAGGTGGGTGTGGTCACGCCCGGTCTGCTTGCCCAGGGCCTGCCAGGCCTTCACCGCGACGTGACCGTTGGTCTCGGGCGCCAGCTGCAGGATGACCTCGCAGGCGTCGATGTCGGTGACGATCTTCGGCATGCCCAGCGTGGCGCCTTCGGTCAGCGTCTTGCCGTTGAGCTGACCGAGCTGTTCGACTTCGGTGCCGGTCTTCCAGCCGATGCCCTTGCCGCCGTTGCCCAGCTTGTCCATCAAGGGGCCCAGCGCGGTGAAGCGCTTGAAGACGTTCGGGTAGTCGCGCTCGACGACCGCGATCTGCGGCGCCGTCTTGCCCGGGATCAGCTCGCACTGGCCCTTCTTCCATTCCTTGACGTCGAAAGGCTGCGCCAGTTCGGCCGGGCTGTCGTGCATCAGCGGCGTCAGCACGACTTCCTTTTCGACGCCGAGGTGGCCGACGCAGACTTCGCTGAAGGCCTTGGCGAAACCCTTGTAGATCTCCCAGTCGCTGCGCGATTGCCACACCGGGTCGACGGCCGCCGACAAGGGGTGGATGAAGGGGTGCATGTCGCTGGTATTGAGGTCGTTCTTCTCGTACCAGCTGGCGGTGGGCAGCACGATGTCGCTGTACAGGCACGTGGTGCTCATGCGGAAGTCCAGCGTCACGACGAGGTCCAGCTTGCCTTCTGGGGCATGCTCGTGCCACTTCACCTCGCTGGGCTTGGCATCGTCGCGTCCCAGGTCCTTGCCCTGCACGCCACTCTCGGTGCCCAGCAGGTGCTTGCAGAAATATTCGTGGCCCTTGCCGCTGCTGCCCAGCAGGTTGCTGCGCCAGACGAACAGGTTGCGCGGCCAGTTCTGCGGCGCGTCGGGGTCTTCGCAGCTCATCTGCAGCGTGCCGTCCTTGAGCCCGCGCACGACATAGTCCTTGGCGTCCAGCCCGGCGGCGGTGGCGTCCTTCACCACCTGCAGCGGGTTCGTCTTGAGCTGCGGCGCGCTGGGCAGCCAGCCCATGCGTTCGGCGCGCACGTTGTAGTCGATCATGCTGCCGCCGAAGACCTTCTTGTCGGCCAGCGGCGAGACGATCTCCTCCATGCCCAGCTTTTCGTAGCGCCACTGGTCGGTGTGGGCATAGAAGAAGCTGGTGCTGTTCATCTGCCGCGGCGGGCGGATCCAGTCCAGCGCGAAGGCCAGCGCCGTCCAGCCGGTCTGCGGGCGCAGCTTTTCCTGGCCCACGTAGTGCGCCCAGCCGCCGCCGCTCTGGCCGATGCAGCCGCACATCATCAACAGGTTGATGACACCGCGGTAGTTCATGTCGGCGTGATACCAGTGGTTCATCGCCGCGCCGATGATGATCATCGACTTGCCGTGTGTCTTGTCGGCGTTGTCGGCGAACTGGCGCGCCACGGTGATGATCTGGTCGCGCGGCGTGCCGGTGATGCTCTCGGCCCAGGCCGGCGTGTAGGCGGCGTCGTCGTCGTAGCTCTTGGCACCGTGCCCCAAGCCGCGGTCGATGCCGTACTGCGCCGCCTGCAGGTCGAACACGGTGGCCACCAGGGCGTGGCGCTCATCGCCTTCCTTGCCCAGGCGCAGCCGCACCGCCGGCACCTTGACGCGGTTGACGTCGCCCTGCTGCGCGTTGGACTTGAAGTGCGGCGTCGTGATGCCGCCGAAATAGGGCAGGCCGACGTCGACGACCTGGTGCTCCTGCGGCCCGTCTTCCAGCACCGACAGCTTGAGCTTGACGTCGGCGCCGTGGCGCGCTTCCTTGGCCTCGAGGTTCCACTTGCCGAGGTCGGCACGCTCCTCGGCGCCCCAGCGGAAACCGATGCTGCCGTTGGGCAGCACGGCGCGGCCCTCGCCGTCGAAGGCGACCGTCTTCCACTCGGGGTTGTTGTCCTGGCCGAGCTTGCCGTTGAAGTCGCTCGCGCGCAGGTAGCGGTCGGGCACCTGCACGACGCTGCCGTCGGCCAGCCGGTGCTCCTTCAGCATCACCAGCAGCGGCAGGTCGGTATAGCGGCGCGCGTAGTCGTCGAAATAGCTGCTGCGCTTCTTGAAGTAGAACTCGTTCAGCGCGACGTGGCCCATCGCCATCGCCAGCGCGGCGTCGGTGCCCTGCTTGGGGTGCAGCCACAGGTCGGCGAGCTTGGCCACCTCGCTGTAGTCCGGCGTCACCGCCACCGTCTTGGCGCCCTTGTAGCGCACCTCGGTGAAGAAGTGCGCGTCGGGTGTGCGCGTCTGCGGCACGTTGCTGCCCCAGGCGATGATGTAGGTGCTGTTGTACCAGTCGGCCGATTCGGGCACGTCGGTCTGCTCGCCCCAGACCTGGGGGCTGGACGGCGGCAGGTCGCAGTACCAGTCGTAGAAACTCATGCACACGCCACCGATCAGGCTCAGGTAGCGGCTGCCGGCGGCATAGCTCACCATGCTCATGGCCGGAATCGGGCTGAAGCCGACGACACGGTCGGGCCCGTGCTGCTTGATCGTGTAGACGTTGGCCGCGGCGATGAGCTGGTTGACCTCGTCCCAGTTGCTGCGTACGAAGCCGCCCATGCCGCGCACCTTCTGGTAGTCGCGACGCGCTTCCTGGTTCTCGACGATCGTCGCCCAGGCGTCGACCGGCGTCTTGCTCACCTCGAGTGCCGCGCGCCAGCGCTCGAGCAGGCGGCCACGCACCAGCGGGTACTTGACGCGGTTGGCGCTGTACAGGTACCAGCTGTAGCTGGCACCGCGCGCACAGCCGCGCGGCTCGTGGTTGGGCATGTCCCAGCGTGTGCGCGGGTAGTCGGTCTGCTGGGTTTCCCAGGTCACGATGCCACCCTTGACGTAGATCTTCCAGCTGCAGCTGCCGGTGCAGTTGACGCCATGCGTGCTGCGCACGATCTTGTCGTGCGCCCAGCGGTTGCGGTAGGCGTCTTCCCAGGTGCGGTCCTCGCCGGTGGCCACGCCGTGGTCGTCGGAGAAGTTTTCCTTGGGCAGTGTGAAGTGGGTCAGGCGGTCGAGGAAGTGGCTCATGGTGTCAGTTCCGGTTCCTTGGTTGCAGGGCGAGCGTGAGGGTTCCTATCCAGCGAACGCCGCGAAAACCGGCACTGCCGGGCCGCTGGCGTTGCCCCTCGAGGGGGAGCGGTGAAGCCGCTACGGGGGTGGTCGTCATTCAGCAGGGCATGGGCGCGTTCTTGCGGCTGTAGTACCACCAGGTCAGGACGATGCAGGTGGCGTAGAAGAGGATGAAGGCGTACAGGGCTCCGTCGAGGCTGCCGGTCATGGTGATGGAGGTGCCGTAGCTCTTGGGGATGAAGAAGCCGCCATAGGCAGCGATGGCCGAGCTGAAACCCAGCACGGCCGCGGCTTCCTTGTTGCCGTCCTTCACCGCCTGTTCCTGGGCGGCAGGGCCCTGGCCGCGCGCCGCACGCTGCCGCTCGGTGCGGAAGATGACGGGGATCATGCGGAAGGTGCTGCCGTTGCCGATGCCGGTCAAGGCGAACAAGGCCATGAAGCTGAGCAGGAAGCCGGTGAAGTTGCCGGCGTGATCGGCGTGCGGCAGGAACCGCAGCACGGCGCAGACGCCGGCGGCCATGGCCGTGAAGGTCCAGAAGGTGACGCGCGCGCCGCCGAGCTTGTCGCTCAGCCAGCCGCCCAGCGGCCGCAGCAGTGCGCCGAGCAGAGGCCCCAGCCAGGCGTACTGCAGCGCGTTCATGCCCGGGAACTGGCTCTTGATGAGCAGCGGGAAGCCCGCCGAGTAGCCGATGAAGCTGCCGAAGGTGCCCAGGTACAGCCAGCACATCAGCCAATTGTGCTTGCGCACGAAGATCACCGCCTGCTCGGCGAAACCGGCCCTGGCGTCGGCCAGGTCGTTCATGCCGAACCAGGCGGCCAGCGCGCTGGCGACAATGAACGGCACCCAGACGAAGCCGGCGTTCTGCAGCCACATCGGCCCCAGCGCGGTGGCTTGCGGCGCGCCGCCGAGCACACCGAAGACGCCGGCACCGATGACCAGCGGCACCGCGAACTGCACGATCGACACGCCCAGTTGGCCCAATCCGGCATTCATGCCCAGAGCGTAGCCGAGCCTGGCCCTCGGGTAGAAGAAGCTGATGTGCGCCATCGAGCTGGCGAAGTTGCCGCCGCCCAGGCCGCACAACAGGGCCAGTGCCACCATCACCTCGTAGGGCGTGTCGGGGTCCTGCACCGCGAAGCCGATGCCCAGTGCCGGCAGCAGCAGGCTCGCCGTGGCCAGCGCGGTGAAGCGCCGGCCGCCGACGACGGGAACCGCGAACGCATAGAAGATGCGCAGAGTGGCGCCGCACAGCGCGGGCAGCGCGGCCAGCCAGAACAGCTGGTTGGTCGAGTAGCGGAACCCGGCTCCCGGCAGGTTGACGACCACCACCGACCACACCATCCAGACCGCGAAGGCCAGCATCAGTGCCGGGATCGACAGCCACAGGTTGCGCCTGGCGACGCGGCGACCGCTGCGCTCCCACGAGCCCGTGTCCTCGGGGTTCCAGTGCACGATGACACGCGGCGCGGCCAGCGGCCGCGAGCGCGCATCCGACACTGTGCCCGGCCGGGCTTCGGTCATCATCACGGGTTCTTCACGTAGGCGTTGCGGCGCAAGTAGAACCACCAGTTCAGCACCAGACACAGGGCGTAGAAGATGGCGAAACCGTAGAACGCGGCCTGAGGCGTGCCGGCCTTGATCTGCTCGCCGATCAGCACCGGCGCGATGAAGGCGCCGTAGGCGGCCACCGCCGAGGTCCAGCCCAGCACCGGTCCGGCCTGGGTGCGGTCGAAGATGACGCCGATGGTGCGGAAGGTCGAACCGTTGCCGATGCCGCTGGCGAAGAACAGCACCATGAACAGGCCCAGGAACATCGGGAAATATTCTTCCGGCGTGGCCGAGCCGTAGGCCAGCATCATGACGTAGCCCACCGCCACCGAGGCTGCCGCCATCACCACCGTGATGACCTGGGTGACGATCGAGCCGCCCACCTTGTCGGAGATCCAGCCGCCGATCGGTCGCACCGCGGCGCCGACGAAGGGGCCGATCCAGGCGTAGGTCAGCGCCGAGGGTGCGTTCGGATTCTTCAGCGTGTGCTGCATCACGCCGTTCGCATCCGGCACGTGCTGGAAGCCGAAGATCACGGTGATGGCCAGCGGCAGCGCCATCGAGAAGCCGATGAACGAGCCGAAGGTGACGATGTACAGCGCGGTCAGGCTCCAGGTGTGCTTGTCCTTGAAGATCGCGAACTGCTTCTTCACGCCCTCCTTCATCTCGCCGAAGGCGGCCAGCTTCATGACCAGCAGCGCCAGGAAGATGTCCAGCGGAATGGCCACCCACATGCTCAGCACGCCCAGGCCGGTGGGCTTGGGCAGGTACAGCCAGAGCATGAAGATCGCGGGCACGAAGGCCAGCGTGTACAGGTAGGTGATCTTGGCGAAGGCGACGATGGGCGAGCCGGTGTGCGGCGACACCGTCTTCAGGTTGTTCATGCCCCACCAGCACAGCACGGCCAGCGGCACCAGCGACAGCACCCAGGCGAAGCCGGCGTTCTGGATCCAGGTGGGCGTGCCGGCGGCGATCTTGCCGAAGATCCAGCCGCTGTCCTTCACCAGCGTCATCGGCTCGCCGCCGAAGGCGCCGAAGATGCCGACCGTCATGACCAGCGGAATCACGATCTGCATCGTGGTGACGCCGAAATTGCCCAGGCCGGCGTTCAGCCCCAGCGCCGTGCCCTGCAGCCGCTTAGGAAAGAAGGTGCTGATGTTGGACATCGACGACGCGAAATTGCCACCACCGACGCCCGACCACAGCGCCATGAGCTGGAACACCCACAGCGGCCAATCAGGGTGCTGCAGCGCGATGCCGGTGCCGATGGCCGGCGCCAGCAGCATCGCGGTGGTCAGGAAGATGGTGTTGCGGCCACCGGCCAGGCGGATGAAGAACGAGGCCGGGATGCGCATCGTCGCGCCGGCGATGCCGGCGATGGCAGTCAACGTGAACAGCTCGGCCTGGGTGAACGGGAAACCCAGGTTGAGCATCTGCACGGTGATGATGCCCCACATGCCCCAGACGGCGAACCCGCACAACAGCGCCGGGATCGAGATCCACAGGTTGCGGTAGGCGGCCTTCTTGCCGGTGGATTCCCAGAAGGTCTCGTCCTCGGGGCGCCAGTCGGCGATGTCGCCGCCGCCGGTGGGTGCGGGCGAGATCGCGCCCGCTGCATGCGTGGTATTCATGGTGTCCTTTCGGTGTGAATCCCGGTTCAGCCGGCCAGGCTGAAGCCCTTGGACTTGGCGCCCATCAACTCGGTCCGGCGTACTTCGGTCCAGTACATCCAGATCAACGACACCCAGACCACGCCGTACATCAGCATGAAGGCGCTCGAGCGGATGCCGGTGAGGTCCATCAGCGCGCCGAACATGATCGGCAGCACGAAGCCGCCCAGGCCCCCGGCCAGGCCGACGATGCCGCTGATGGCGCCGATGTTGTGCGGGTACTCGTCGCTGATGTACTTGAAGGTGCTGGCCTTGCCGAAGGCCCAGGCGATGCCCAGGACGAACATCAGCGCCGTGAAGGTGTAGACGTTCAGGCCGATGTGGAACGTGACCGGGCCGTCGACGGTGAGGACCGTCATCTCGGTCTGCGGGTAGGACAGCAGGAACAGGCAGATCCAGCTCACCCACATCACCCACCAGGTCACTTGGTGGGCGCCGAACTTGTCGGACAGCATGCCGCCGATGGCGCGCAGCACGCCGCCGGGCAGCGAGAAGGCGGCCGCCAGCAGCGCGGCGACGCGGATGTCGAGGCCGAACTCGCCCACGTAGTACTGCACCATCCACAGGCTCAGCGCGACGTAGCCGCCGAAGACGATGCTGTAGTACTGGCAGTACTTGAGCACCTTCGGATCCTTCAGCGCCTGAAGCTGGTCGACGAAGCGCACGTTGGACGGCACCAGGTGCGTGGGGTCGCTGTGGCTGAACAGCCAGAACAGGATCAGCGTACCCAGCATGACGGCGGCGTAGACCTGCGGCACCATGGTCCAGCCGAAGGCCACCACCAGCGCCGGGGCCAGGAACTTGTTCACCGCCGCGCCCGAGTTGCCGGCGCCGAAGACGCCCATCGCCATGCCCTGGCGGTGCCTGGGGAACCAGCGCGCGACATAGGGCGTGCCGACCGAGAACGAACCGCCGGCCAGTCCGAGCACGAGGCCGATGACCAGGAAGTGCCAGTACGCCGTGGCGTAGGCCATCAGGTAGATCGCCGGCACCGTGACGGCCATCAGCACCGCCAGCACGATGCGGCCGCCGTACTTGTCGGTCCAGATGCCCAGCGGCACGCGGATCAGCGATCCCGACAGCACCGGCATCGCGGTGAGCAGGCCGAACTCGGTGGCGTTCAGGCCCAGCGTCTTCTTGATCGGGATGCCGATGACGCCGAACATCATCCAGACCATGAAACACACCGTGAAAGCCAGCGTGCTGACGATCAGCACCGACCAGGCTTGTCGGGGGTTCTTGAGGCTCTGCGGGGCCATGCCATCGCTCCTATGGGGGTGGCGTGACTGTGGCCGTGCGCGGCCGCGGCGCCTATCCGCCTGCAGGGCAGGCGTGGCGCGGCAAAGGGAGGATGGTGGTGCGCAGCACCATCGTCCGAAAGAACTATCCCGGCCGGGGACGGGAGGGCGGCTCAGGGGTGCGGCGGCCGCGGGCGGCCCGACCCCGCCTGCCTTCTTAGCCGAACAGCCCCATGCGCTGCGCTTCCAGTGCCACTTCGGCACGCGAGCTGACGTTGAGCTTGCGGTAGATCTGCTTCACGTAGTCGGCGATGGTGTGCCGGCTGAGGCCGAGCTGCACGCCGATCTCGGGCAGCGTGTAGCCCTTGGCCACGCGCAGCAGGACCTCGCTCTCGCGCTCGGTGAGGCTGACGTTGGGCATGGCGTTGGCCGCCGGCTGCGGCTTGGTCTTGACGCTGAAGTAGGCCATCACGCGGCGCGCGATCGACGGCGACAGCGGCGGCTCGCCCTGGCTGATGCGGTGCAGCTGCTCGGTGATCAGCTCGCGCGGCTGTTCCTTGAGGATGTAGCCGAAGGCGCCGGCCTGCAGCGCCGGGAACAGGTGCTCGTCGTCGTCGTGGATCGTCACCACCACGCTCTGGGCTTCGGGCTGCACGTCGCGCAGCTTGGTCACCACGTCGACACCGCTGCCGTCGGGCAGGCCGAGGTCGATCAAAGCGAGGTCGAACTTGATCGCCTTCACGAGCTCGATGGCGTCGTGCACGCGTGCACTCTCCGACAGGTGCGCGCCGGGAAAGACCTCGAGCACGAGCTTGCGCAGCCAGGCCCGGATCTCGGGCAGGTCCTCGAGCAACAGGATGGTCTGCATGTCAGTCGCGCCCGCTCGCGCCCTGGGACGCACGCAGCCTGTGGGCCACGAGGTGGCCCGCGGCCGGCCCTCGGGGCAGCGAAAGAAGGGGGCGCAGGGTGAGTGTCATCCGGGTTTGTACCGTGGTGGATGGCGATCTTATCGGCGCCCCCACGGCCGCTCATGAGGCCTCGATGGCACGATCCAGCGGAAGCGTGAGGCGGATCACGGTTCCGTAGCCCGTGCCCGACTCGACCAGGCATTGCCCCTGCAGCTGCTTGGCACGGTTCTTCATGCTTGCCAGCCCGTGGCCGCGGTCCAGGCGCTGGTCGATTTCGTTGCTGATGCCGTCGCCGTTGTCCTGCACCACGAGCTGGAAGTCGCCGTCGGCGATCGACGCCGTCACCGAGCACAGCGAGGCGCCGCTGTGCTTGATGATGTTGCTGGTGGCCTCGCGCAGGATGCGCGTGGTCTGCACGTAGGCGCGTGCGCTCAGCGTCTGCGGCAGGTCCTCGGGGGCTACCCATTCGCCCTCGATGCCGGCCTGCGCCAGCCGCGACACGACCTCGGCGCGCCAGTCGCCCAGCGCGTCGGCCAGGCGCACCGGCCGTCCGGTGAGGCCGCGCACCGACAGCCGCATTTCCTCCAGCGCCTCGCGCGCCAGTGTCGAGATGCGTTCGGAGTCGCTGGTGTGGACGATGGTCAGCAGTTTGGCGCCGAGGTCGTCGTGCAGGTCGGCGGCGATGCGTTTGCGCTCGCGTTCGGTGACCTGCTCGACGCGCAGCTCGGCGAGCTGGCGGAAGTTGTGCTCGATCTCGGCGCTGGCCTCGCGCACGCGCTGCTCGAGCAGCTGCCGGGCCTGTTCGGTCTGGTGCAGCGTATGTCCGTGCTGCTGCACCAGGCGCAGGCCCGCCAGCACGAACAGCATGGCCGCCACGAGGTGCACCACCTGCGCCGCAGCGGGGCGCGCAGCGTCCCAGGGGGCGGCGAATTCGACGATCGCGGCCAGCACCGCCGCGGCCACCAGCGCGGCCATGGGCCGCAGCCGGCGGCGGTCGCCGTGCTGCTGCAATTGGGTGACGGCGGCCGCCGCTGCCACCTCCAGCGCCAGCAGGGTGTACCAGAAGGAGGCCATGGCATGCATGTTCTGCGGCCCGGCCAGCATCAGCGACAGCGGCAGCAGCGCGCACTGCAGCGGCAGCAGCCGGTCCAGCCAGCTGTAGCGCAGTCCGGCGTGGCGAAGCAGGAACTGCACAGCCGCCCAGGCAATGAATCCCAGCAGCGCGCACACCAGGAACTCTGTCGCCGAGTGGCCGATCGACCAGTGGCGCAGCCACAGCCGCGCGTCGAACGACACCCAGCCGACCGCCGCGGCGCCGAAGTAGGCAAGCTGGCTCTGGCTGCGGTGCCTGACACCCAGCACGATCATGAAACCGCCCAGCAGCAACAGCATGGTGCCCACCGCCTGCGGCGCACCGACCTGCAGCGCGGTGTCGCGGGCGTGGCGCCGCGCCAGCACCGACTGCGGGCCGATGGCCAGCGCCGACAAGGCGCCGGCGCGTTGGCGCGAGGCGACCTCGGCGAGTGGGTGCCCGGCGACGCGGATGTCCAGTTCGTTGGATCCCGGCCGCAGCAGCGCCGGCGGCAGCGGCACCAGCTGCGGGCGCTGGCAGTTGTCGGTGAACGGCTCGGACATGCGGCCGCCGCTGTGCACGCGCCGGCCGTTGAGCTGCACCTCGAGGTTGCTGCAGACCCGCGCGACGTACAAGGCCGGCAGGTCGCCGGGTGCGGCCTCGGCCGCCGGCTCGAAAGTCACGCGGTACCACAGCGTGCCGCTGTAGCCGGGGCGCGTGCGCGCCCACTCGTCGGGCAAGGCCACCGCCACCGCTGCGGCGTCGGCGGGGAACGCCGCTGCGGCGCCCGGGGCCGCGATCGCGCTGCGGATGTCCAGCGTCTGCGCCGCGGCCGGCAGGCCGAGCAGGGTCAGCCAGCAGACCAGGGCCAGGATCACGGAGTGACGCATGAAGCGGCAGATTCTGCACGCCGCGCAACCTGCCGCGGCGCTGCGACAATGCGTGGCCGTGCGCAAATGCCCAGCCTCGTGATCCGACGCCACACCTTCGAAACGCCCGACAACCGCCGCCTGGCGCACCTGTGCGGCCCGCTGGATGCCCACCTGCGCAGCATCGAAGCCGCGCTGGGCGTGCGGCTGGCGCGGCGCGAGGCGAGTTTTCGCATCGACGGCCCGCGCGGCGCCGTCGACAGCGCCGTGCTGCTGCTGGACGCGCTCTACGAAAAGGCGCGTGAGCCGATCGGCGAGCGGGCGCTGCAACTGGCCCTGGTAAAGGTGACGGCGGCTGCGGCGGCGCCGGAGCGCGGCGACGCCAGGCCCGCGGCGGGCGCCGCCGACGCCCCCGTGGTGCTGCACACGCGCCACGCCGACCTCAGCGGCCGCACGCCCAACCAGATGCAGTACCTGCGCCAGATGCTGGCGCACGACATCACTTTCGGCATCGGACCGGCCGGCACCGGCAAGACCTTCCTGGCGGTGGCCTGCGCCGTCGACGCGCTGGAACGCCACGGCGTGCAGCGCATCGTGCTCACACGGCCGGCGGTGGAGGCCGGCGAGCGGCTCGGCTTCCTGCCCGGCGACCTGGCGCAGAAGGTCGACCCCTACCTGCGGCCCCTGTACGACGCACTGTACGACCTGATGGGTTTCGACCGCGTCGCCAAGGCCTTCGAGAAGGGGCTGATCGAGATCGCGCCGCTGGCCTTCATGCGCGGACGCACGCTGAACCACGCCTTCGTCATCCTCGACGAGGCGCAGAACACGACGCGCGAGCAGATGAAGATGTTCCTCACCCGCATCGGCTTCGGCAGCCAGTGCGTGGTCAACGGCGACGTGAGCCAGATCGACCTGCCGCAGGGCACGGCCAGCGGCCTGGTCGAGGCGGCGCAGGTGCTGGCGCGTGTGCAGGGCATCGCCTTCACGCACTTCACCGCCGCCGACGTGGTGCGCCATCCGCTGGTGGCGCGCATCGTCCAGGCCTACGAAAAGCACACCGCCACCGGGTCCGGCAGCGGCGGGCCCCGATGAGCGCGCCGCCGCTGCAGCTTTCGATCCAGTTCGCCGACGCCCGCCACCGCGCGCTGCTGCCGCGGCATCGGGTGTCGCGCTGGGTGCGTGCGGCGCTCGCGGCGCCGGCGCGGATCACGGTGCGCATCGTCGACGCCGAAGAAGGGCGCGCGCTGAACCGCGACTACCGCGGCAAGGACTACGCCACCAACGTGCTGACCTTCGACTACGAGCACACGCCGACGGTGGTGGCCGACCTCGTGCTGTGCGCGCCGGTGGTCGAGGCCGAGGCGCGCGAGCAGGGCATCGCGGTCGAAGGCCATTACGCCCACCTGCTGGTGCACGGCACGCTGCACGCGCAGGGCCACGAGCACGAGCACGACGACGAGGCGGCGGCGATGCAGGCGCAGGAAAGCCGGATCCTGCAGGCGCTGGGCTGGCCCGACCCCTACGCCTGAGGCTGCAGCCGCGCCGGCTCGCCCCACCGACGCGCCCAGGCGCTGCCGCGACGGGCGATTCTGCGTCTTCCGGGCCCGCCCCGGGGGGGGGCTGCCGGGGCCGCTTTTCGCGGCCCTTTTGACAGTCCTCAACAAGGCTTGAAATCGATGGTTCAAGATGGCGGCTCACTACCAGTGAGTTGCATCATGAGCACGAACAAGACAGCCCGTTCCTTGACGGTTCTCGGCACCGGCGCGATGGTCGCAGGGGCCGTGGTCTTGGCCAGTTCCTGCGGCGGCGGCGGTGGTTCCGACGCTCCCCCCGCGACCGCAGCCACGATCGACACGGCCGCCGTCACCAGCGCCATCAACGACTTCGACGGCCTCGTGGGGATCTGCAGGCAGGCGACCGGCGCCCTGCGCATCGAGCGCAAGTTCGCCATGGCCCAGGCCCTGCGCAGCGCCATGGGTCCGGCCGCCCGATCGGCGCCGCCGCTCACCAAGACGCGGCTGGCACTGGGCAGCACGCCGCCGGCCGACCAGCTCGGCGACTGCGGCGGCCGCTTCGGCTACCGCAACTACTCGCATGTCAACGGCGTGACCACGGCCACGCTGGCCTTCGAGAACTACTGTGAACTCGACAGCTCGGCGGGCGAGCGCCAGCTCGTCAACGGTGCCATCGCCTTCGTCAACACCGCCACGCCCACGGCCAGCGGCCCCATCTCGACCCAGTTGGTGGCCGACACGTCCGCACCGGTGACGGTCATCGTGCAGACCTCGACCGGCGCGCCGGTGAGTTCGCAGACCCTGAGCTTCAGCGGCTTCAAGACGGTGGTGGGTGTCCCCGGCGGCACGCCCACGGCGGCCAACCCGAACGTGATGTCGCTGGCGGACATGACCGTCAAGAACAACGACACCGGCAAGACCTACCGCGAAAGCAACTACCTGCTCAGGGAATACGAGACGCCCGCCGGCAACACCGAAATGACCTTCAGCGGGCGCGGCTACCGCAGCAACGGCAGCTACTTCGAGATCGCCAGCACGCAGCCGGTGGTGATGGACGCCGACGGTGACGTCGTTTCGGGCGTCTTCACCTTCACCGGCGCCAACGGCTCCAACGCCGTGGCCACGCTGGTGCCGGGATCGACGATGCAGGCCACGCTCACCGTCAACGGCGCGCCGGTGACCGCGGTGCCGGTTTGCACGCCTTGAGGCCCCGGGCGCAGGCAGCCGGGGCGCAGGGGTGATCTTCCTGCGCAACGTGCTGCGTGCGCCGCTGCGTGCGCTGATGACGGTGCTCGGCATCGCCGCGGGAGTGGCGCTGTTCGCCGCCGTCAGCGCCATCACGGCCGACCTGCGGCTGCAGATTTCCGGCGCCATCGACAACTACCACTTCGACGTCGTCGTGCACGAACGGCGTGCGCCTTCGCCGTTTTCGTCGAAGATCACGGCGCCGCAGATGCAGGCGCTGCTGCAGGACTACGGCGCCGCGGTGGCGCCGATGGTGATCGGCACCCTCAACGAGAAGTGGAGCCCCTATGCGCTGGTGATGGGCGTCGAGCCGGCTTTCGCCCAGCGTCTGTCGCTGGTCGCCGGGCGGCCGATGGCCGCTGCCGACGAACTGCTGCTGGGGGAACTCGGCGCCCAGCGCCTGGGCCTGGGGCCGGGGACGCAGCTCACGCTGGGTGACCGGAGTTACCTCGTCAGCGGCCTGTTCCGCACCGGCAGCCGCATGTTCGACGGCGGCGTGATGGTCGGCGTCGAACAGGCGCAAGGCCTCTTCACCCCCGACGGCAGCGAGGGTCACTACACGCTGGCCCTGGTGCGCACCGGCGACCGCGCCGACACCGCGCGCATCATCGCCGACGTGCAGCGCAGGCACCCCGCGCTGCGCGCCATCCCGGCCACCGAATTTGCCGGCGCGCTGCGGCTGTTCCGTGTCGTCGACGCCTTCGTCGGCACCATCGCGGTGGTGGCGCTGGTGGGCACCGTGCTGGTGGTCACCAACACCTTGCTGATGGCGGTGGCCGAGCGTACGCGCGAGATCGGCATCCTGATGGCCATGGGCTGGACACCCTGGCTGGTGCTGCGCATGCTGCTGGCCGAAAGCGTGCTGCTGTGCCTGGCGGGAGCGGCGCTGGGCAACGCCTTCGGGCTGGCGCTGCTGCACACCGTCAACGGCATGGAGACGGTGGGCTTCGGCTGGATCCCGGTGTCGCTGTCGCCGACGCTGGTGGCCGCTTCCTTCGTGCTCACCCTCGTCATCGCGCTGCTCGCGCTGGCCTGGCCGGCAGTGGTGCTGTGGCGCATGCAGCCGTTGACGGCGCTGCGCCATGAATGAGGCGCCGCTGCTGCAGGTCAGCGGCCTGGGCCGCGACTTCGACCGCGGCCGCGTGCGCGCGCTGCACGACGTGAGCTTCAGCGCCGACACGAACCAGACCGTGGCGCTGATCGGGCCTTCGGGCTGCGGCAAGAGCACGCTGCTGTCGCTCGTCGGCCTGCTCGACCGGCCCGATCGCGGGCGCATCGAGGTGGCCGGCGTCGACCTGGCGACGGTGCGCCGCGGCCCGGCGTTCCGCGCCCGCCGCGTCGGCTTCGTGTTCCAGTTCCATCACATGGTGCCGACGATGACGTTGCAGGAGAACGTGGAAGCGCCGATGGTGGCGCTGGGCGTGCCGCGCGCCGAGCGCCGCGGGCGCGCCGCCGAGCTGCTGGCCCAGATGGGCCTGGGCGCGCGCGCCGGCTTCCTGCCCACGCACGTGTCCGGCGGCGAGCGCCAGCGTGCCGCGGTGGCGCGCGCGCTGGTCAACCGGCCGGCGTTGGTGCTGGCCGACGAGCCCACGGGCAACCTGGACAGCGTCAACGGCGAGCGCGTGATGGCCTTGCTGGTGCAGCATGCCCGCAGCCAGCAGGCCTTGCTGCTGGTGGCCACGCACAACCCCGAGATCGCCGCCGCGATGGACCGCCGCATCGAGTTGCGCGACGGCGTGCTGGTCTGACCGGGGCGAACCCCTGCAGGCATGCAGCAGGCCGCCGACGTGTCCTGCGCTACTTGGTGCCGAACAAGCGGTCGCCCGCGTCGCCCAGGCCCGGCACGATGTAGCCGTGCTCGTTGAGCTGGCGGTCGACGGCGGCGGTGTACACCGGCACGTCGGGATGGTGGCCATGGAAGTTGCGCAGGCCTTCGGGAGCGGCCAGCAGGCAGACCAGGCGAATCGAGCGCGGCCGCGTCTCCTTCAGCCGCTCCACCGCCGCCACCGCCGAGTTGCCGGTGGCCAGCATCGGGTCGAGCACGATGGCGTCGCGCTCGGGCATGCCGTGCGGCATCTTGAAGTAGTACTCGACCGCGACCAGCGTCTTGGGGTCGCGGTACAGGCCGACGTGGCCCACGCGCGCACCCGGCACCACGTCGAGCATGCCGTCGAGGAAGCCGCTGCCGGCGCGCATGATGACCACGAAGACCGTCTTCTTGCCGTCGATGACGGGCGACTGCATCGTCTCCAGCGGCGTCTCGATCTCGATCAGCTGCGTCGGCATGTCGCGCGTGACCTCGTAGGCCATCAGCATGCTGATCTCGTGCATCAGGCGGCGGAAGCTGCTGGTGCTGAGGTCCCTGCGGCGCAGCAGCGTGAGCTTGTGCTGCACCAGCGGGTGGGTGACGAGGTGGACTTCGGCGGGCATGCGGACGGGCTCCGGGAAGGGGGTGCCGCGGCCTGGTGGGTCGTCGGCGCGGCGCAGATGCGGCACGGCCATGGTGCCACAGCGCGCCCGCCATTCGGCCACCTGGCGTGACGATGGTTTGCGCTGGCTCAGGACTCGACGTGCTGCCCGCGGCCATCATCCAGGCAACATCGAGAGCGGCGTTGGAACGATTTCCTGGCGATCCCGTGGCAGACACCGTGATCCTGGTGCACGGGCTGTGGATGCCTGGCATCAAGCTCTACTACCTGGCCTGGCGACTCAGGCGCCGGGGTTTCACGGTCAGCCACTTCCACTACCGGTCGATGCTGGGGCGCATCGCCGACTCGGCGCGGGCCCTGTTCGACGATGTCCAGGCCGTCGCGGCCGGGCGCGTGCATCTCGTCGGCTACAGCCTGGGCGGCATCGTCGTCGCGAGCATGCTGCAAAGGCACCCGACCGAAAGAGTCTCCCGGGTGGCCCTGCTCGGCTGCCCCTTGCAGGGCAGTGCGGTCGCCGACTTCATGGCCGCCACCTCCCTGGGCCGCCTCTTGCTGGGGTCGGTGGCCATCGAGGGCATCGTCAAGAACCGGCCGGTCCTCGCCGAACAGCGCGGTGTTCTCGTCGTCGCGGGGACGCTGCCGCTGGGCATCGGCCTGGCGCTGGGCCTGCCGCGCCCGCACGACGGCACGGTGTCGATCTCGGAAACCCTTCTCGACGGCGCCACCGCCGTGCGGGTCTGGGGCTCCCACCTCACGCTGGTGTTCTCGCCGCGCGTCGCTGACCTGATCTCGGACTTCTTCGTCGGCCGCGCCTGAAGGTCAGCCGGCAGGCCGGCGCACGGGCTTGTTCATGTTGATGCCCGTCACCGTGTAGCCCAGTGCGGCGTACAGCGCCTGGGCCGCGGTGTTGAAACCGAAGACATGCAGGCCGATGCTGTCGACGCCGAGTTCGCCGGCCAGCGACTCCAGCGCCTCGAAGGCGCGGCGGGCGTGGCCCTGGCGGCGGTGCTCGGGCTGCACTTCGACGTCGTAGACGAAGGCCGTGCGGCGGCCGTGCGGCGACTGCACCGCGAACCACAGGTGGCCCACGGTCGGGCCGTCGACGGTGGCGCGGATCTCGAACAGGTGGTTGTCGGGCGTGGCCAGGCCCTGCGGCAGCTCGCTCTGGAACTCGGCGCGCGATCGTTCCAGCGCGCCGGCCTGCGGCCAGCGGCCGGCCGCCACGTTGTCGCTGGCGTAGGCCGCAATCGAAGCGGTCATGACGTCGGCGAACACTTCGGGGCGCATCGGAACGAGGACGGTCATGGCGGGGCCGGCGCTGGGCACGGATGGCTGCGGGGTCGCGATGATCGCATCGACCGTGGCGGCGTCTACATTCGACGCCTCCCCGGCCCACGTCGCCGACCCCAGGATCGCGCATGAACACGACACTCGCCCGCCCCGAGCCCGGCGACGCCGGCACCGCCGTCCAGTGGCTGCCCAACGGCGTGCGCGTCGTCACGATCCCGCTGCCGCACCTGCAGACCGCCAGCGTCGGCGTCTACGTGCGTGCCGGCAGCGCCCACGAGCCGCGGGCGCTCAACGGCATCAGCCATTTCGTCGAGCACATGGTCTTCAAGGGCACCGCCGGGCGCGACGTGCACCGCATCAACCTCGACGCCGAGTGCCTGGGCGCCGAGGTCAACGCCCACACCGACAAGGATCACACCGCGTACTACATGCGCGGCCGCGGCGGGCACGCGGCGGATTTCGTGCACATGCTGGCCGACATCGTGCAGCACGCCACCTTCCCCGAAGCCGAACTGGCGCGCGAGCGCGAAGTGCTGCTGCAGGAGGCCATCGAAGTGGCCGACGACCCCATGGACACCGCCTACCAGCTCTTCGACCACGCTTGCTGGGGCCTGCACCCGGCGGCGCAAGCCGTGATCGGCCCGCGCGGCAACATCGAACGCCTGCAGCGCGACGACCTCGTGCGCTGGGTGGCGCGCCACTACTGCGGCGGCAACGTCATCGTCGTGGCGGCCGGCCCGATCGACGCGGCCGGCATCGCACGCGAAGTGGCGGCGGCCTTCGGCACCCTGCCGCACGGCCAGGGCGAGGTCGTGACGCCGCCGGTGTACGCCGGTGGCGTGCGCTCGCGCCGGCTGCCAGGCAGCAGCCAGACGCACCTGGTGCTGGGTTTCCCGATCGCTGCCCGTAGCAGCGACGACCCGGCCAGCGAGCTGGCGGCGGCGGTCTTCGGTGAAGGCATGAGCTCGCCGCTGCTCAGCGAACTGCGCGAACGCCGCGGCCTCGTCTACCACGCCGACTGCACGGCCGACCGCTACGACCTGTACGGGCAATTCGTCGTCGAGGCCTCGGTCGCGCCCGACAAGCTCGACGAGTGCCTGCGCGAGCTGATGAACCTGCTGCAGCGGCAGGCGCAGGCCACCGCGGCGATCGACCTGCAGCGCGCGCGCAACCAGCTCGCGGTGCGGCTGCTGCGCGACCGCGACCGCCCGGCGCAGCGCATGGAGCAGGCCGCGCTGGACCTGTTCGCCATCGGCCGCGTGCGGCCGCTCGACGAGCAGTTGGCGCGCATCGACGCCATCACGGCGGCGCGCGTGAGTGCGGTCTTCCAGCGCATGCTGGCCGACGGCGCTGCCCTGGCACTGGCGGGCCACGTCGGGCGCGGTGCGGCGGAACGCGCGCGCGAACTGGTGCGGCCAGCGGCGTGAAACCCGGCGTGGCGGCGCGGCCGTTGCATCGACGCTGCGCTCGGGGCCTTGACCGCGTCGCAAGCATTGACCGTCGTCAAGCCCCCCCTCATGCTCCGCTGGTCCACTCGTGGCAGGGGTCGGTGGCCGTGCCGCTGATCCATGGAGTGGGTCCAGCGTTTCACACAACTCAGGAGCAACGAGATGGCGACGAAGAAGAGTCTGATGACCAAGATCGGCGACGCCGTGGAAGCGGCCAAGGACAAGGCACAGGAGATGGGCGCATCGCTCGTCAAACGCGCCGAGGGCGCCGCGGCAGACGCCAAGCGTGAAGTGAAGAAGGCGACCGCCGCGGTCGAGAAGAAGGCGCGCGCGGCCAAGGGCAAGGTGCAGCGCAAGGTGCACGCGGTCGAGGTCGACGCCAAGAAGGCCATCGGCAAGGCGCAGCGCACGGTGGCGCGCAAGGCCAAGGTCGCCAAGGCCGACGGCGAGAAGGCGCTGGTCCAGGCCGAACGCGCCGTCAAGCGCAAGGTCAAGGCCGCGGCCACGGGGGCGAGGAAGGCCGCAGTGAAGGTCGAGCAGGCGATGTCGCCGAAGAAGCCGGCGGCGCGCAAGGCCGCTGCGGCGCCGGCGAAGAACGCCGCCGCCAAGAAGGCGCCGGTGAAGGCAGCGGTCAAGAAGGTGCCGGCCAAGAAGGCACCGGCCAAGAAGGCACCGGCCAAGAAGGCGCCGGCCAAGAAGGCGCCTGCGCGCTGAACGCAGGACCCCGCGGCCGTTGCCGCGGCTGGTCAGAACACCGTGCCGTCGCTGTCGATCTGCAGCGGCGGCGCGCCGTCGCTGCGCAGCTCGGCAGCGATCTCGCGCCCGGCGGCCCAGGTGCCGCCTTCCAGGATACAGGCCAGCGGCAGTTCCTCGGCCGTCCGGCCCAGGCGTGCGCGCACCAGCGTGGCCACCTCGTCGAGCAGCGTCACCGTGAGGGCACGCCATTCGACGATGAACTCGTCGCCTGCCTTCCAGGTGCGCGCCAGGTCGCGTGCGTCGCGCGGCACGATCACGCCACAGTCGATGAGCAGGCCGCCGTTGCGGTATTCGGGCAGGCCGGTCAGTGCGTCGAGCCCGCTGACCTGCACGCCGGCCCACTGCAGCGGCTCCAGCAGCGAATAAGTCAGCCACTGGCTGAGCTTGTGGAAGGGTACCCAGCCGTCGGTGGTGGGGTCGACGGCGTTGTCGCCGACCGCGGCGCCGGCCCAGCGGTGCGGCCAGACGTCGCCGGCGGGCAGGCCCTGCACGCGGCTGCCGCTGGTGAAGATCGGCGACAACAGGCGCAGCACTGCGCCCAGCACCTCGGCGGCGCTGACTTCGGTGCGCGTGCCGTCGGCGGTGATCTGGTCGAACAGCAGGCCGGGCCGCGGCTGCAGGCCGGTGCGCGCAGCCTCCGTCGCCAGCGCGTCGCCGAGCCGGCCGATGAGCCCGGCGCGGCCTTCGAGCCCGACCATCGGGTTCGCCGGCGTGACCTGGAAAACGCCGCGCAGCACGGCCGCATCCACCAGCTTGAGCGTGGCGGCGTCGGCACGCAGGGCGTCGCTCCCGGACGCCGAGAAGACGCCGGCGACGAAGCCGCGCAGGCTGGCCACGGCCAGGCCTTCGGAGCGCGCGTGGACGACGCCGGCGCCGCCGCCGTTGACGGCGGCGGCCGAAGCCCCCGGCCCCTTGGCCGCACGGTCGAGCAAGGCCAGCAGATCGTCGCTGGCATGGCGCTGCAGCGGCAGCGCCGCGGCGTCGACCTCGGAGCGCTCGGTGTACGTCCAGCGGCTGCCGGCACCGGCGTCGAGCAGCACGCTGAGCACCGTGAGGTCGAAGCGCACGCGTGCCACGTCGTGCACCGAACGGCCGGCCAGCAGCGCGTCGAGCTCGGCCTTGCGGTCGACGCCGCCGGCCTCGAAGTGGCGCCAACGGCTGTGGAAGGGGATCTGCAGGTCGGGGTAGCGCTGCAGCGTCAGCGCCGCCACGCGGTCGGCGGCGGCCGGCAGCTGGCTGCGGTCGAGCGTGAAATGGGTACTGACGTTGTTGGCCACCGAGCGTGCGATCGCCGCGCAACGCGCGCGCACGGTGCCGGGGTGGAAGAGCCGCGCCAGCGGGTGCGCCGAAGGCGGCGTCAGCTCGGGCGCGGTCTCACTCAAGGCTGCGCCCCTGCACCCGCGCCAGGTCTTCGGCGTCGAGCACGCTGCCGTCGGTGAAGTAGCCGGCGGCAATCTTCGCTTCCATCTCCACCCTGGCGTCGGCCGGGATCAGCGCGTCGGGGATCTTGACCCGTTCGCCGACCTCGATGCCGGAGCCCGTGATGGCGTCGTACTTGTCGTTGCTCATGCTCACCAGTCGGTGGATCTTGCGGATGCCCAGCCAGTGCAGCACGTCGGGCATCAGTTCCTGGAAGCGCATGTCCTGCACCCCGGCCACGCACTCGGTGCGCAGGAAATATTTGTCGGCGCGGTCGCCTCCGGCCTGGCGCTTGCGTGCGTTGTAGACCAGGAACTTGGTCACCTCGCCGAGCGCGCGGCCTTCCTTGCGACTGTAGGCGATGAGCCCCACGCCGCCGGCCTGCGCGCCGCGGATGCACTCCTCGATGGCGTGCGTCAGGTAGGGCCGGCAGGTGCAGATGTCGGAGCCGAAGACGTCGCTGCCGTTGCACTCGTCGTGCACGCGCGCAGTCAGCGTGACCGCGGGGTTCGCGAGCTCGCGGATATCGCCGAAGACATACAGCGTCTGGCCGCCGATGGGCGGCAGGAAGACCTCGATGTCGCTGCGCGTCACCAGCTCCGGGTACATGCCGCCGGTTTCCTCGAACAGCGCGCGGCGCAGCTCGGCTTCGGCGACCTTGAAGCGCGCGGCCACGCCGGGCAGCCACCACACCGGCTCCAGCGCCACCTTGGTGACGGTGGCCGAGCCGTCGTCCAGCAGCACGCGGCCGTCGATGGCCAGGCGCTGGAAGGCCAGTGCCTGCCTGACTTCGGGCAGGTGGATGTGGGCCTTGGTGACGGCGATGGTGGGCCGGATGTCGTAACCCTGCGCCAGGTGCTCGGCGAACACCTGCTGCACGCTGGCGCCCCAGGGGTCGATGGAGACGATGCGCTGTGCGTCGCCCCATTGCGGATAGGGCCCGATCAGGTCGGTCGGTGCGGTGTCGGTGAGGTCGGCGCGGTGGCCACGCGTCAGGTTGCCGGCGGCCACGGCGAGTGCGCGGTAGACACCGTAGCTGCCGCTGTGCGTGCCGACGACGTTGCGCTGGCTGCGATGCGTGGTGGTGCCGACGATGGGGCCGCGCTGCAGCGGCTCGGCGGCGCCCCAGAGGATCGCCGGCGCACCCACGGTGCCCTGGCCGGGATGCGAGGTCAGGCGGATGTGGCGGCTGGCGGGTTCGACCATCTCAGTGGCCCATGGCGCCGAAGCGGCACCCGCGAGGGCCAAGCAGACGCCGCGGATCCGGCTTTGCCGGGCCGCTGGCGTCGCCCCCCTGG
>CAYJOA010000017.1:23329-43806 GCA_964371495.1 uncultured Rubrivivax sp.
GGGGGGGGCCCCCTTACACCTCGGGCGGGGGGGCCCTTCGACGCCTGGCGAAGAGCCGGGCCTCCTGGCTCGGCGCGGCCTGCAAGGTCGCCGAAGGCGCTACGGGGGGGATCCATACTAAGCGCCGACCTTGGTGATCTCGGCGTAGGCGTGGTTCAGCCACAGCTTGAGCCGCTGCCGCTCCATCAGCCCCAGCCCCGGGCCGTCGATGGCCGAGCCGTTCTTGGCCAGCCAGAAGCTGGCGTTACGGGCGTCGATCTTCTGCACCACGGCGTCGTGCAGGCGCTTGATGTCGGCAATGCGCGCGCCCAGTCCGAGCGCGCGTTCGAGCTGGCCCGAGCGTTCGAGCTGGCCGAAGTCGTCGCCGCGCAGCTGGTTGCGCACCAGCACGTAGTGCAGGCGCTGGCCGAAGCGGTCGAGCAGCCGCGCCAGCAGGTCCACCGAGTCGCGGCCCGAGTCCATCACGTGCCAGTAGTTCAGCGTGATGCCGGAGAGGTCGGCCATGTCGAGCACGCCGGACTCGTCCATCCATTTCACCAGCGGCTCGTGCGTCTGCGCGGCGAGGTCGACGAGCACGCGGCTGCCGGGTTGCTCGACGGCGTCCTCGATGATCTTGTCCAGCGCCTCGTAGCGGTCGACGAGCACCGGCGACGCGTAGTCGGCGTAGAAGCGCATCAGCGAACCGTGCGAGCGGTCGGTGTCGAAGCCGACGAAGGGCAGCTGGTGGTCGATGAAATACTGCGCCAACAGGCGCGACACCATCGACTTGCCGACACCGCCCTTCTCGCCGCCGATGAGGTGGACCTTGGACGTGGGATTGTTCTCTAGGGTGGGGACTTGCATGGCTGTGCGCGGCTGGGTGCAGCAGTCTGTGTGGCCGTGCATTGTGCAACGCAGCGACGGAAGACGCGCGGGCGTGCACGGTGACGCGCCGTGTCGAGCCTGGCCCGGCTGCCGCCGCAGCGGCCGCTAGACTGCGGCCCGTCATGCACACGATCCATCTGGGGCTGCGGCCCTACGCCGAGGTCGAGGCCGCCATGCGGGCCTACACCGCGGCGCGCAGCGCCGACACCGAGGACCAGCTCTGGCTCGTCGAACACGAGCCCGTGTTCACGCAAGGCGTGGCCGGCAGCCAGGCCCACGTGCTGGCCGCCGGCGAGATCCCGGTGCTGCGCACCGACCGCGGTGGCCAGGTCACCTACCACGGGCCGGGGCAGGTGGTGGCCTATCCGCTGCTGGACCTGGGGCGGCTGGGCATCTTCGTCAAGGAGTACGTGTTCCGCCTCGAGGAGGCGGTGCTCGAAACGCTGGCCTCGTACGGCGTCACCGGGCACCGCGTGCGCGGTGCGCCGGGCATCTACGTGCGCCTGGACGATCCGTTCGGCCACGCCCGGATGCAGCCGCCCGGCGCCGACCCGTTCCGCGGCCTGGGCAAGATCGCGGCGCTGGGCATCAAGATCAGCAGGCACCGCAGCTACCACGGCGTGGCACTGAACGTGGCGATGGACCTCGAGCCGTTCACGCGCATCGACCCCTGCGGTTATGCGGGTTTGCGCACGGTGGACCTGCGCACGCTGGACGTGGACGCCGATGTCGACACGGCGGCGGCGCGGCTGGCCGCCGCGCTGGCCCGGCGCTTGGGCTGAGCGGCGGTGGCTGTGCGTCGGCGCGGCAAACCATGGCTCGGTGCCCTGGTCGTGCTGGCCTGCGTCGGCGCGGTCCTGCTGGGCGCCGCCGCGCAGGCCAGGGACGACACGGCACAGGCGCTGGCCGGCCGACTCCAGGCCTTGCGGGCGGCACTGGCCGCCAGCCCGCTGGGCGTGCCGCTGGTGGTCAGCTCGGTCGAGGACGGCGAGCTCGTGCACGGCGAGGTCCACGCCCTGCTGGCGCAGCCTTTCGACCGCCTGGCGGCGCGGCTGAGCAAGCCGCGCGAATGGTGCGACGTGGCCTTGCTGCACCTCAACGTCAAGGGCTGTACGCACGAGCAGGCCGCGGGCCGCGACTGGGTCACCTTCTACAGTGGGCGCAAGGTCTACGAAACGGCGGCCGACGCCTATCCGCTGCGACTGGCGTTCAGCGTCGTCGCTGCCGGTGCCGACCACCTGCAGGTCGACCTGAAAGCGGCCTCCGGGCCGATGGGTACCAGCGACTACCGCATCTCGTTTGCGGCCATTCCCACGGCGCAAGGCGTGTTCGTGCGTTTCAGCTATGCCTACCGGTCGTCTGCACTCAGCCGCCTGGCTGCCCGCACCTACCTGGCGACGCTGGGCCGCGACAAGGTCGGTTTCACGCGGGTCGGCAGCGGCGGCGACGGCCAGCCGCAATACGTGACCGGCCAGCGCGGCATCGTCGAGCGCAACGCCGTGCGCTACTACCTGGCGATCCAGGCCCATCTGGAAGGCCCGGCCCTGGCGCCCGAGCCGCGCTTCGAGCGCACGCTGCAGCGCTGGTTCGAGCTCACCGAGCGCTGGCCACGGCAACTGCACGAACTCGACCGCGCCGTCTACCTGTCGGCCAAGCGCCGCGAACGCGCCGAGCAGGTGAAGCTGCAGCAGGCGATCGACGGCGCCGGCCGCCGGCCCTGACCGGGCGCGAAAATGCCGCTCCAGGGCAACCCGATACGACGACAGGGAACAGCGTGCGCAAACCAGCCAGCGGCGGGCTCGTCTACTCCACCGAAAGCGGCCGCATGTGCCCGGTCTGTCGCCGGCCGCAGGCCGCCTGTGCCTGCGCCGAACGGGCCGCGGCCGCGCGGCGCGGCGACGGCATCGTGCGGGTCAGCCGAGAGACCCACGGCCGCGGCGGCAAGGCAGTGACCGTGATCCGCGGCGTCGACGGTGACGACGCGACGCTGGCCGCGCTGGGCAAGCGCCTGCGCACGGCGTGCGGCTCGGGCGGCACCGTCAAGGACGGCGTGCTGGAGGTGCAGGGCGACCACCGCGATCGCGTCGTCGCGCTGCTGCAGCAGGACGGCTACACCGTCAAGCGCGCCGGCGGCTGAGGCAGCGCGCCGGTGCATGCGGCCGCATGCCGGCGCCGGCGCTGCGTCAGCGCTCTTCGCGGTGGGCCAGGCGTTGCAGCGCCGGCATGTCGAGCAGTGCGATCTGCCGCTGCGTGACCTCGAGCACGCCCTGGTCGCGCATGCGCGAAAGCATGCGGCTCACGGTCTCCAGCTTGAGGCCGAGATAACTGCCCATCTCGTCGCGCGTCATGCGCAGGACGACCGACGTCGCCGGACTGCCGCGTGCGTGCATGCGCTGCGTGAGGTCGAGCAGGAAGGTGGCGACGCGGACTTCGGCGCACATGCTGCCCAGCAGCAGCATCATGTCGTGGCCGCGCACGATCTCGCGGCTCATCAGGCGCTGGAACTGGTGCCGCAGCTCGCCGGATTCCAGCAGCCGGTCTTCCAGTTCCTCGTAGCCGATGGTGCAGACGGTGGCGTCTTCCAGCGCCACGGCATCGCTGTGGTGGCGACCGCTGCCGATGCTGTCCAGGCCTAGCCATTCGCCGCTGAGCTGGAAGCCGGTGACCTGGCTGCGCCCGTCCTCGAGCGACAGGCAGGTCTTGAACAGGCCGCTCTGCACCACGAACAGCGACGTCAGGCGGTCACCGGAACGATAGATCAGCGACCCGCGCTCGACCGTGCGCCGCCCGCCCGCCAGTGCCAGCAAGCCGGCAGCCACATCCGGGTGAGGCTCTTCCAGCGGTGGCAGGCCGACGACACGCAGGCGCGGTCTCTCGACTTCGGCGGGCCCGGGTTCGATGCGGCGGGCCGGTGCGCGTTGTGGGGGCATGGAACCTCGCTGTGTATCGTTCAATGAGTCGTCGCCCGGGGCGCAGAGGTGGCCGACGGACGCCTGCCCGGCAGGCCAGGCCAGGGCGTCAATACGGCCGAGGTGCGCGCCCCGGTCGGCGCGCGCGGCAGGACCGATTGTGCACTGCGTGCCGTGGCGGCGCCGGCTGGCACCAAACACCTGTGCCGGTGTAAGCAAGGTGCCGTCGCTACACTCGGCAGCAACCCGAACCACCGCGCCCGCGACTCTTGCCGCCGGGCGCCCGCCGCGCATGAACACACCCACGCCCGCGCCCTACGACCCCGGCGCCAAGCAGAAGTCGCAGGCCAAGACCTCGCGCATCCCGATCAAGGTCGTGCCGGCCGATCCGGCCGCCGTGCTGAAGAAGCCCGAGTGGATCCGCGTCAAGGCCGGCAGCCCGAGCACGCGCTTCTACGAGATCAAGCAGATCCTGCGTCAGCACCAGCTGCACACGGTGTGCGAGGAAGCCTCGTGCCCGAACATCGGCGAATGTTTCGGCAAGGGCACCGCCACCTTCATGATCATGGGCGACAAGTGCACTCGCCGCTGCCCCTTCTGCGACGTCGGCCACGGCCGCCCCGACCCGCTGGACGCCAGCGAGCCCGAGAACCTGGCGCGCACGATCGCCGCGCTCAAGCTCAGGTACGTGGTCATCACCAGCGTCGACCGCGACGACCTGCGTGACGGCGGCGCCGGCCGCTTCGCCGATTGCATCCGCAAGACACGCGAACTCTCGCCGCAGACGAAGATCGAGATCCTGGTGCCCGATTTCCGCGGCCGCGCCGACCGGGCACTGGAGATCCTGAAGGCTGCACCGCCCGACGTCATGAACCACAACCTGGAGACCACGCCGCGCCTGTACAAGCAGGCGCGGCCGGGCTCCGACTACCAGTTCAGCCTGACGCTGCTGCAGCGCTTCAAGCAGGCCGTGCCCGGCGTGCCCACCAAGAGCGGCATCATGGTCGGTCTGGGCGAGACCGACGAGGAGATCCTGCAGGTGATGCGCGACATGCGCGCGCACGGCATCGACATGCTGACCATCGGCCAGTACCTGGCGCCCAGCGGCCACCACCTGCTGGTGCGGCGCTACGTGCACCCGGACACCTTCCGCTTGTTCGAGCGCGAGGCGGCGGCGATGGGCTTCACGCACGCCGCGGTGGGCGCGATGGTGCGGTCGAGCTACCACGCCGACCAGCAGGCGCACGCCGCGGGCGTGGCCGACACCATCGAGCGCCGATGAACGAGCGGCCCAGCGACTCGCGGGTCGCCACATCGCGCGAGCGCTTGCTGCCGCTGCTGCGCCAGATGCCCAAGGCCGAGCTGCACATCCACGTCGAAGGCTCGCTCGAGCCCGAGCTGATCTTCAAGCTGGCGCAGCGCAACGGCGTGGCGCTGGCCTACCCGAGCGTGGAGGCGCTGCGCGCCGCCTACGCCTTCAGCGACCTGCAGAGCTTCCTGGACATCTACTACGCCGGTGCCAGCGTGCTGCTGAAGGAGGCCGACTTCTTCGAGATGGCCTGGGCCTACTTCGAGCGCGCCGCCGCCGACAACGTGGTGCACGCCGAGCTCTTCTTCGATCCGCAGACGCACACCGACCGTGGCGTGCCGATCGAGGACGTGATCGTCGGCCTGGCGCACGCCTGCCGGCGCGCCCATGCCGAACTCGGCATCAGCGCCGCCCTGATCCTGTGTTTCCTGCGCCATCTCAGCGAGGACGCCGCGTTCGCGACGCTGGAGCAGGCACTGCCCTACCGCGAACACTTCATCGGCGTCGGCCTGGACAGCAGCGAACGCGGCCACCCGCCGGAGAAGTTCGCGCGTGTCTTCGCGCGTTGCCGCGAGCTCGGCCTGCACGTGGTGGCGCACGCCGGCGAGGAAGGCCCGCCGGCCTACATCTGGAACGCCCTGGACGTGCTGAAGGCCGAGCGCATCGACCACGGCGTACGCTGCGTCGAGGATCCGTCGCTGGTGCGGCGCCTGGCTGCCGGGCGCGTTCCGCTCACCGTGTGCCCGCTGTCCAACGTCAAGCTCCGTGTCTACGAGCGTCTGCAGCAGCATGCGCTGCCGGCGCTGCTGGACGCCGGGCTGTGCGTCATGCTCAACAGCGACGACCCGGCCTATTTCGGCGGCTATCTCAACGACAACTACGTCGCCGTCTTCGAGGCGCTGCCGCAGCTCACTGCCCAGCATGCCTATACGCTGGCATGCAACAGCTTCGAGGCCAGCTTCGCGCCCGCGGCCGACAAGCAACGCTGGCAGCGTGAACTCGACGCGGTGTTCACCCGGCTGGCGAGTTGAGCGGGCGCCGCTGCCATGCCTGCCGCGAGGCGCCAGAATGCCGGGCCGGTGAGTATCTCGATCACCGGCCGGCGCTCGGAACTCGGCGGCATCGTCGCCCGGCAGCCCGTGCCGGCTGCCGCAGCGGGCGTGCACATCAACCTCGCCGGCCAGCAGGCCAACACGCTGCTGCACGATGGCCACGCCTGGAAGGACTTCGCACGCCGGGCGCGTTCCGGTGTCCGGCGGGCGATGCATGCCGCCCAGGAGGCCGGCGCGCCGATGTTCGTCCATGCCAGCTTTGCCTTCGTGCAGGCCGTCGAGCAGGGTGCGCGCTTGGACCCGCCGCTGCGCGCGGCGGTCGATGCCATCCTCGAAAACGAGGCGATGGCGCTGTCTGGGCCGGTGCCGGCGTGCGTCGTGCGTCTGGGCTATCTGTACGGGCCCGCGAGCGCCGATCTGCTCGCCTATCGCAGCGCCTTCCGTATGGGCCGGCCCTACTGGTCGGGATCGTCCAGGGCACTCCAGTACCACCTCCACCAGGTCGATGCCGGCTCGGCGCTGCTCGGCGCCGCCCGGCTGCGCAACGTCGGCAGGGTCGTGTACGCCTGCGACGGCACGGCGGTGTCGTTCCGGCAGCTGATGGATGCGTTCGCCCGCCGCGTGGGTCGGCTCCGGCCCTTGCATCTGCCATCGTGGTCGAGGCTGCCCGCCCAGCTGATCATTCGCGAGGAGCACATGCAGCAGGTGGCGCTGACCATGCCGAATCGCTCACCGACGCCACGGGTGCCGGGATGGCAGCCGAAGTTTGCCGACTACCGCAAAGGCCTCGACCAGGTCATCGAGGCCTGGCGCCCCTGAGCCACCCGCGTTGCACCAGCAGATCGAGTGGCCGCGCACGAAGCAGGCCGCAGTGTCTGGGCGGGTATGCGCTATCGGTCGCTGAACAGTCGATCGACATTGGGCAGTCGATCGAAGCAGGAAAAGGTCCCGTCCTGCGCGATCTCGTTGGCGGCCTGCAGGAAGCCGGCCCATGCCGTGCGCGCCAGCGTCCCGCCGACGCTGATCCGCCGCACGCCCAGGGCGGCCGCCTCGGCCACCGTGATGAACGGCGCGTTGATCAGCAGGTTCACCGGCTTCGGCGCCACCGCGGCGACGATCGCGGTGATGTGCTCGACCTTGTCTATGCGTGGTGCGTAAAGGCAGTCGGCGCCGGCTGCCGAATACGCGCGCAGCCGCCGGATCGTTTCGTCGATGTCGGGGCGTCCGCAGACGAATCCCTCGGAGCGGCCGGTGAGAACGATGCCGGTGCCGCTCTCGTCGATCGCCCGCCGCGCCGCCCGCACACGCGCCACCGCCAGATCGAAGTCATGCAGCGGGTGGGCTTCGTCGCCGCTGGAGTCCTCGATCGACAGCCCGGCGATGCCCGTGGCCGCGGCGAGCTTCACGTTCTCGGCGACGTGCTGCGGATCGACCGCGTAGCCGCCCTCGAAGTCCGCATTCACCGGCACCTGCACAGCGGCCACGATGCTGCGCAGATGCCCCAGTACCTGGTCGAGGGTGACCCGGTTGTCCGCGCGACCCAGCGTCCAGGCGAAGCCGGCGCTGGTCGTCGCCAGTGCCTTGAAGCCCATCTGCTGCAGCGCCCGTGCGCTGCCTGCGTCCCACGGGTTGGGCATCACGAAGCAGCCAGACGCGTGCAGGCGCTGGAACGTCAGGACCCGGTCACCGTTGGCTGCCATGGCATGACTCCCCGTGCGAAATGGAGGGCGCATCTTGCGCCTAGGGGGCGCCGGTGTTTCTCTCGCCCGGCAGCCACGCCACGACGGCAGCGGTGCAGGCGGCGACCAGCGCCATGCCCCACAGCAGCGCTGCGAAGCTCGACGCCTTGACCACCGGCCCGAGCAGCCACACCGCCAGCGAGCTGATGCCGATGGACACCGTCAGCCGCACGCCGGCCACGCGTGAGCGGATGCGGTCGTCGACATAACGCACGATCATCGCGTCGGTGAAGGGGATCGAGCCGAAGATGAAGACCATCACCGCCAGCAGCAGCAACAGCAGCCACCAGCCCTGCGCCTGCGCCGCCAGCGCCAGCAGCGGTATCTGCGCCAGCGCGATGCCCAGGTACAGCGGTTTCAGCGGCATGCGGTCGATGAGCCGGCCCACCACCACCTGCGCCAGCGAGGCCACGGCATACACCGCGGCCAGCATCGCGCCGAGCAGCGCCGGGTCCTCGACGACGCCGCGAAAACGCTCGCTCAGCAGCTGCGCATTGCCGTTGGTGGTGAAGTTGAAGAGCAGTCCGACGGTGACCGAAGCCCCGGTCATGACCGCGAAGACACGCGCCAGCATGGCCGGCGTCAGCTGCACCCGCGCCTTGGCGGTGCGCTGGGCCGGCGCCTCGGTCTCGTGCGGGCACAGGCGCGCGAACAGCAGTCCGGCGCCGATGGCCAGCAGCCCCGGGACCGCGAAGGCCGCGCGCCAACCGAACCATTGAACGAGGAAGCCGGTGCTCAGTGCCGCCACCGCGATGCCCAGGTTGCCCGACAGGCCGTTGATGCCGATGACCGCACCGGGCCTGGGTGCGCGCTGCAGCAGCATCGGAATGCCCACCGGGTGGTAGATCGAGGCGAAGGCACCCAGCAGTGTCAGCGCCGCGGCCAGTTGCCAGGCATTTCGCGCCAGCGCAGCCAGCAGCGCTGCGGCACCGATGCCGAAGAAGAACACCAGCATCATGCGTCGGCGCCCCCACAGGTCGCCCAGGCGGCCGGAGGGCAGCGAGCCCAGGCCGAAGAGCACGAAGGCGCCGACGCCATACGGCATCAGATCCTCCCAGCGCGCAAAACCGAAGTCGGCGGCGATGGCGCCCACGGCGGCGGCAAAGATGAGCAGGAACATGTGGTCGATGGCGTGCCCCAGATTGAGCAGCAGCGCCACCTGCCGCGCCGCGCGCTGCGGCCGTGCCGCGGCAGCCGGCGCGCCGAGCCCGCGCTCGACTTCGGCAGCCGTGGTGGGGTGGGTCATGGGCTGCAGTGTGCCGCAGGGCGCACCGCAGGCCGCGCCCGCCGTGCTGGCGAAAGCGCTGGCTAGACGCCCAGGATCTTCATCGCCTTGGCCAGCGTATCGACCGACTCCTGATGCCTGCCCGCCTTGTGCGAGGCTTCACCGTCGGCGCGCAGCTTCTTCACGTCGGCCATCTGCGCCGCGCTGAGCTTGGGGTTCTTGGCCAGCGCCTCGTCGATCTTCTTCATGTCGGCGGGGCAATGGAAGGCAAAGGCCGCGCTCGAAACCAGCAGCGCGCCGGCGGCGACGAAGGAACGAAGCTTCATGGTGCTCTCCTGGTCGGTAGAGGGCCCAGCCGGGACCCGCGGCGCAGTCTAGCCCGCGGCGGCATGCGCATGTCCTAACCCCTGTCGACGTGCGGGTCTCGGCCGCCGAGGCCGATCCGATGGCCGGCCGGGCCGGCGCGATGGCCCGTCGGATGGCTCTCCCGGGCGATGCCGCGCGGCGCCGGGCCAGGCACGATCTGGCCCATCGAATCAGGCCCCAGGACCAGCGCCATGAAGACCCCGCCCACGACCGACGCGCCCTGCGCCGTGTCCTGATCCGCAGCCACCCGCAACTGCCGGCGCCGCGGCGCCGCCGGCAGGGCCTTGCCCATCGCGACCGCGTTTGCACCGAGGACCCACGACCATGAACCCCACCCCCATCACCGATGTCCCCGCCACCCAGGCCCAGCAGATCGCGCCGGAGACCTGGCTGATCCCCAACCTGGCGCCGGCCGGCGACGGCCTGTACCTGCCCGTCAACTCGATGGTGATCCGCGGCCGGCAGCCCGTGATCGTCGACACCGGTGCCCCCGTGCACCGCGCGCTCTGGCTCGAGAAGGTGTTCTCGGTCGTCGAACCCGAGGACGTGCGCTGGATCTTCCTGTCGCACGACGACGGCGACCACACCGGCGGCCTGCTCGACGTCCTCGAGCGCTGCCGCAACGCCACGCTGGTGACGAACTGGTTCAGCGTCGAACGGCTCGCGCTGGAGAAGCCGGCGCTGCCGCTGCAGCGCATGCGCTGGATCGAGCCGGGCGGCAGCATCGACGTCGGCGACCGCGTGCTGCAGCTGTTCCGGCCGCCGATCTTCGACGGCCCGACGACGCGCGGCCTGTTCGACCCGAAGACCGCCGCGATGTGGATCGTCGACTCGTTGGCCTGCCTCACGCCGGGCTCGCTCGACGCCCGGGACCTGCCGGCGGACCTGCTGGAGCAGTGCATGCCGGCGCTGAACAGCGCCGTGTCGCCGTGGCACGCCTGGCTGGACCGGGCGGTCTACGGCCGCCACGTCGACGCCGTCGAGGCCTACGGCGCCCGCACCGTCGCCTCCGCCCACGGCCCCGTCCTGCGCGACGGGCTGCTGGACGACGCCTTCGACCGCCTGCGCGGCCTGGCCGGCTCGCCGATCATCCCGACCCCGGGTCAGGAGCTGCTCGACACGCTCATCGCCCCCACGCTCGTCGAAGCCACGGCCTGAGCACCCGCCGCGGGCCGCGACGCTTGCCAGGCCCGCAGGCGCATCAGGACCTCGCCGTCGCCGCCCTGGCACGCGCCGCGATCGCCTGCGCCAGGCCGGGGAAGATCAGCGCGTGGGCCGGCATCAGCGCGTGCCAGTACAGCAGTCCCGGCGCGCCTGCGGGGTGGAAATAGGCGGTCACGACGAGCCTCGTGTGCCCGGCGTCCAGGGGCTGCAGCTCGAAGCCGAGCGCCGCCGAGCCGGGCAGCTTCATCTCGGCCAGCAGCGTCAGCCGCCGCTCGGGCTCGAGCGCGACGACGCGCCAGAAGTCGATCGTGTCGCCGACGACGAGGTCCTGCGGGTCGCGCCGGCCGCGGCTCATGCCGGTGCCGCCCGACCACGCGTCGAGCTGGCCGCGCACGGCCCACAGCGCATTCAGGAAGTAGTAGCCGTTGGCGCCGCCAATGCTCGCCACCTCGTTCCAGACCGCACGCACCGGGGCCGCCGCCACGGTCTGGGCCTGCATGCGCTTGGCGTAGAAGGCAAAGTCGGGCCGGTCCTGGCGGTACAGCATCGAGCCTTCGGTCCAGCGCCCGCCACCGCCCGGCGCGGCCGCCTGGGCGCCGGTCGGCGCGCGCTCGGCCGCCACGGCGGCCCGGGCGGCCTCGCGGTAGGTGCGCAGGGTCAACGGGATCAACGCCCGGATGGCCCGGTCGTCGGCCAGCACGTCGTGCTCCAGCCCCTCGATCAGGGCCCGCGCGACGTTGGTCGGCACGGCGGTCACCAGGTTCAGCCAGTACGACGACAGCTGCGGCGTCAGCACCGGCACCGGCACGATCAGCGGCCGGCGCCCGACGAGCTCGCCGAACTGCAGCATCAGGTCCTTGTAGGTCAGGACCTCGGGCCCGCCGACGTCGTAGATGCCGCCTTCGGCCTCCTTCATCGTGGGCAGCCGCGCGAGGTATTCGAGCACGTCGTCGAGCGCGATCGGCTGCGAGCGCGAGTGCACCCACCGTGGCGTCACCATCGCCGGCAGATGGAAGACCAGATCGCGGATCACCTCGAAGGCCGCCGACCCCGGGCCGATGATGACCCCGGCCCGCAGCTCGGTCACCGGCACCGGGCCCTGGCGCAGCAGGGCGCCGGTCTCGCCGCGCGACGCCAGGTGGGTCGAACGCCCGTGCGCCGGCTGCACGCCGCCGAGGTAGACGATGCGCTCGACCCCGGCGCGTGCCGCGGCATCGCGAAACAGCACCGCGGCCTGGCGGTCGAGGCGCGGAAAGTCCGCGCCCGCCGCCATCGAGTGCACGAGGTAATAGGCCACCGTGATGCCCTGCAGGGCGCGGTCCAGGCTGGCGGCGTCCAGCGCATCCGCAGCGACGGTCTCGACGCCGGGCCAGCCCCGCGCCTCCAGCGCATCGGCCCGGCGCGCCGCGGCCCGCACGGCCCATCCGCGCGCCGCCAGGTGGGGCACGAGGTGGGTACCGACATAACCGCTGGCGCCCAGCACCAGAACCTTGATGGGGGGTCTATCGTGGGTCGCTGAGGCGCCGGGCATGCAAACTCCGAGTACTGCACAGGAAGGGAATTGCTGCGTGCCGCAATGCGCGCACCAGCGCATTCACGATCCCGGAGCGTCCAGCGGCGATGCTAAACGGCCGCGGCCTGACCGGGCCCGCCGGGCATGTCGAGGCTGGTCGTCGCTCGTTGGTGTGCGACGCGGCGGTGGGCCACGTCGCTGCACGCGGCCAGCGCGCCACCCCGCAAGCCGGGGTGTGCGCGCTGCCGCCTGCGTATGGAGCGCTACGCGTGCGCGTGCGTCCGCGTCCCGAGCGACTTCAGGCGGAAGCCCAGAACGATCAGCAGCACGCCGAACACGATGGCGTACCCGGCGATCACAGCCAGCATCGCCAGCGCACCGGCGCCGGGGTACATGGCCATCAGCGCGCCGAAGAGCACCGACACGACGCCAGACAGGCCGAGCAGCCATTCACCTTCAATGACCTTGCGCAGCCGGATGGCCGCGACGATCTGGAAGATGCCCATCACGAAGGCCCAGGCGGCGATGAACATCAGCAGCGCCAGCGCCGTCATTCCCGGCCACATGAACGTCACCACGCCGGCGGCGATGCCGAGCAGGCCGACGACGATCAGCGCCCAGAACGGCCGGCCTTGGTCGCGCACCTGCCAGGCGGCGACGAGAGCGAAGATCCCGTCGGCCAGGGCATAAGCGCCCCAGGCGATAACGAGGGCCGCGAGCGTGATGCCGGGCGACGCCACGGCCATCACCCCGAAGAGCACGGCGACGACGCCACGCAACACGACCCAGCCCCAGTTGTGTCCCAGATACCCAAGTAGTTCGCTTGACATGTTGTCCTCCTGTCGAGAGTCACTTCTTGTTGGCGCCCGTTTCCGGCTTGGCCATCTCCGATTGCCGCGTCTGCCGGGCGGCCTCGGCACGCCTTGCAGCGGCGCCGAGTGCAGCCTTCGCGCGCTGCGACTCCTCGTCGGCGGCTTCGGCCACTGCCTCCTTCGCCGCCTGGAGCGCGCGCTGCCCGGCTTCGCGCGCGTCCTGTGCGGCGCGTGCCGCGCGGCCCGGCTCGGTCTGGCTATCGGCCTGCGCCGCTGCGATGGGAGTCACGCCCGCCAGAAAGGTGCTCGACCCGAGCAGCAGGCCAAGGACGACCGCCTTTCGGATCGTTGGAAAGTCCTTCATGGCACCACTCCCCGCCGTAGCTCAAAGCGGCGTCTTCGCCAGCTCCTTGAGCGCGTGGCCAACTGCGGCGGCGTTCTTCTTCAGCAGTTCCGCCTTCGCCTTCTGGCGCGCGCGGAACGCGTCGAGCCGCTCCTTCAGCTGCTTCTGCCTCGCATCGATGCGTTGCTCGAGCTCGTCGACCTTGTGCTGCAGCTTCGTGCGGCGCTCGGCTTGCGCCTTCTGCATCTCGGCCTTGAACTGCGCGACGTCGGCCTTCATCGCCGCGACCTGCTGTTCGTCGACCTGTTCCTGCACTTCCCACAGCGCGCGGCGGAAGTCGCTCCCTCCGAGCGCCTCCATGCGGGTGTCGACCGGCGTCGTCCAGACCTCGTCGATTTCGGCGACGAGGGCGACCTTGCCGGGCTTCAGCGACTTCGTGACGTCGGCGACGAAGTCCGCGCCGACGCGCACGTTGTCGAGGTCGGCCATCGCGCCGAGCGTGAGTCCGGACGCGGCACCGATAGCGACCCCGGCCGGTCCGCCGAGCACCCCGATCAGGCTGCCGAGGCCCGTGCCGACGAGGCTGCCGATCGGCGCAAACTCCTCGTGCTGCTTGATGCCGACCGAGCCGTCCGCGTTCTTCATGACGACCGCATCGCCGAAGATCGTGATGCTGCCTTCCTGTTCGAGCTGGCGCAGCGCCGATTTGCCTTCATAGGCCTTCGTTTCGTTGTCGAAGACCACAACCAACATGCGTTCCATGATCAGTCCCTTTCGTTTCCTTCGTCCGTCATCAACGGGCGGTTCCGCTCGCGCGGCCCGAACCCTCGGCCTTTCGAGAAGGATCCATTCGCGTACGTACTGCGGCACGTGACGCAACTCGATGCCGCCGAGTTCGGCCGCCGCCAGGAAACGAACCGCGTCGAGGCCGACGAGGCGCACTTCCCGCAGGTCGAGTACGACCGGACTTCGCGCCTGTTCGATCTGCGCCCTCAACTGCGGGACGTCTAGCGAACAGATCCTCCCGATGAGCGTGAGCACCGTCTCCGCATCGTTGTGTTGGAGTTCGATCCTCATGACCATCGCAAGCTTGCACTGCATACGCCATGCCAGCCGCAAGTCATTGTTTTCGCACGCGTCGCAAAGCGCACGCGGTGGCGAGTTTCGACAGATGACGGGTTTCGACACGCGGCTCGTCAGCGCCGCGCGTCACTCATGTGGTGCGGAACCGATGCTTGTCGATGCGCAGAGTGCGGATCTTCGATTCCAGCGTCGAGCGCGGGATGCCGAGCCGGGCCGCGGCGCCATCGGGACCAGCCACGCGACCCTGTGCGTCGGCCAGTGCGCTTTCGATGAGCTGCGCCTCTTCACCGCTGCTCGGCCGCCCGAGTCCGGCCACGCGAATCGTCGTGCGCGCCGGATTCGGTTTCAGCCACCTTTCGTCGACGGACAAGGTGCCCTCAGACAGGATGATCGCGCGCTGGATGATGTTCTGCAGTTCGCGGATGTTTCCCGGCCAGTCGTACGCCGTCAGCAGGTCGATCGTCCTGCGGCTCACGGTCGTGACTTTCTTGCCCGCCTTCGCGGCGTAGCGCTGCGTCAGGTACTCGACGAGCAGAGGGATGTCGTCGGCCCGCTCGCGCAACGGCGGCATGTGGATCGGAAAGACGCTGAGCCGGTAATACAGATCATGGCGGAACGAGCCTTCCGCGATCGACTTGTCGAGGTCGCGGTTCGTCGCGGCGATGACGCGCACGTCCGCCGTCATTGCCTTGCTGCCGCCGACGCGCTCGAAGCTGCGCTCCTGCAACACGCGCAGCAGCGCGACCTGCGTCTCCTGCGGCAGCTCGCCGACTTCGTCGAGAAGGATCGTCCCGCCTTCGGCGAGCTCGAAGCGGCCGAGGTGGCGCTGCACGGCGCCGGTGAACGCACCCTTCTCGTGGCCGAACAGCTCGGAGGTCGTCAGCGCGGGCGGAATGGCCCCGCAGTTCACCGACACGAACGGGCGCGCTGCGCGCGGCGATCGCTTGTGGATGGCGCGCGCGATGAGTTCCTTGCCGGTGCCTGTCTCGCCGGTGATCAGCACCGTCGAATCGGTTCCGGCGACCTTCGAAACGAGCGCGAGCACGCGCCGCAGCGGTTCACAGGAGCCGACGATCTCCTCGAACATCGAGGTCTGGCTGATCTCGTCGCGCAGCGCGATGTTCTCCCTGTGGAGCCGGTCCTTCAGGGCGTGCAGCTCGCTCTCGGTGCGCTTGAGCTCCTCGATGTCGACGCTCGAGCCGAACCAGCGCACGATGCGGCCGGCGGCGTCGCGCAGCGGCTCGGTGTGGTGCAGCATCCAGCGGTACTCGCCGTGCGCGTCGCGCACGCGCGCCTGCGAGATCGCCGGCCGACCGCTGGCCACGGCAGCGCGCCAGCGCCGCAGGTGCTCGTCGACGTCGTCGTGGTGGATGATGCTCGCCCAGCGCTCGCCTTGCAGCGCCTCGCGCGGGACGCCGAGCAGGTCGAGCACGCGCCGGTTGAACCAGTCTATGGAACCGTCGGGGCGCGCGCTGAAGATCAGCGCCGGTGCCGCGTCTACCACTTGGCGGTAATCGATGTCCTTCTGGCTCATCGTGACGTGCCCCGGCTCGCAAGCGAACGATTGGGGATGGTATCGGGCCTCACCGCGGTCTGGTGCGGCTTGTCACTCCCAGTTGAGATCCGTCAATCGACACGGGCCTCCCGCGGCCGCGCCGTGCGCATGAGAACGCACCTCGGTGGGGCACGACTCGCCGCGCACGTGGCGCGAGTCGGCGCTGCCAGGTCAGGCGAGGTCCGCCAAGCTCATTGCGGGACGGCCGACGGCCCGACATAAGCCGCCTGCCGTTGTTTGCGGATCAGCAGGTTCTTCACCTCCCACTGCGTACCCTCATCGAGCCTTGCCAGATACAGCACCTCGCCGCCGACCTGCACCGCGATCGGCACCCCGCGCTCGAACAGCAGGCGATTGCCGGCCAGGCGCGGAATCTTCTCGCCCGGCGTCAGGATGCCCGCCAGGTTGAGCGGGTCGACGGCCGAGATCGACACCCGCTCGTGCCCGTCCTGCCTGGCCGTCCTGCGCAATGCCGCCGCCGCTTCCGGCAGTGCGAATTGTTCGCCCGAGAAGCCGCTTACGAAGCGGCCGCCGCGCACTTCACCGCGGGCTTCGAGCCGGCGGTAGACGTAGTGCAGTTCGCGCCACGTCGGCAGGCCCTCCTCGCGCTCCAGCAGCTTGCGGAACACCACGCCCCAGCGGCGCAGCAGCACGCGCGCGATGTGCTCGACATGCGGCGCGGCCAGCGCGCCCGCGGCGTCGACCGCAGGTCGCGTGCGACGTGTCAGGGACCAGCGGCCGGCGTCGTCGATCGGGTCGTGGCCCGGCCGCCGGCGCCGGATCTTGTTGCGCCGGTCGGCCGGCATCACGAGCGCGCGCAGGCCGGCGAAACTGTCGCAGGTGACCAGGCCCTGCGACACCAGTTCGGCCAGCGCATGCTCGGTGGGTTCGCCGAGCAGTCCGACATCGCGCTGCAGGTCGCCGAAGAAGCTGGCGCCGTGCATACGCAGCGCCTCCAGCACGGCACGCGCCTTGCCCGACAGCGGCGGCTCGTCGTCCGTCGCGCCGCCGGCCTGCTGCCAGTGCGGCAGGGCAGCACGCTCGCACAGCACGATGGGCGTGCCGCGGATCGGCCCGGTCTTGTGCGACTCGCCGCCTTCCGAAGGCCGCCACCACACGATGCGGCCCACCGCGCACAGCTTGTCGAGCATCGCCGGCGCGTAGTCCTGCACGCGCGCGGCGAGCAGGTCGTCTTCCCACGCCGACGCGGGTGCCGCGTGGCCTTCGAGCTGGCGCAGCACGTCGGCCAGGCCGCCTTCGCCTGCGCGGCGCTCGTCGCTGTCGGCAGTGGCCAGGTGGTGCCAGCGGAACAGGAACCGCATGAACTGCGCCGGCGCCACGGCCTGGATGTCGGCACGCAGCTGCTCCCGCGTCGCGCGGTGCAGACGCGCGAGCAGCCGGCGGTCGCACCATTCGGCTGCTCCCGGCTCGGTAAAGGCACCGCGCATCGCCGCGCCCTCGGCTTCGAGCCCCAGCAGCGCGGCGAGCACGCCGTCGGCATCGAGCCCGAGCGGCGCGGCCAGCGCCGCGGCCGTCACCGGGCCCAGCAGTTCCAGGCGGCCGCGCAGGATCTCGCGCAAGGCGGCGTCGCGGTCCGCCACAGCGGGTTGCACTGCGGCGATCGGCGGCGACATCACCGCACCCGCAAAGACGGCCAGGAACTCGTGCAGCCGCTCGGCGGCGACAAACACCACCCGGCCGCCGGCGAGCGCCAGCCGCGTCGCCCGCCGTTGCTGCGCCAGCGCGGCCACCCACTCCGGCAGGTCGATCTCGTCGGCGGCAAGAAAACCGTGCACGCACAAGGCGTCGTGCAGTTCGTCGGCGTTGCCGATCTCGGGCCGCGCCTCCTCGCGCACCTGCGCGATCACCCGCGGGTCGAGGCGGCCGATATCGTGCGCCGTCTGCAGGTCCATCAGTGCCTTCGTCGCCACCGTGCGGGTGCGCCGCTCCTCCGCCGCGCCGTCGTCCAGGAAGGCGAACGGTCGCGCGTTGAGGATGGCGTGCGACAGGGGTGACGGCGACGCCAGCTCGCGCGTCACGATCTCGACCTCGCCGGACTCGATGCGCCCGAGCAGGCGCACGAAACCGTCGACGTCCATGGTCTCGTGCAGGCAGTCGTGCAACGTCTGCGCCACCAGCGGATGGTCGGGAATCTCGCGGTCGCCCGCGATATTCTCCAGGCACGCCAGCTGGTCGGGGAAGATCAAGGAGACCAGGTCCTCGGCGTCGGAACGCTGGAACTGCGGCGGCACCTTGCGGCCGCCGTTCATGCGCCGCACCGCGAGCGCTGCGGTGGCGTTCCAGCGCCAGCGCGTGCGGAACATCGGCGCGTCGAGCAGCGCCTGCACGAGCAGGTCGCGCGCCGTCGCCGCCTTCAGGTAGTGGCGCACCTCGTCGAGCGCGAAGCTGTGCGTCGGGCCCAGCGACAGCACGATGCTGTCTTCCAGCGCGCTGGCCTGCAGCTCGAAGTTGAACTTGCGGCACATGCGCTTGCGCAGCGCCAGGCCCCAGGCCTTGTTGATGCGCGAGCCGCAGGGCGAGTGGATCACCAGGTGCATGTCGCCGGCCTCGTCGAAGAAGCGCTCGAACACGATGCGGCGCTCGGTCGGCAGCACGCCCAGCGCCGCCTTCGACGCGCCGAGGTACAGCGCGAGTTGTTGCGCCGCCGGCCGTTGCAGCTTCAGCTCGTCGGCCAGCCAGCGCTCGCAGGCGTCGACACCGTTGTCGAGCCGTTCGTCGGCCTGCGCCGCCAGCCGCGACACCGCATGGCACAACTCGTCGCTGCGCCCCAGGCTCTCGCCGAGCCAGAACGGCATCGACGGCGGCTGGCCCCGCGCGTCCTCGACCAGCACCTTCCCGGTCTCGACCTTGACGATGCGGTACGAGGCATTGCCGAGCTGGAACACGTCGCCGGGCAGGCTCTCGAACGCGAAGTCTTCGTTGAGCGTGCCGATGCGGTGCCCCTCGGGCTGCAGCACGACGTCGTAATCGAACTGGTCGGGGATCACGCCGGCGTTGGTCACCGCCGCCAGCCGCGCGCCGCGGCGGGCGCGCAGCACGCGGTTGACGGCGTCGTAATGCAGGGTCGCGCCGCGCCGGCCGCGCCGCGTGCTGTAGCCGTCGGCGAGCATCTGCACCACCGCCTCGAACTCGGCCAGCCTCAGCGCGCGGTACGGCGCGGCGCGGCGCAGGCAGTCGTACAGCGCGTCGAGCGGCCATTCGCGGCACGCGACTTCGGCGACGATCTGCTGCGCCAGCACGTCCAGCGGCTGGTGCGGCACGCGGATGCAATCCAGCTCGCCGCGCCGCACGGCGTCGAGCAGCGCCGTGCATTCCATCAGGTCGTCGAGCGCGAGCGGAAACAGCCGCCCTTTCGGGATCGCGCCGATGGCGTGGCCGGCGCGGCCGACGCGCTGCAGGAAGGCGTTCACCGAGCGCGGCGAGCCGAGCTGGCAGACGAGGTCGATGTCGCCGATGTCGATGCCGAGCTCGAGCGAACTGGTGGCCACCAGTGCCTTCAGCATGCCCGACTTCAGCCGCTGCTCGGCATCGAGCCGATGCTCGCGCGCCAGGCTGCCGTGGTGCGCGGTGACGTGCGCTTCGCCCAGGCGCTCGGCCAGGTGGCGCGCCGCGCGCTCGGCGACACGCCGCTGGTTGACGAAGATCAGCGTCGTGCGGTGCTGGCGGATCAACTCCGCCAGCCGGTCGTACAGCTCGCCCCACACCTCGTCGGCCATCACCGCGGTGAGCGGCGAGCGCGGCACCTCGATCGCCAGGTCGCGCTCGCGCACGTGGCCGGCGTCGACGATCGCCACGTCGTGCGCGGTGCCGTCCTTGAAATCGCCCGGCGATGCGCTGCGCTCGCCGACCAGGAAACACGCCATCTCGTGCAGCGGTTTCACCGTGGCCGACAGGCCGATGCGCACTGGCGGCCGCTCGCACAGCGCCTCCAGTCGCTCCAGCGTGAGCGCCAGGTGCGCGCCGCGCTTGACGCCGGCCACCGCGTGCAGCTCGTCGACGATCACCGTCCGCACCGACTTCAGCATGGCGCGGCCCGACGCCGACGTGAGCAGGATGTACAGCGACTCCGGCGTCGTCACCAGGATGTGCGGCGGCAGGCGGCGCATGCGCTCGCGCTCGGCCGCCGGCGTGTCGCCGGTGCGCACCGCGTCGCGGATGGCCACGTCCGGCAGTCCCATCGCGACGAGTCCGGCGCGGATGCCGGCCAGCGGCTCCTGCAGGTTCCTGCGGATGTCGTTGGACAGCGCCTTGAGCGGCGAGACGTAGAGCACGTGCACCTCGTCGGCCAGGCCCCGCGCCAGCCCTTCGACGACGAGCTCGTCGATGGCCGACAGGAAGGCGGCGAGCGTCTTGCCCGAGCCGGTGGGTGCGGCGATCAGCGCGTGACGGCGCTGCGACGTGACGGCCCAGGCGCGGCTCTGGACGTCGATGGGCTGGCCGAAGCGGGCGCAGAACCAGCCGGAGACGGCGGGGTGAAACGGCATGCTGCACATTGTCGGCCGGCCCGGGCCGGACCGGTGCC
>CAYJOA010000018.1:0-14480 GCA_964371495.1 uncultured Rubrivivax sp.
TGGCCAAGGCCATCGCCGGTGAAGCCAAGGTGCCGTTCTTCAGCATCAGCGGCTCCGACTTCGTCGAGATGTTCGTCGGCGTCGGCGCGGCCCGCGTTCGCGACATGTTCGAGCAGGCGAAGAAGAGCGCCCCCTGCATCATCTTCATCGACGAAATCGACGCCGTCGGCCGCCACCGCGGTGCCGGCCTGGGCGGCGGCAACGACGAGCGCGAGCAGACGCTGAACCAGATGCTGGTCGAGATGGACGGCTTCGAGACCAACCTCGGCGTCATCGTGATGGCCGCCACCAACCGGCCCGACATCCTCGACCCGGCCTTGCTGCGCCCGGGCCGCTTCGACCGCCAGGTCTACGTGACGCTGCCCGACGTTCGCGGCCGCGAGCAGATCCTCAACGTGCACATGCGCAAGGTACCCGTGGGGCAGGACATCCGCGCCGACATCCTGGCGCGCGGCACCCCCGGCTTCAGCGGCGCCGACCTGGCCAACCTGGTCAACGAGGCGGCGTTGTTCGCGGCGCGCCGCAATGCTCGCGTGGTCGAGATGGTCGACTTCGAGAAGGCCAAGGACAAGATCATGATGGGCCCCGAGCGCAAGTCCATGATCATGCCCGAGGAGGAGCGCAGGAACACCGCCTACCACGAGGCCGGCCACGCGCTGGTGGCGCGGCTGATGCCCAAGACCGACCCGGTGCACAAGGTCACCGTCATTCCGCGCGGCCGCGCGCTGGGCGTCACGATGCAGTTGCCCGAGGGTGACCGCTACAGCATGGACAAGGAGCGCATGCTGAGCACGATCAGCGTGCTGTTCGGTGGCCGCATCGCCGAGGAGGTGTTCATGAACCAGATGACCACCGGGGCGTCGAACGACTTCGAGCGCGCCACGCACATCGCGCGCGACATGGTCACGCGCTACGGCATGACCGACGAACTGGGCCCCATGGTCTACGCCGAGAACGAAGGCGAAGTTTTCCTCGGCCGCTCGGTGACCAAGACGACGACGATGTCCGAAGAGACGATGCGCAAGGTCGACGAGGTCATCCGCCGCATCATCGACGAGCAGTACTCGGCGGCGCGCAAGCTCATCGAGGACAACAAGGACAAGATGCACGCCATGGCCAAGGCGCTGCTGGAATGGGAGACCATCGACAGCGACCAGATCGACGACATCATGAGCGGCAAGCCGCCGCGCATGCCCAAGGACTGGACGCCGTCTTCGACCAAGCCACCCGGTGGCCCGACGCCGCCGGTGGGCACCGACGGCGCCCCGGCCGTGGCCTGACCGTCACGCCGGCCGACGACATCAGCGGGGCTTCGGCCCCGCTGCCCTTTTGGACGCAGCAGATGCACTGGCAGACCGCCCGCTACGCCATCGACCTCGGCCGGCCGCGCGTGATGGGTATCGTCAACGTCACGCCCGACTCGTTCTCCGACGGCGGCCTGCATGCCAGCGCCGTGGCAGCGCTGGCGCACTGCGAGGCGCTGGTGGCGCAGGGCGCCGACTTGCTGGATATCGGCGGCGAGTCGACGCGGCCCGGCGCCCAGGCACCTACGGCGCAGGAAGAACTGGCGCGTCTGCTGCCGGTGCTGCGCGGGGCGGTCACGCTGGGCCTGCCGGTGTCGGTGGACACCAGCGAGCCCGTGGTGATGAACGAGGCGCTGGCGCTGGGCGTGGACATCGTCAACGACGTGCGTGCGCTGCGCCGGCCGGGCGCGCTGCAGGCCGTGGCGGCGCACCCGCGCGCCGGGGTGTGCCTGATGCACATGAAAGGCGAGCCCGCCACCATGCAGTCCGAGGCGGTCTACGACGACGTCGTCGGCGAAGTGCGCAGATTCCTGCACCAGCGTGTGCACGAGGTCGTTGCTGCCGGCATCGCACGCGAGCGCATCGCCGTCGACCCGGGCATCGGCTTCGCCAAGACCGCCGAGCACAACCTCAGCCTGCTGTCACGGCAGCGCGAACTGCTGGAGCTGGGCCTGCCGCTGCTGGTGGGCTGGTCGCGCAAGGGCACGCTGGGGCTGCTGACCGGGCGGCCCGTGGGTGAACGCGTGGCCGCCAGCGTGGCGGCGGCGCTGGCTGCCGTTCACCGCGGGGCGCACATCGTGCGCGTGCACGACGTGGCTGCGACCGTGGACGCGCTGAAGGTCTGGCGGGCTGCCGAGGCGGGCCGCCTGCCGGACTAGGCAGCCGCAACAATTGCGCACATCTGCGGTGACGGGCCGGCGCGGCACCGACGCTGGCATCGGACAATCCAGAAGCGAGGGAACCTTGATGACCAGAACCTTTTTCGGCACCGATGGCATCCGTGGCACCGTGGGCCAGGACCCGATCACGCCCGACTTCATGCTGCGCCTGGGTCATGCCGTCGGCCGCGTGCTGCGTGCCACGGTGCAGCGGCCGACGGTGCTGATCGGCAAGGACACACGCATCTCGGGCTACATGCTCGAGTCGTCGCTGGAGGCCGGTTTTGCCTCGGCCGGTGTCGACGTGCTGCTCAGCGGCCCGCTGCCCACGCCCGGCGTGGCCTACCTCACGCGCGCGCTGCGGCTGGACCTGGGTGTCGTCATCAGCGCCTCGCACAACCCGTTTGCCGACAACGGCGTCAAGTTCTTCTCGGCGCGCGGCGAGAAGCTGCCCGACGACTGGGAGCACGAGGTCGAAGCGATGCTGCTGCAAGCGCCGCAATGGGTGGATTCGGCCGGCCTGGGCAAGGCCCGGCGGCTGGAGGATGCACGCGGGCGCTACATCGAGTTCTGCAAGAGCACGGTGCCGCACAGCCTGTCGCTGCGCGGCATGAAACTCGTCGTCGACGCCGCCCACGGCGCCGCCTACCACGTGGCGCCCGACGTCTTCCACGAACTCGGGGCCTCGGTGGTCACCATCGGCTGCAGCCCGGACGGGCTCAACATCAACGACGGCGTCGGCGCCACCGCCCCGCAGGCGCTGGTCAGGGCGGTGGCCGAACACCGCGCCGACTACGGCATCGCCCTGGACGGCGACGCCGACCGGCTGCAGATGGTCGACGCGCAAGGGCGGCTGTTCAATGGCGACGAGCTGCTCTACGTGATGGCTGCCGACCGCATCGCCCAGCGCGGCACGGTGCCGGGGGTGGTGGGCACGCTGATGACGAACAAGGCCGTCGAGCTGGCGCTGTCCCGCATCGGCGTCGGCCTGGTGCGCGCCAAGGTCGGCGACCGCTACGTGCTGGAGGAGCTGTCGGCGCGCGGCTGGCAGCTCGGCGGCGAAGGCTCGGGCCACCTGCTGGCGCTGGACCGCCACACCACCGGCGACGGCATCGTCAGCGCGCTGCAGATCCTGCAGGCCGTCAAGCGCGCCGGACGCACGCTGGACCACCTGCTCGAAGACGTGACGCTGTTCCCGCAGACGCTGATCAACGTGCGCCTGCGCGAGGGCGCCGACTGGACGGCCAATGCCGAACTGGCCAGCGTTAGCGAGCGCGCCGAGCGTGAACTGGGCGACCACGGCCGCGTGCTGATACGCGCCTCCGGCACCGAGCCCGTGCTGCGCGTCATGGTCGAGGCCAGCGAGGCGGCGCAGGCCCGGCGCTGGGCCGAAAGGCTGGCGACGGCAGCCGCAGCCTGAGCCGGGCCTGGCGGTCTCGAGCCGCCGGCCGGGGCGCTCGCTGCCGAGCGCCCCGCGCCGGCCTACTTCAGGCCCATGCAGTTGGCATAGAAGGTCACCGTCGCCGGCCAGTCGGTGAAGATGCCCAGGATGCCGACGTCCTTGGCCAGCACGTCCAGCACCCGCATCATGTCGCCTTCACGGGTGATGGCGCTGTCGAAGCTCTGGTAGTAGAAACCATTGCCGCCGTCGGCCAGGATGCCCGAGCGCTCCAGGGTCCAGGTGATGATGTCCAGGCCGGCCTGCTTGGCGTCGATGGCGTACTGCGAGGGCAGGATGTTGCCGCTGCCGTCGGTGCGCAGCAGTGCGAAGGTCGGCGGCGCGACGATGCGTATGCCCTGCGCGCGGTAGCCGGCCAGTTCGGCGGCGCCGGGCAGGTCGGCCACGGTGTTGGCGTCGTCCAGGTAGACGGCCTGGCGACCGAAGGCAGGCTCGTTCTGCACCCAGTACAGCACGTCGTTCTTGTCGAACGACTGCGGCCAGACGTGACGCGCCGGCACGCCGGCCTGCTTGTATTCGTCGATCATCTTCTGCGCATAAGCCTGCTGCGTGAAGCCGTCGAAGGGCATCGCCACGCTCGCGCTCTTCAACTCCGGCGTCATCTTCACGCCGAGTTGCTTGAAGAGCTCGATGCTCTCCTTGTGCGTCATCAAGGTGCCGCTGGACGGGCCCGAGTAGAGGTCGGTGCGGAAGTTGGCGGTGCCGCCCAGGTATTCGGCAACGGTGCGCGCGTTCGGGTTGGCGGCGTCCATCTTGCCGCGCAGGGTCTTGAACTCGGCCAGCGTGATCTCGCTGGTGCGGCACTCGGCGCTGGCCGCCGTCAGGCGGTTGCCGTTGGCGTCGAAGGTTGCGGGCGTGAACGGCGTGATGCACTTGTCGGCCAAGGGCGTGGCCAGGATGTTGGTCGTGGTGTGGAGGTCGTTCTGGGCATGCCGGCAGACGAGTTCCTTGTCCTTGGTGAAGGTCACGTCGCATTCGACGATGCCGGCGCCCATGCGTGCGGCCGCCACGTAGGACTCCTGGGTGTGCTCGGGGAACTGCAGTGCCGCGCCGCGGTGCCCGATCGAGAAATTCGTGCGCTTGAACGACTCGCGCTTGGTGCACGCGAGCAGCCGCTCCTTGAGCGGGCTGTCGGTCATGTCGTCGACCAGGAAGAAGGGGCGCGGGCCGAGCTGCACGCTCTGGCTCTGGCTCTTGCTTCGGCCTCGTTGTTCGTCGTCGTCGCGGTCGGCCAGTGCCCAGCCGGGCAGCAGGCCCGTGAGCGTGGCCAGTGTCATCGTCAGGAGTGTTCGGCGCATGGGATTTCCTCGGGTGGGGTGGGTCGGTGTCGGCGTGTCGGGCAAGGCGCCCCGCGACCGGTCGACGCTAGGAGGTGGCAGTGACGCCGCCATGACAGGCCCGGGGCATGAGCCAGCCGCCGATGTGCTTGCCTGCGCCATGCCGTGCCGAGGCTTGCCCTTGCACGGTGTCGCCATCCTGACATGTGACGAGGGTACCTTGAGCGTCCCGTCCCAAGGAGACACCGCCATGACCGCATCTGCATCCAAGCGAGGCACCTCCCCCGCTCAGGCCATTCCGCCAAGCGCCGAGGTGGACTTGCCTCTCGAGCCTTCCGAGACGTCGGTCCAGCCGCAACGTCAAGCGATGATTGCCGAAGCGGCGTTCTTCATGGCCCAATCGCGCGGTTTCGAGCCGGGCCATGAACTCGACGACTGGCTGGCCGCCGAGCGCGAAGTCGATCAGCGGCCGTCGGCCACCGAGCACTGAGGGTCGGAGCAGCCGCGGTTCACGCCTGACCCGCGGCAACCTTGGCGGCGGCTGCCGTCGGCGCTGCCTTCGAGGCGCGCGGCTTGCGGGGGCGGCTCGCAGGCTTGCGTCGTGCCTTCTTCGGCGCAGCGGCCGCGGCGGCGGTCGGCGCTGCCTTCGCGGCGCTCGCGGCAGCGCGTTCGAAGTCCGCCGCGTCGACTTCGGCGAGAGCCTCCTCGCGCGCTTCGGCCCAGAGGTCACCGACATGCTCGCGGGCCTGCGCCGCCATCAGCGTGGCGCGTTCGAGGCCGCGTGCGAGACGGCGCGCCGTGCGACGCAGGACGTCGGGGTCGCGTGCCACCGCGACACCGGCGGCGAAGCCGAGCAATGCCGTGGCTGCGATGCCCACGATGCCCAGTGCCAACATGCCCGGACGGGCGACTTCTTCGATCTTCATGCGTTTTCACTCCTCAGGGGTTCGGGTGTGCCGGCGCGAGGCCGGCGCTTGATCTCTGCAGCCCGTCGCGGCGCCGCGGCGGGGCTCTCGGGCGCTGCTTCGAGCGATTCGATGCGCAGGCTGTCCAGCAGCAGCAGCAGGGCGAAGCCGTGGTGCAGCAGCGCGGTGCCGATCGGTGGCAGCCAGCGCAGGGCGGCCGCGGTCATCAGCGCCGCGTTGACGGCCGTCGCCGTGCCCTGCTGCACACGCAGCCGCCGGTGCACGACCTGCGCCACTCGCCGCGCCGCCACCAGGCTGGCCAGCGGGTCGCCGATCAGCACGCCGTGCGAACCCGCATCGGCATCGGTCGGCGTCAGGCTCAGGCTGCCCGGCGGCACGAGGTCGCGCAGCACGGTGTGCACCATGACGAGCGGCGAGCCGTCGTGCACTGCGTCGGCGAGCCAGTCCGAGCGCACGCCGGCGTCGTCGGCGATGCGTTCGATCCCGCGCCGGCCACTCCAGGCGGTCGGTCCCGACGGTTCGCCACACCCGCCGTCGGCTTCGACGAACACCGCCACGCGATCGAAGCCCAGTGTCGTGAGTTCGTTCAGGCGGTCCAGCACGGCGTCGCGCCACTGACTGACCAGCACCACCTGCGCCACCACCCGGCCGCTGGCCACCACCACGAGTTCGCGCCGCAGCAGCCCGGGGGCAGAGCCGGGCGTTTCTTCACCAGGCGATCGGCCCCAGACCTGCTGCAGGCGCTGTCGGCTCGCCAGGTGCAGTTCGTGTTCGCCGACGCGCAGCACGGCACCGTGCCGGATCCACAGCCGCACCACCCGATCGGGAAAGCTCGCCGTGTCCAGCACCTCGAGCGGCGTGTCCGACAGCGCCGCCAGCCAGCTGCGTACCCGTTCGGCGTCGCCGCCGGGTTCGGTGTGCACGGCCTCGATGGTCCAGCGCCCGCAGGCCAGCACACCGGTGTCCTGCAGCACGAGCGTGTGCGCCGTGGCCAGGCGCTCGATGGCTTCGAGCCCTGCCGTCAGCAGGCCCTGGCGCGCCAGGGCGTACAGCGCTGCTTCGCGTGCCAAGGGCAATGCCAGGTCCAGCCCTTGCTGCGGGTCGGCCTGCAGCATCGCGGCCGCCCGCGCCGTGTCGCCGGTGAGGCCCAATACCAGCGCCGAGGCGGTCAACGGCAAGGACAGCAGCCGCTCGATGCCCGGCGCCAGCCGCCCGGCCGGGTCGCGCGAGCCGATGGCGTGCTGCAGCTGCGCACGCAGCCGCTGCAGGCGCGACGACGCGGCGTCGGCCTCGGCGCGCACTTCGAGTGTGCCGCTGTGCAGCCGCTCGCCGGCGGCGACGTGCTCGCCCGGCCCCACCGGGCGCGGCTGGGCATGGTGCGCCGCCGACGCGAGCACGGCCGAGCCGTCGACGACGCAGCCATCGAGCGGCACCACGTCGCCCGGGAACAGCCGCAAACGGTCGCCCGCGCGCAATGAACGAAGGGGCCACCACGACCACGTCGTGTCGTCGTCGCGTTCACGCAACGCGGTGTACTGGGCGGCCTCGGTCGGCAACAGGTGGTCGAGCAGACCATCGGCCTGGCGCACGAGACGGGCCGAGAGACTTTCGGCGAGCAGCCGCAGCAAGACCGAAGTCGAGACTACCAGTGGCTGGCCGCTGACCGCCAGCGACGCCAGCGACGCGGCGTCGAGCAGCACCGCTGCCGGGTCGCTGCGCAGCCGCTCGGTCTGCATCAGCACCCGTGCCGCCACGACGCCGAGCGCGGCGCCCGGGCGCCAGTCGCGTGGCAGCACGGGCACCGCCACGGCCAGCAGCGTCGGCGCCCAGGTGGCCGCTTCGGCGCCGTGCCGTCGCGCGCGGGCGCGCCGCCGCCGCTTCGGGGTACTGCTGTGGCAACTGTCGAGCACGGCGAAGCGTGTTTCGGGGCGACCATCGTGCTGCACGACGACACAGTGCAAGATCACACTGGCGCGCACCGACTGCACGCCGGGCAGTCGCGCCAGGCCAGCGGCGATCGCCTCCAGATCGGTGCCTGGCGCCACGCCCAGGCGCAGCCGACGCGCCGTCTCGTGCAGGATGTCGACGGCGCCCATCAGTGGCCTTCCTTCAGCAATTCGCGCGCGACCAGCGGCAGCACCGCGGTGGCCGCGACCACCAGCGCGTCGAAGGGGCCGATGGGCGTGGTGCGCAAGACCCGGCGCGCGAAGGGCAGCAGCACGGTACCCGCCTGCGCCGCCAGACTCCAGCCGACAGCCCGGTGCAGCGTCGGGTTCGGCTGCAGGCCGCCGGCGCGCAGCGGCCGCGGCGAACGCATCGTCAGCGCGTAGAGCAGTTGTGACGAGGTCAGCGTCATGAACGCGAGTGTGCGCGCCCGCGGACCGGCACCGTAGCGTGCCAGCCCGTAGCCGAAGCTGGCCAACGAAGCCAGCGTCATCACCCCGGCATCGGTGGCCGCGGCGCCCCACTCGCTGCGATCGAGAAGCCCGCCGCGCAGCGCGACCGGCGGCCGCTCCAGGATGCCCGGTTCGGCCGGCTCCAGCCCGAGCGCGATCGCCGGCCAGATGTCGGTGGCGATGTTGGTCCACAGCAGCGCCAACGGGTCGAACGGCTCGGGCAGCCCGGCGGCCGCGGCGAAGGTCGTGGCCGCCAACTCGCTGAGGTTGGTCGCGACCAGGTAGCGCACCGACTTCTTGATGTTGACGAACGCGGTGCGACCGTGCTCCACCGCCACCAGCAACGCCGCCGGGTGGTCGTCGCGCAGCACGAGGTCGGACATGGCGTGTGCGAAGTCGGTGCCGGTGACACCCATCGCCACGCCGACATCGGCGGTCTTCAGCGCCGGCCCGTCGTTGATGCCGTCGCCGGTCATGGCGACGACATGGCCGCGCTGCTGCAGCGCGCGCACGATCTCGAGTTTCATTGCCGGGCTGGTGCGGGCGAAACCGCTGGCGCCCTCGGCCGCGTCGGCGATCAGTGCCGCCGATTCGGGCAGCATCGCGGCGTCGACCACCGGCTGCCCGCCGTCCAGACCGATGCGCTCGGCCACCGCCTGGGCCGTGCCGAGTTGGTCGCCGGTGATCATCAGCGGGCGGATGCCGGCGGCCCTGAAACGCTGCACCATCTGCGGCAGGTCGGGGCGCAGCGGATCGGCCAGACCCACAAGACCGAGCCAGGACAGGCCCGCGGTCGCGCCGAAACTGCGGTCCGATTGTTGGCGGAACGCCAGCGCGAGCACGCGATGGCCACGCGCTGCCATCGCGTCGTTGAGCTGCCGCAGACGGCGCCGCTGCACCGGCCGCAGCGGCAGCGTGCGGCGACCGTCGAACCAGGTGTCGGAACGCGCCAGCACCGCATCGGGCCGGCCCTTCACGGCCACCAGCAATCCGTGCTCGGCCGAGTCATGCAGGGTGACCATGTATGGGTGGTGCTCCGAGCGGTGGCGTACACCGAGCGCCGGGTGGCTGTGGCGCAGCCTGTCGGCGTCGGCGCCCTGCTCGACGGCGAACGACAGCAGCGCAAGCTCGGTCGACGAGCCCTGCCAGGCGGCGGCGTCACCATGATTGTTCTCGGCGCGCTCGACGCTGTTGCAGAGCACCGCGACCCGCAACCAGGCCTCGGGTAGCGCCGGCGCTGCAGGGTGGTCTTCCAACACGAACAGATCAGGGCCGATCGTCAGCGAGGCCACGCTCATGCGGTTCTGCGTCAGCGTGCCCGTCTTGTCGAAACAGACGGTGTCGACCGCGCCGAGGTTCTCGATGGCGTCGAGCCGGCGCGCGTAGACCTGCCGCTGCTGCAGCGATCGGATGCCAGCAGCGAGCAGGCTCGTGGCCACTGTCGGCAAGCCCTCCGGAATGGCGGCCACGCCCAGCGAAACGGTGGTGCGCAGCAGTGGCAGCAGCGGCCGGCCGCGCAGGGCGCCAAGGGCGAAGATGCCGACGCACAGCGTCGCCGCGCCGATCGCCAGCCGCCGGCCGAGCGTGTCGAGTTCCTGCTGCAGCTGTGTGCGTGGCGCCTCGGTGCCCTGCGCGAGCTGGCGGATGCGCCCGAGCGCGGCGCGTTCAGCGGTGGCCAGGACCACGGCGCGGCCGGCGCCACCCGACACCACGGTCCCCATGTAGACCATGTTGCGGCGCTCGCCCAGCGGTGTGTCGGCGGCCAACGCGACCACCGGCTCCTTGCGCACCGGCAGGCTCTCGCCGGTGAGCGCCGCTTCGTTGGCGGCCAGTCGGTGCGCCTGGACGACGCGCGCGTCGGCTGCCACCGGTTCGCCCGGCTTGAGTACGAGTACGTCGCCGACGACCACGTCGCGGGCGTCGACCATGACCTCGGCGCCATCGCGCAGCACGGTGGTGTGGCGCGGTCCGAGCTTGCGCAGGCTGGAGACGGTCTCCTCGGCGCGCCGCTCGGTGACGAAGCCCAGCGCCGCGTTGGCGGCGAGCACCGTGGCGATGGCTCCGGCGTCGGCATAGGCGCGCGTGGCCATTGCCAGGCCGGCCGAGCCGCCGAGCAGGGCAACCGGCACCGACTTGAACTGGCCGAGCAGGATCTCCGTGGCGCTGCGGCTGGTGATGTCGCGGATCTCGTTCGGCCCGTCGCGGGCCAGGCGGGCCTGTGCCTCGCCCGTTGTGAGGCCACTTTCGACGTTTATCGGCTGCACGCCGCCGAGTTCGGCGAGCAGGCGATCGATCGGCGTGCTGTGTGTCCTGTCCGTCCCGCCCTCGGTGGCCGTGGCGGCGGTGGCCGGCGGACGCCCCGTTCTCGAACGCGGCGCGGGCGGGCGCAGCCGTCGATCCACCGGCGACGGGGGCGTCGAGGCCGCTGTGGCGGTAGGCGCTGCAACCGTGGCCGACAGCCAATCGATCCAGTACGCCTCGGTGCGCTCGGCGCTCAGCGGCACGCGGACCGAACCGGTGTCGGGCCGTATCTCCAATGAGTCGGCGCCGGCCGATGCCAACCGGGCCGCGAGTGCGGCATTGCGCAGCAGCCCGCGCACGCGAATCGTGGCCCGCCGTCCAGTGCACGAGGTAAGGACGACTGGGCACGCAGCAACGGCCATAGATGAAAGTAGCTTAGCTGCCTTGCGTGACAAGGATGTGACGGCAGGGACTCGTTGATCGGCAGGGAGTGCAGTCGGGTCACGGTGGCCGCCGCGCGCATTGCTGGCATTGGCGCCGGTCACGCTCGCGTCACGGCCTGCGGCGACGATGCCGTGATGCGCATCCGTGCTCGGCCGATCGATATTCGCCTCGACCCTGCCGCTGGACTGCTCAGGCACGCGATGGACCCGAGCCGCGCTTGCCGATGAGGCTGCCGCGCGGCTTTCACGTGCTGATCGCGGCGCAATTCTGTTCGGCGCTGGCCGACAACGCGCTGCTCATCGTCGCCATCGCGCTGCTCGCCGCGATGCAGCTGCCCGGTTGGTGGGCGCCGCTGCTCAAGTTCGCCTTCACGATCGCCTACGTGGTGCTGGCGCCGGTGGTCGGTGCACTGGCCGACTGCGGGCCCAAGGCGCGGCTGATGATGGCCATGAATGCGCTCAAGGTCGTGGGCGTGCTGCTGCTGTTGTGGCCCGCTCACCCGCTGCTGGCGCTGGGCGTCGTCGGCATCGGCGCGGCGGCCTATGCGCCGGCCAAATACGGCCTGGTGACCGAGCTCGTCGGCGCGCCGCAGCTGGTGGCGGCCAACGGCTGGATCGAGGTCACGACGGTGTGCGCGGCCTTGCTGGGCACGGTTCTCGGCGGCGTGCTCGTGAGCCCGCTCCTCGCTCGCTGGGCCGCCGTGGCGTGGCCGGGCCTGGATCCCTTGTCGGTGGCCCTGCTGCTGCTGCTGGCCGTCTACGCCCTGGCCGCGGTGCTCAACCTGGGCATCCCCGACAGCGGCGCGTCATACCCGCGCAGCAGCGTCCATCCGCTGGCCTTGCTGCGTTCGTTCGTGCGCGCCCAGCGGCAACTGTGGGCCGACGCCGAGGGCGGCCTGACGATGGCCGTGACGACCTTGTTCTGGGGTGTCGCTGCGGTGCTGCAGTTTGCCGTGCTGCGCTGGGCCATCGACGTGCTCGGGCTGACGCTGGACCGCGCGGCCTACCTGCAGGGCGTGGTCGCGGTGGGCATCGTCGCCGGCGCCGCAGGGGCCGGGCGCCTGGTCGCGCTGGCCCGTGCCACGCGTGTGCTGCCGCTGGGCATCGTGATGGGACTGCTGGTCCCGGCCGTGACGCTGGTGGACGGGTGGGTGGCGGCCGTGCCGCTGCTCGTGCTGGTGGGCGCCCTGGGCGGTGCGCTGGTGGTGCCGATGAACGCGCTGCTGCAGCACCGTGGGCATCAGCTGCTGACGGCGGGGCGATCGATCGCGGTACAGAACTTCAATGAAAACGCCAGCGTGCTGGTGATGCTGGGCGTGTATGCGGCGCTGCTGGCGGTGGACGTCGACATTCGCCAACTGATGGCCGGGCTGGGCCTGCTGGTGGCGCTGGTGGTGGCGGCCCTTTGCCTGCGTGAGCGTTCGCGGCTGCGCCTGGCAGCGGGCTGAGACGCTGCGGGGTCAGGCCGTCGGCATGGCCCGGCCCCAGCCCGCCGGCGCCCCGACTGCACCGTGCGCCATCGCCGCCAGGTATTCGACTTCGACGGCTTCGACGATGCGTCCCCAGTCCAGGCGCTGGGCCGTGGCACGGGCCCGCAGTCCCATGACGCGGGCGCCGGCCGGGTCGGCCGCCAGGCGCACCGCAGCGGCGATGAAACTCTGGCCGACGTCGAAGTGCGCCAGCAGGCCGTTCTCGGTGTTGCGCAGCAGCTGCCCGGCGGCGGCGTAGTCGTATCCCAGCACGGCCAGGCCGCTGGCCATGGCTTCGGGCACCACGTTGCCGAAGGTCTCGGTCAGGCTCGGAAACAGGAACATGTCGGCCGACGCGTAGTGCGCCGCCAGGTCCTCGCCACGGCGCACGCCGGCAAAGACGGCGCCCGGGCATAGCCGCTGCAGCGCGGCACGTTCGGGCCCGTCGCCCACCAGCACCAGCCGTGTCGCGGGATCCATGCTGCGCATGGCTTCGTAGGCATCGAGCAGGGTTCCCAGGTTCTTCTCGGCGGCCAGGCGGCCGACACACAGCACCACCGGGGTCGAAGTTCCGGCGCCCCAGGCGTGGCGCAGCGCGTCGCTGCGGCGCGCGGGGCTGAACAGCTCCGTGTCCACGCCGCGCGCGACCACGCGCAGGCGCCGCAAGCCGTTGGCTTCGAGCTCGCGCTTCAGGCCTTCGGTGGGCACCATCGTGCAGGCGGTGCGGTTGTGGAACTTGCGCAGGTAGGCCACGATCGGGCCGCGCAGCCAGGCCACGCCGTAGTGCCGGCTGTAGGCGTGGAAGTTGGTGCGGAAGTCCGACACCACCGGCAGCCTCAGCTGCACTGCCGCCTGCAGCGCCGACCAACCCAGGGGGCCTTCGGTGACGAGGTGCACGACGTCGGGCCGGCGCTTGGCCCACAGCTGCACCAGCGCGCGTCGGGCCGGCAGGCCCATGCGCAGCTGCGGGTAGCGCGGGATCGGCAGGCCGCGCATCAGCACCTCGTGGTAACGCTCGTCGTCGGCGCCGGCCTCCGACGCGGCCTGGCGCGGGCGCAGCAGTTGCAGGGCGTGGCCGCGCGTGCGCAGGCCCTGCACCACATGCGAAATCGTCGCCGCCACGCCGTTGATCTCGGGCGGGTAGGTCTCGGTGACGATGGCGACACGCAAGGACCGCTGCGCCGGCACGAAGTCTTCGACCATGATTCCGGCCCCGCTCTGTGTCGTCATGCGCGGCATGTTGCGACCCGCGCGCAACAGTCTGATGACAGGCGGCGCCTGCACACAAACGACACCGAACCGTCACGCCTTGTTCACGGCCCCTGGTCAGCATGCCTTCGGGCCCGGCGCGGCCGTGGGGCACGCCGGCCGACCCTCAACCAAGGAGCCACATCCGTGAGCGAGTTCTTCAAGAACCTCCAGACCCAGCGCTGGGACGACCACCGCTACTACCACCAGAGCCGCATCAACCAGTCGCTGCACTTCGTCAGCGCGCTGGGTTTCCTGTGCGCCTATGCCTTGCTGTTCACCGACCCGGCGCTGGCCGCGCTGGTGGGCTGGGGCATTTCGATGACGACGCGGCAGGCCGGCCACTTTTTCTTCGAGCCCCAGGGCTACGACCAGGTGAACCAGGCCAGCCACGAACACAAGGAAGCGATCAAGGTCGGCTACAACCTGCGCCGCAAGGTCGTGCTGCTGTCGGCGTGGGCCGCGGCGCCGCTGGCCTTGTGGCTTGCGCCCGCGCTGGGCGGCCTCATCGAGCCGGCCGCGGGTTTCAGCGGCTACCTGCACGACGTCGGCATCGCCTGGCTGGCGCTGGGTGTCGGCGGCGTCGTCTTCCGCACCCTGCACCTGTTCGCCATCCGCGGCGTGTTGACCGGCCTGGTGTGGGCGACGAAGATCCTGACCGACCCCTTCCACGACGTGCTGCTGTACTGGCGTGCCCCGCTGCACCTGCTGCGCGGCGAGCTCATCGACCCGATGCACCACGTGCGCGGCTCCTGACAGCCGGTCCACGGCAGCGCGCCCCCCGCCGCCCCCGCGGCCGCCCCCCCCCGCCCACAGACCCCCGGCCGCCCCAATTAGCC
>CAYJOA010000018.1:14490-43747 GCA_964371495.1 uncultured Rubrivivax sp.
CCCCCGCGCGGGGGGGCGGGCGGCCCCCGCGCCCCCGACCCGCAGCGACCTCAGAGCCGCTGCCGCAGCATTTCGCGCAGCAGGCCGCGCCGGATGCTCCGGTTGGTGAGCGACGCGTCCTGCCACCACCAGCCGTCGGCCTGCATGGCCCGGGCCGCCGCGACGAACTTCTCGCACACCGCGTCGAAGTCGGCCTGGCTGTAGGCGAGGCTGAAGACCAGGCGCCCGGTGCCCACCCAGGACAGCGCCAGGCCTTGCTCGCGCAAGTAGAACTGCAGCATCCAGTTGTAGCGCGAGGGCTGGGTGTAGCTGACCGTCCAGATGGTGCCGAGGTGGGCCACGCGCACCGGCAGGGCGCCGTCCTGCAGACGCTGGTTGAGCTGCGCGGCGCGGCCGTCCCACACGGCGTCGAGGTTCGCGTACAGCGCCTGCACCGGCGCGCTTGCCAGCCGCTCCAGGAAGACCTGCATCGTGGCCATCACGTAGGGGTGCGAATTGAAGGTGCCGCGCGCAAAGCAGACGTCGGCCGGCCGCTCTTCGCGGAAGCGCTTCATCCACGCCCGCTGGCCGCAGACCACGCCCACCGGCAGTCCGCCGCCCAGCGTTTTGCCGTAGGTGACCATGTCGGCGCGCACGCCGAAGTATTCCTGCGCGCCGCCCGGCGCCAGCCGGAAGCCGACGAACACCTCGTCGAAGATCAGCGCAATGCCGCGCGCCGTGCAGACCTCGCGCAAGCGCTGCAGCCACGCGGTGTAGGCGGGGCGGTCGAAGCCCGCGCTGCGGCCGCTATCCACGAGCGCGCTGTCGCCCGGCGCCGACTTGTTGGGGTGCAGCGCCTGCAGCGGGTTGACGAGCACGCAGGCGATGTCGCGCCGCTTGCGCAGCACGCGCAGCGTGTCCTCGTCCATCTCCTTGAGCGTGTAGGTGTGTCCCGGCGGCAGCGGGTTGCCGGGGCCGGGCTGCACGTCTTCCCACCAGCCGTGGTAGGCGCCCGCGAAGCGCACCAGGTGCTTGCGCCGGGTGTGGTAGCGGGCCAGGCGCACGGCCTGCATCACGGCTTCGGTGCCGCTCATGTGGAAGCTCACCTCGTCCAGCCCCGAGATGCGGCACAACTCTTCGACGTTCCAGGCCACCGCCGGGTGGTAGCTGCCGAGCACCGGGCCGAGTTCGGCCGCGCGTGCATATCCTTCGGCGATGCAGGCCTTGTAGAAGTCGTTGCCGAAGACGTTGACGCCGTAGGAACCCGTCAGATCGTGGAAGACGCTGCCGTCCAGGTCGGTGAGCGTGACGCCGTCGCTGCGCTGCACGAAGGCGCCGATGGCGATGTGATCACGCAGGTAGGGGCCGTACTGGAAGGGCACGCGGTAGGCGGCCGTGAACTGCAGGTCGGAGATGTGTTCCCGGGCCTGCGTCGTGAGCGCGATCGACCGCGCATGCCGCGTCGTGAGCCGGGCCGCGAGGCGGTGAAAGCCGGCACGTCGGCGTGCCAGGGTGTCGGCAGGGGCGCCGTCGGAGTCGAAGAACCGGCGCTCGTCGTAGGCATAACCCGGCACCAGGGCCGCGACGCGCTTGGCCAGACGAGAGTGGCCGGTCAGCGAAGGGTGCTTGGCCAGCGACAGCTCCAGCCGTCGCCGCGCCGCAGGCAGCACGGCCAGGAGCCCGGCAATCGTCAATGCAGTGAAGGCGGTCGACTCGTTCATCGCGGTTTCGGGAAGTGGCGTTGCTGCCTTGTATGTCGATCTGTTGACACGCCGATGAAACGCGAACCCGATCCGGCAGCGTGGTGCCACCGTCACGCAAATGACGAAACGATTTCACGGCGCCGTCACGCGCGGCGCCGAACATCCGCCATGCGGCATGCGCCGCGCCGAGGAGCCGCCGGCCTGACGAGACCATGAAACTCACGCCGCTGCGCAACCGCCTGCTGCTGCAGGAAGACTTGAACTTTCTGCTCACCAACCGCGTGCCGCGCCATGCGCTGACGCGCTTCATGGGCTGGTTCAGCAAGATCCGCAACCCGTGGGTGTTCCGCGCCTCGCTGGCGGTGTGGCGGTTGTTCACCGACCTGGACCTCAGCGATGCCAAGAAGCAGCGCTTCGAGAGCCTGCACGACTGCTTCACGCGCGAGCTCGAGCCCGGTGCGCGCAGCGTCGACATGGACGCCCAGCTGCTGGTCAGCCCCTGCGATGCCATCGTCGGCGCCTGCGGCCCGGTGGTCGCCGGCAGCGTCGTGCAGGCCAAGGGCTTTCCGTACCGCACGCAGGACCTGTTCGGCCGCGCCGACCGCGCCGCGCCTTTCGAAGGCGGCAGCTACGTCACGCTGCGACTGCGGTCCAGCATGTACCACCGCTTCCACGCGCCCCACGACGGCCGCGTCGAGCACGTCAGCTACCTCAGTGGCGACACCTGGAACGTCAACCCCATCGCGCTCGAGCGCGTCGAGCGTCTGTTCTGCCGCAACGAACGCGCAGTGATCCGCATGCGCCTGACCGGCGGACAGCCGGTGGCGCTGGTGGCCGTGGCGGCGATCCTGGTGGCCAGCATCCGGCTGCACTTCCTGGACGTGCTGCTGCACCTGCGCTGGCCCGGGCCCGACGAGATGCCCTGCGACCAGCCGGTGCACAAGGGGCAGGAGCTGGGCTGGTTCGAACACGGCTCGACGATCATCGTCTTTGCGCCGCCGGGTTTCACGCTGGCGCCGGGGGTCGCCGGCGGGCAGCCGATCCGCATGGGGCAGCCCCTGATGCACCTGCCGGCGCAGGATGCGCGCGCATGACGCGGGTCGACCTGGTCTGGTTCAACGCCGGCGGCGGCCACCGCGCGGCGGCGCAGGCGCTGGAGCAGGTGATGCACGCCCAGGGCCGGCCTTGGCGGATACGCAAGGTCAACCTCACCGAGGTGCTGGACCCCCAGGCACGTTTCCAGCGCTTCCTGGGCATCGCGCCCGAGGACCTCTACAACAAGCGCCTGGCCAGCGGCTTCACGATCGGGCTGGCGCAGGAGCTCAAGCTGTTGCAGGGCCTGATCCGCTTCAGCCATGCGGCGCTGGTGCAGCGGCTGGCACGGCACTGGCGGGCCACGCAGCCCGACCTGGTGGTGTCGCTGATCCCCAACTTCAACCGTGCCCTGCACGACAGCCTGGCGCAGGCGCGGCCGGGGGTGCCTTTCGTGACCGTGCTCACCGACATGGCCGACCACCCGCCGAATTTCTGGATCGAGCCCGACCTGGACCAGCACCTGGTCTGCGGCACCGACCACGCCGTCGAGCAGGCGCTCGCCGCCGGCTGCGACCCGCGCCGCCTGCACCGCAGCGGCGGCATGATCCTGCGGCCGGAGTTCCACCTGCCAGCGGCCATGGACCGAGCGGCGGAGCGCCTGCGGGTCGGCCTGGACGCGGCCACGCCCACCGGCCTGGTGCTGTTCGGAGGCGCCGGTTCGCGCGTCATGCGGCGCATCGCGGCACGTCTTCCCGACACGCCGCTGATCCTGATGTGCGGGCGCAATGCGGCGCTGGCAGACGCCTTGCGGGCCCTGCCATCGAGTGCCGCGCGCGCGCCGCGTCTCGTGCTCGGCCACACCCCCGACGTCGCGCACTGGATGCGGCTGGCCGACTTCTTCATCGGCAAACCCGGGCCGGGCAGCCTGAGCGAGGCGGTGCAGATGGGCTTGCCCGTGATCGTGACGCGCAACGCCTGGACCCTGCCGCAGGAACGCTGGAACACCGAGTGGGTGCAGCAGCACGGGCTGGGCGTGGTCGAGCGCGGCTTCGGTCGCGTGCGCGAGGCCGTGGCCGAAGTCACGCAGCGGCTGCCCGAGTACCAGGCCCGAGTCCGGCGCATGCACAACCGCGCCGTCTTCGAGGTGCCGCAGATCCTGCAGCGCATCCTCGAAACGCGGGCGCCGCCGGCGGCAGCGGCAGCGCCGGCACTCGCAACGTCACCGGCCTGACCCGTCGGCGTCATGGCCCTGTCTTGACGCGGATTCAACATCCCGTCTGCCATGCGCAGAGACGATCTCCCCGCACCGCCCGACGACGACCTGGCTCCCTCGGGTGCAGGCTCGCTGGCCGTGCGCACGGTATGGATCTCGGACCTGCACCTCGGCACCCCCGGCTGCCAGGCAGAGGCCCTGCTCGACTTCCTGCGTGCGGTGCATTGCGAGACGCTGTTCCTGGTCGGCGACATCATCGACGGCTGGCAGCTGCGCCGTTCGTGGTACTGGCCGCAGGCCCACAACGACGTCGTGCAGAAGCTGCTGCGCAAGGCGCGCAAGGGCACCAAGGTCATCTTCGTGCCGGGCAACCACGATGAGTTCGCGCGCAAGTACCTGGGCCACAACTTCGGCGGCGTCGACGTGGTGGCGGAACACATCCACCACCTGGCCGATGGCCGCACCCTGTGGGTCACGCACGGCGACCACTTCGACGGCGTCATCCAGTGCGCCAAGTGGCTGGCCTACCTGGGCGACTCGGCCTACGAATTCACGCTGCGCATGAACCGGCACCTGAACTCGCTGCGGGCCCGGCTCGGGCTGCCGTACTGGAGTCTGTCGCGCTACCTCAAGCTCAAGGTCAAGCGTGCCGTGAGCTATCTGGGGGACTTCGAAGCCGCGGTGGCGCGTGAAGCGCGCTCGCGCGGTGTGCATGGCGTGGTCTGCGGCCACATCCACCATGCCGAGATGCGCAGCATCGACGGCGTGCTGTACTGCAACGACGGCGACTGGGTGGAAAGCCTCACCGCGCTCGTCGAACACGGCGACGGCCGCCTGGAGATCGTCGATTGGGTGCAGCACATGGCAACCGCCCGCGCGCTCGTGGGCGCGAGCCTGCAGCCGGCACTGGCCGGCGGTCCGCCCGCCGTGCCTTTACCCCAGCTGACCCCAGCCCGTGGCGACACGGCGGTAGCGCCCTGAACTGTCCAGCGCATCGATGGGCACCCACTCCTGGGTGCCTTCGACGAGCAGCCCATGGTAGACGTTGCGGATCTGCTCGCGCGTGGCCTTGAAGTCGGCCAGCGGCGCGCTTTCGTAGCCGCCGTCGAGCCGTCGGAAGTTGTATACGGGGACCGTGGGTACGGTGTTCGTCTGCATGGTTTTCCCTGTTGATGCGCCCATTCTACGAACTCGGACACAGTGGTTGGCGATTCCCGACTGGCCCGCTCGCCTGCTCCGTCGGGCGACCCTCAGTGTCGATCCTCCCAGTCCTCCCACGCGACCGCATGGGCCCTGAGATACGCGCTCACGGCCTCGCCGAGCGTGGCGAAGAATCTCTGCTCGCCCAGCCTGGGAAAGATGCCGAAGCGCTTGAGCTTGTCCTTGACGGGGTCCTTCATTTCGGCAAAGAACAGTTCGATGCCCGCCGCCTGCAGGGTGTTGTCCAGTTCGTCCAGGGTGTCGGCGGCAGTGACGTCGACGCTGGTGATCGGTTCCGCGCCAACCACCAGCCAGCGCACGGGCGTGGGTGATGCCGCCACCGCGTCGAGCACACGATCCCGGAACAGTTCGGCGTTGGCGAAGAACAGGGGCGCGTCCCACCTGAACAGCACCAGCCCCGGGACGACGCGGGCGTCTGGATAGCGCGTGATGTCGTGGTAGCCCTTGACACCATCGGCACGGCCCAACACGGCCGAATGGGGACGCCAGCCGTCCCAGAGAAACTCGATGACGGCAACGACGATCGCCAGGCCGATGCCCTGGATGGGGCCCAGCACGGCGACGCCGGCGAGGCAGCCCATCGACAACCAGAACTCCCAGCGCTGGATGCGGTAGATCCGTCGCAGATCGGTGATCTCGATGAGCGCAAGGGCAGACGCAATCACCACCGCCGCCAGCGCCGGCCGGGGCAGGTTCTCGAGCAGGTTCGGCGCGAACATCAGCAATGCAGCCACCGTCAGCGCACCCACCACGCCCGCCAGTTGGGTCCTGGCACCTGCCGCTGCAGCGACCGGCGTGCGTGACGAACTCGCGCTGATCGGAAAGCCCTGGAAGAGCCCGGCGGCCAGGTTGGCCGCCCCCAGCCCGACCATCTCCTGATTGGCATCGACGGCGGCGCCGGCACGTGCGGCATAGGTGCGCGAAAGCACGCTCGTGTCGGCGAACGAGACCAGCGCAACCGCCAGGCCGCCCAGCAGCACCGGGACGATGTCGCCCGCAGCGAGCACGGGGAACACGAAGGCAGGCAGCCCTCGAGGCAAGGAACCCAACACCGAGACGCCGGCGCGCGTCGCGAGATCGAGGACAGCCACCACGACGGTTGCGCCAGCCACTGCCATCAGCACACCCGGAAGGCGCTGGTTGCGCTTGAGCAAGCCCATCACCGCGAGCGTGCCAGCGCCGAGGGCCAGCGACGCCGCGTTCGTCTGGCCGGCCAGAACGCCCTGCGCGAAGGCCCGGGATACGCTGAGGATGCCGTGGCCGTCGACCGAAAAGCCGAACAGTGCGGGCAGTTGGCTGATCAGGACCGTCAACGCAATGCCGTTCATGTAGCCGTAGCGGATGGGCTTGGACAGCAGCTCGGTGACGAAGCCCAGCCGGGCGGCCCCGGCCAGGATGCACAAGCCGCCCGAGACCACCGCCATCATCCCGGCCAGAGCCATCGCCCGTTGCGGGTCCCCTGCAGACAGCGGCAACACGACACCCAGAACGAGCGCGACGAGCGAGGAGTCCGGCCCGAGCACGAGCACGCGGCTGGGACCGAACAAGGCGTAGGCCAGGAGCCCGAAGATGGTGGCGTACAAGCCGCAGATGGCCGGGATGCCAGAAGCCACCGCATACGCGATTCCCACCGGCACCAGCACCGCGGTCAGCACCAGGCCGGCGAGCAGATCGTGGCGCAGCCAGGCGGCGTCGTAGTGAAGCAGGGTGTGCAGCCCCGGCAGCCAGCGTATCCAGCCGGTCTGGCTCGGGCCGCGCCGGGTGCGGGCAACGCGACCCGGTTCCGGCGGCGCCGGTGAAGCCGACGACTCGTCCATCTATGGCCGACCCGTTGGCAACGGCGGCAGCCTCCGGGTTTGTCCGAGGCGCAATGACGAGTGAATCAAACCATCCCTCCTGCTGCCGCACCGCCGAGGCTGCGGCAATCATGACCCAAGTCGGCCGCCATCGCCGCCGATGCCGAGCCCTTCTGCCCGTGAGCCGGGCAGTGGCCGGCGATCAGGCAGCCGCGGCGCAATGGAAATGTCATGCCGCGTTCGCAGCGTCGTCACGATCGCCCCTGAACATCGTCGAATGACCCTTGCCACCACCACCGATCGCCAGGCCCCCGGTTCGCGTGCCGTGGCTCATCCCGGGCACCTGAGCGCGCCGGTATGCAGCAGCACCCAGGCGCGCCTGGAGGCCGTATGGGCCCGCAACGAAGACGACGTGCGCGCCGCCCAGCGCCTGCGCTGGCGCGTCTTCGCCGACGAGATGGGGGCCCGGCTGCGGCCGCCGCCGGGCACGCCCGCCGGTCACGATGTCGACCTGTTCGACGCGCACTGCGAGCACCTCGTCGTGCGCACCGTGGCCACCGCCGACGAGCCGGCGCAGGCGGTCGGCACCTACCGCGTGCTCATGCCGGCGGCGGCGCGCCGGCTCGGTGGCTTCTACATCGACACCGAGTTCGACCTCGTTCGCCTGGCGCGCCTGCGTGCCGGTCTGGCCGAACTGGGGCGCTCCTGCGTCGACCCCCGCTGGCGCCAGGGCGGCGTGGTGCTGGCGCTGTGGTCGCAGCTCGGTGCCTTCATGCAGCGCAACGGCATCGAACGCGTGATGGGCTGCGCCAGCGTGCCGATGCGCGACGGCGGCCGCATTGCCGCCGACCTCTGGCACAGCCTGCGCAGCACGCACCTGGCACCGTTGGACGAGCAGGTGCGCCCGCGCGTGCCGCTGTGCGTGGACAGTCTGGCCACCGGTGCCCGTGTCGAGCCCTCGGCACTGATCAAGGGCTACCTCAAGTGCGGCGGCAAGCTGCTCGGTCCGCCCGCCTGGGATCCCGACTTCGGTACCGCCGACCTGCCGATGATGCTGCGCCTGAGCGATCTTCCCGCTGCCTACCGACGGCGCCTGGTGGGCGGGTGAACGGATCACTGGCTGCGCCAGTCCAGAGCAAGATCGCGCAGCGGTTGGCTCACCCCGGCCTGGATGACGGTGTGTGCTGCTGCGCCGCCGGCCTCGACGTCCGCCAGGCGTTGCGCAGCGGCGGCACCGCGCTCGCCGACTTCCGCCCAAGCCGCCTGGCGTGCCTCGACGATGGCTCCCGGCTTGGCGCCATCGCCACGCAGGATGACGCGGGCGTAGGCGATGAGCGCCTTGCGCAGGCGGCGGCGCAGGCCCGTCGCTGCCTTCTGGTCGGGCCGGACATCGGCCCAGGCGCCTGATTCGCGCAAGGCTGCCAGGCCCAGGCGCAGGTAGATGGCCATGTGCGCGAGCCGCCACAGGTCCTGCCGTGCTGCGGCGACGCCCTGCAGTGCGCCGGTCTGGCTGGCCAAGGTGCGGCTGAGCAGGTCCTGGTGGCGCAGCGAGCGCACCATGTGCACTTCTGCCGCCATGCGGCAGGCCGCCAGCAGGCCATCGTCGACCACGCCTCGCCTGGCCCTGGCCAGCGTGTCGATGTAGGCAACCGTCCCGAGCCTGATCTCCTGCCGCAGGCGCTTGCGCAGCCTGGGCTTCATGGCCGGGACCTCGTCGACCGGGCTCGACCCCAGGACATGACAAGTCGATACGAGGGTCGTGATGTCGACGACGGCTGTCCTCAACAAATCCATGCCTGGTTCTCCGGTGAGCCGGGCCACTCCTGCGCGAGTCGCCCGCGGTGTGGCCACGGGGGCGCAGTATCCGACTTGCGCATGACAATGCCGTGCCAGAGCGCCGCAAGAGCCGATCGGGCGCACTTGCGCGAGGCCGGCGACCGGGTGGGAGCACTCGCCAGACGCACCGAGACGCCTGACACAAATCCGTCATCAATCTCCGTGGCGCGATGCGCAGAAGTGGCCGATCGCGGCCTTGCGGCGCGGCTGGCCTGGCTGCACGGCAGATTTGTGACAGTGATGTCACGACGTTGTCACATGCGAATCCTAGAGTGCCGGATGTTCTCTGAACCCACCGCAAACACTCACCGGAGCCATCGCATGACCCTCAACAAGCTAGTCCAAGCGCTCGGCCTCGCCGGCGCGTTCGTCATTTCCGCGTCGGCCCACGCCCAGGCGGTCAAGGTCGATGCCGCGTTGCCGACCTACCAGAAGGCCGCCGGCGTCTCGGGCAACTTCACCAGCGTCGGCTCCGACACCCTGAACAACCTGATGACGCTGTGGGCCGAGGAGTACAAGCGCCTCTATCCCAACGTCAACATCCAGATCCAGGGCGCCGGTTCCTCCACCGCGCCGCCGGCGCTGACCGAGGGGGCGTCGAACTTCGGCCCCATGAGCCGCATGATGACGGCCAAGGAAGTCGAAAGCTTCGAGAAGAAGCACGGCTACAAGCCCACCGCCGTCGGCGTGGCCATCGACGCGCTGGCCGTGTACGTCAACAAGGACAACCCGATCAAGGGCCTGAGCCTGGAGGAGGTCGACGCCGCCATGTCGGTCGGCCGCAAGTGCGGCGCTGCCGCCGACATCACCAAGTGGGGCCAGCTCGGCATGCCCGGTGAGTGGGCCAACCGCGACATCGCCATGTACGGCCGCAATTCGGTGTCCGGCACCTACGGCTTCTTCAAGGAGACCGCGCTGTGCAAGGGTGACTTCAAGCGCAACGTCGCCGAACAGCCGGGCTCGGCATCGGTGGTGCAGAGCGTGGCCACCCAGCTCAATGCGCTCGGCTACTCCGGCATCGGCTACAAGACTTCGGGCGTGCGTGCGCTGCCGCTGTCCAAGAAGAAGGGCCAGCCCTTCGTCGAGCCCGACGCCACGCACGCCATCGACGGCACCTATCCGCTGGCGCGCGTGCTCTACGTCTACGTCAACAAGAAGCCCAACCAGCCGCTGGCCCCGCTGGAGCGCGAATTCTTCAAGATGGTGCTGTCCAAGCAGGGCCAGGAAGTGACGATCAAGGACGGCTTCGTGCCGGTGCCGGCCGCCATGGCCACGCGCTTCCTGAGCGCGCTGAACTGATCTTGCCGCAGCACAGGAGACGAACCTCATGAATACCACCGTGCGCTACGGCGCGCTGGCAGCGATCGCGGCCCTGGCCGCGGGCTGCGCCACCGCGCCGGCACCCAAGCCCGCCGCGTCCGCCGCTCCCGCGACCGCCGCCTCCGCCGCTGCCGCGCCCGCCGAATTGTTCGTCGTGTTGCCCGACAGCGGCCGCGTGCACGCCTTCGGCGACACGAAGAACTACTTCGACTTCATCGCCCACGGCGAAGTCGCGCTGACGCGCACCCAGGTCGGCGCCGGTCCCGGCGGCAAGACCCTGGTGTTCGGCATCACCGGCGACGACGTCAAGGCCAACCGCCCCAGCCGTGGCGAGCAGTTCCTGGCCGGCACGGTGCCGGCGGCCGGCGGCTTCTACGGCGAGGCCTTCAAGAACGGGCGCTACTATCTGTTCGGCGACCTCAAGGACATGACCAACTTCACCGCGTTCGGCGAGGTTCCCTACAGCTACACCGACATCGGTGCCGGCCCCAAGGGCGAAACCCTCGTCTTCGTGATGAACAAGGACAGCTACAAAAAGGGCAAGCCGCAGGATCGCGCCGACCGCTTCAAGGCGCTGCGCGTCGCGCAGAAGTAGGCCCCGTCGCGTCGCACCGGAGGGTGGCGACCGGGCGTTGCCACCCTCGTTTCACGTCAGCTCGGGCCCACTCCGATGAACACCGCAAGCACCACCACCACCGCGCTCAGCGTCAATGCCGCGATGGGCCGTCGGCTCCTGTCCGACAGCCTGTTCAAGCACGCCATGACGGTGGGGGGCATCAGTGTCATCGTCGCGGTCTCGGCGATCTTCTTCTACCTGGCCAGCGTGGTGGTGCCGCTGTTCACGGCGCCCGCGGTCGAGCAGCGCCAGCAGTTCGCCGTGCCGGGCGCGACGCAGCAGGCGACCCTGGCCTACACCGCCGAGGAACAGCGCGAGATCGGCTCGCGCGTGGGCGCGCAGGGTTCGGTCACCTTTTTCCGCTTCGGCAACGGCCAGGTCCTGTCCGAAACCAGCCTGCCCCTGCCCGCCGGCGTGCAAGTCACCAGCGCCGACCTCGGCGAGCGCCGCACCTACAGCCAGGGTTTCGGCCTGTCCGACGGCAGCGTCGTGCTGGTCAAGCAGGGTTTCGCCGTCACCTTCCCCGGCAACAAACGCCAGATCACGCCGGAGCTGAGCTACCCGCTGGGTGAAAAGCCGCTGCAAGTGGACGAGCAAGGCCGGGCCATCCGCCTGCTCGGCATGCAGCAGTCCGACGACGGCTCGACCATCGTGGCACTGACCGACGACAAGCGCCTGCTGGTCTCGGCCGTCAACGTCACCACCAATGCGATGACCGGCGAAACGCGCAGCGTGGTGCAGCGCTCCGAGATCTCGCCCGCGCCCGCTGACCTGCGCCAGCTGGTCATCGAATCCAAGCAGCGCGAGCTGTATGCGCTGCACGGCGAGCGCAGCCTGGCGCGCTACGACATCAGCGACAAGACCGCACCACGCTTGCTGGAAACCGTGGAACTGGCCCCGGCCGGCCAGCGCGTGACGGCGCTGGCCATGCTCAGCGGCGGCTACTCGCTGATCGTCGGCACCGACAAGGGGGAACTCAGTCAGTGGTTCCTGGTGCGCACCGAGGGCGCCAGTTTCGCGTTCAAGCGCATCCGCGGCTTCAAGTCGATGCCCGCGGCGGTGACCGTGATCACGCCCGAGTTCTTCCGCAAGGGCTTCATCGTCGGCGATGCGCAAGGGCACCTGGGCAGCTATTTCGCCACTTCCGAGCGGCTGCTCTTCGTCGAGAAGCTGAGCGACCAGCCTCTCGTCGCGCTGGGCGTGCCGCCGCGCGGCAACGGCTACCTGGCGCAGGACGCGGCCGGCAAGGTGTATTCGGCCGTGGTCGAGAACCACTACCCCGAGGTGTCCTTTGCCAGCCTGTGGCAGAAGGTCTGGTACGAGAGCTACGAGGCGCCCGCCTATGTCTGGCAGTCCTCGGCGGCCAACGCCGACTTCGAACCCAAGTTCAGCCTCGCGCCGCTGACCTACGGCACCATCAAGGCGGCGGCCTACGCCATGATGTTGTCGGTGCCGCTGGCCATCCTGGGGGCGATCTTCACGGCCTATTTCATGTCGGCCAGGCTGAGCTCCATCGTCAAGCCGACGATCGAGGTCATGGGTGCACTGCCGACCGTGGTGCTGGGTTTCCTGGCCGGCCTGTGGCTGGCGCCGCTGGTCGAAAACAACCTGGCCGGCGTGCTGATGTCCATCGTGCTGCTGCCCGCGGCCATCGTGCTGGCGTCCTACCTGTGGCACCTGGCGCCCGAAGCGCTGAAGGCCCGGGTTCCCGGGGGCTGGGAAGCAGCCCTCTTGATGCCGGTGATCGTGCTGGTGGTCTGGCTCGTCTTCCAGCTGGGCCACCCCGTCGAGGCGGCGTTCTTCGGCGGCGACATGCCGAACTGGCTGAGCAACGAGATGGGCATCAAGTACGAGCAGCGCAATTCGCTCGTCGTCGGCATCGCGATGGGATTCGCCGTGACACCGACGATCTTCTCGATCGCCGAGGATGCCATCTTCAGCGTACCCAAATCGCTGACCTCGGGTTCGCTGGCCCTGGGCGCCACGCCCTGGCAGACGCTGATGGGCGTGGTGCTGCTGACCGCCAGCCCGGGCATCTTCTCGGCCGTGATGATCGGCCTGGGCCGCGCGGTGGGCGAGACCATGATCGTGCTGATGGCCACCGGCAACACGGCGGTGATGGACTTCAGCCTGTTCACCGGCTTCCGCACGCTGTCGGCCAACATCGGCGTCGAGATGCCCGAGGCCGGCGTCGGCGAGACGCACTACCGCTTGCTCTTCCTCTCGGCGCTGGTGCTGTTCGTGTTCACCTTCGTGGTCAATACGGTGGCCGAGCTGGTGCGGGCCCGGCTGCGTGAAAAGTACCAGACGATCTGAGCCCGGGGAGAAACAGCATGCGTGATTGGTACAAGTCGGGCTCGCCCTGGATCTGGCTGACGGCGGGCGCCGTGGCGGCGTGCGTGCTGGTCGTGGTGGGCGTGCTGGCGCTGACCGCCGGGCGCGGCCTGGGGCACTTCTGGCCCAAGGCGGTGGCCGAGACCACCTACACCGAACGCGACGGCACCGTCATCGGCCTCATCGGCGAACTGCGCGACCGCGAGGAAGTCGCCGTGCGCCGCCTGCGCGAGGCCGGTTTCGACATCAAGGGCGAGGCCGTCTTCGCCGAGCGCGTGCTGGTGAAGATGGGCAACCGCGACGTCACCGGCGCCGACTTCCGCTGGTTTCCGCTGCCGCTGCTGGGCGAGCTGAACTTCCCGCGCGACATCATCACGATCGAACGCCGTGAATGGGGCAACTTCTACGGCCACCTGGTTTCGGTCAAGGAAAGCGGCCGGGTCGTGGCCAGCGGCGAAGCCGCCTGGCCCGAACTGCAGCAGCGTTTCCAGCGTGCCAACGACCTGTTCAACCAGATCTACCGCATCGAGAAAGACGAGATCGGCAAGATCAACTACGGCCTGGAGCAGTTGCGCCTGCAGGCGCGCAAGCTGGAGATCCAGGGCCAGCTGGGCAACGACGCCAAGGCCGATTTCGAGCAGCGACGCGCGGCTCTGAACGGCGAGTTCGGCAAGCTCCAGCAGCGGCTGGACGGCCTGCGCCAGGAGATCGGCCGCGACACCCTCGTCGGCCGCGTCATGGACGGCCAGGAAGTCGAGGTCAAGCTGGCGCTGGTGGCCGACGTCTACCGCGCCAACGATATGGGGCTGGGCGACAAGATCGGCCACTACGTCAAGAAGGTCGGCGAATTCGTCTGGGACGACCCGCGCGAGGCCAATACCGAAGGCGGCATCTTCCCGGCCATCTTCGGCACCGTGATGATGGTGCTGCTGATGGCGGTGATGGTCACGCCGCTGGGCATCATGGCCGCCATCTACATGCGCGAATACGCCAAGCAGGGGCCGCTGATCCAGGTCATCCGCGTCTCGGTGAACAACCTGGCGGGCGTGCCGTCGATCGTGTACGGCGTCTTCGGCCTCGGCTTCTTCGTTTATTTCCTGGGCGGCAACATCGACCAGCTGTTCTACCCCGAGGCCCTGCCGGCACCGACCTTCGGCAGCCCGGGCCTGCTGTGGGCGTCGCTGACGCTGGCCATCCTGACGCTGCCGGTGGTCATCGTCGCCACCGAGGAAGGCCTGGCAAGGGTGCCGCGCTCGGTGCGCGAGGGCAGCCTGGCCCTGGGCGCCACCAAGGCCGAGACGCTGATGCGCACCGTGCTGCCGATGGCCAGCCCGGCGATGATGACCGGCCTCATCCTGGCCGTCGCCCGCGCCGCCGGCGAGGTGGCGCCGCTGATGCTGGTGGGGGTCGTGAAGCTGGCGCCGGCGCTGCCGCTGGACGGCTATTTCCCCTTCCTGCACCTCGAACGCAAGTTCATGCACCTGGGCTTCCACATCTACGACGTCGGCTTCCAGAGCCCCAACGTCGAGGCCGCACGGCCGCTGGTCTACGCCACCGCGCTGCTGCTGGTGATCGTGATCATGGTGCTGAACCTGGCCGCCATCCGGCTGCGCAACAGCCTGCGCGAGAAGTTCCGCGGCCTGGACAACGTCTGAGTCACATGCCCACCGCCCCACAATCCGACCCATCAAGGTCCATCCGATGAACTCCATGTCCGAAACCGCGACACCCCGGCTGAGCATCGAAACCGAAGTGCCGGCCTCGGCCCGCACCGTCAAGCCCCTGCAGGACCTCGACGTCGCGGTGGCGGTGCACAAGCTCAGCCTGTACTACGGCGACAAGCAGGCCTTGTTCGACGTCAGCCTGGACATCCCGCGCAGCCACGTCGTCGCCTTCATCGGCCCCAGCGGCTGCGGCAAGTCCACGCTGCTGCGCTGCTTCAACCGCATGAACGACCTCATCGACAACTGCCGCGTCGATGGCACCATCGACATCGACGGCCAGAACATCTACGACCGCAGCGTCAACGCTGCGCAGCTGCGCCGCCGCGTCGGCATGGTGTTCCAGAAGCCCAACCCGTTCCCGAAGTCGATCTACGAGAACGTCGCCTACGGGCTGCGACTGCTGGGCGTGAAGAACCGGGCCCAGCTCGACGAGGTCGTCGAGCGCTCGCTGAAGCAGGCCGCGCTGTGGGACGAGGTCAAGGACCGGCTCGACGCCAGCGGGCTGAGCCTGTCCGGCGGCCAGCAGCAGCGGCTGGTGATCGCCCGCGCCATCGCGCTGGAACCCGAGGTGCTGCTGCTCGACGAACCCTGTTCGGCGCTGGACCCGATCTCCACGGCGAAGGTGGAGGAGCTGTTGCACGAGCTCAAGCACAAGTACACCATCGTCATCGTCACGCACAACATGCAGCAGGCGGCGCGGGTGTCGGACTTCACGGCCTACATGTACCTCGGCAAGCTCATCGAATACAGCCCGACGCGCCAGCTCTTCATGAAGCCCGCGCGACGCGAGACCGAGGACTACATCACCGGCCGCTTCGGCTGAACGAGGCAAGCACATGAACGACAAGCACATCTCCAGCCAGTTCGACGCCGACCTGAGCGGCATCAGCGCCCGCGTGCTCGAAATGGGCGGGCTCGTCGAGTCGCAGACCGTGCAGGCCATGTACGCGCTGACGCAGTACAGCGCCGAGACGGCGGCCCAGGTGCTCGAAACCGAAGAGCGCGTCAACCGCATGGAGGTCGAGATCGACCTCGACCTGCAGCGCATCATCGCGATGCGCCAGCCGGCCGCCACCGACCTGCGGCTGCTGATCGCGGTGTCCAAGGCCAGCGCCAACCTCGAACGCGTGGGCGACGAGGCGGCGCGCATCGCGCGCACCGTGCAAAGGCTCATCAACATCGGCATCTCCAGCCGACTGCGCCTGCCGATGGGCGACCTGCAGTTCGAGGCCGACCTGGCGATCGCCCAGCTGCGCAAGGCGCTCGACGCCTTCGCGCGGCTCGACGTCGAGCGTGCGCTGGAGGTGCTCAAGCAGGACGACGCCATCGACCGCGAATTCGAAGGCCTGCTGCGCAAGCTCATCACCTACATGATGGAAGACCCGCGCACGATCTCGGCGAGCATCGACCTGGTGTTCGTCGCCAAGGCCATCGAACGCATCGGCGACCATGCCAAGAACCTGGCCGAGGCCATCATCTATGTCGTCAAGGGCACCGACGTCCGGCATCACTCGGTCGAGGATGTCGAGAACGTCGTGCGCTAGGCGCTGCCAGGGGACACCATGAGCTGCGTACTGGTGGTCGAGGACGAGTCTGCGATCGCCGAGCTGATCGCCATCAACCTGCGCCATGCCGGGTTCGAAGTCGTGGTGGCCGCCGACGCCGAGCAGGCCAGGGCCGAGGTCGACCGCGTCCTGCCCGACCTGGTGCTGCTGGACTGGATGCTGCCGGGTCAGACCGGGATCGAGCTCGCCAAGCGCTGGCGCGCCGACGCGCGCACGCGCGAAATGCCGGTGATCATGCTCACGGCACGCGCCGAGGAGGCCGACAAGATCACGGGCCTGGATGCCGGCGCCGACGACTATCTCACCAAGCCGTTCTCGACCAAGGAACTGATGGCACGCATCCGCGCCGTGCTGCGGCGCAAGGCGCCCGAGGCGCTGGACACCGCGGTCGAAGTCGCTGGCCTGCGCCTGGACCCGGCGACGCGACGCGTCACGCGGCAGCTCGGCGAGCAGACCCGCGAGGCCAAGCTCGGACCCACGGAGTTCCGGCTGCTGCACTTCCTGATGACGCACCCGGAGCGTGTGCACAGCCGCGCGCAGCTGCTCGACCGCGTCTGGGGCGACCACGTCTTCATCGAGGAGCGCACGGTCGACGTGCACATCAAGCGGCTGCGCGAGGCGCTGGCGCCGGTGCAGTGTTCGGCACTGATCGAAACCGTGCGCGGCGCCGGTTACCGCCTTACGCAGGCGATCGGCAGCGTCGCCGCCTGAACGGCGCCCCGCGACGCCATGGGCCCCGTGCTGACGCGTGCGCTGGCGGCTTTCGTGGCGGTGCTGCTGGGCTGCGGTGTCGGCGCGGCCGTCGGCGGCACGCTGGGCGCGGCGACGGCCGGCACGACCATCGGCGGTGCGCTGAGCGTGGCGGCGCTGGTGGCGTGGGACGGCGCGCGGGGCCGCGTGCTGATGGACTGGCTGCGCGGCCCGCAGGTCGGTGCCGCACCGCGCGATGCCGGCTGGTGGGGCGAGATGGCCTACCGCATCGAGCGCGGTCTGCGCCTGCGCGACGCCACCATCGAACAGGAACGCCAGCGGCTGCGCGACTTCCTGGACGCCATCGAGGCTTCGCCCAACGGCGTGCTGCTCGTCGACAGTGGCGACCAGATCGAGTGGTGCAACGGGGTGGCGGCCGAACATTTCGGGCTCGACCGCGAGCGTGACCGCCGCCAGCGCGTCACCAACCTCGTCCGCGCACCGGCCTTCGTGGCCTACCTGCAACGTGGCCAGTACGACGAAGCGGTGGTCATCACCGCGCCCAGTGGCCGCGGCACGCTGATGGTGCTGGTGCGCCGCTACGGCGACGGCATGAAGCTCGTGCTGTCGCAGGACATCACCGAGCGCGAACGCGCCGAGGCGATGCGGCGCGACTTCGTGGCCAACGTCTCGCACGAGATCAGGACGCCGCTGACGGTGCTGGCGGGATTCCTGGAGACCATGACCCAACTGCCGCTGACCGAGGCCGAACGCCGGCGCGCGCTGACCGTGATGACGCAGCAGACCGACCGCATGCAGACCCTCGTCGGCGACCTGTTGACGCTGGCCCAGCTGGAAGGCAGCCCGCGTCCGCCGGCCGACCGCTGGCTGGCGGTGTCCGATCTCATGCAGCGCACGCAGGTCGACGGGCTGGCGCTGTCGGCCGGACGCCACGCGCTGGTGGTCAGCGGCGGCGCCGACGCCGAGATCGCCGGCAGCGACACCGAACTGCTCAGCGCCGTGGGCAACCTCGTCAACAACGCCGTGCGCTACACCCCGGCGGGCGGCCGCATCGACGTGGGCTGGCGCTGGCGCGACGAAGGCGGCGCCGAGATCACGGTCAGCGACAACGGCCCCGGCATCGGGCGTGAACATCTGCCGCGGCTGACCGAGCGCTTCTACCGCGTCGACAGCAGCCGCTCGCGCGAAACCGGCGGCACGGGGCTGGGACTGTCGATCGTCAAGCACGTGGTGCAACGGCACGGCGGCGAAATCGACATCGTCAGCGAACCCGGCAAGGGATCGACCTTCAAGCTCGTGCTGCCGGCCTTGCGCGTGCGCCATCGCGCCGCCGTAGCCACCGAGCCGGTGCAGCCGGCCTGACAGCCGGCCAGACGGCGGACCCTGCAGCCTGACGTTGCCAACCGGCGTCAGTCGCCCTGACGGCGCCGGTAGACGAGCGTGACCTCGTCGCGGTCCGTCGGCCGGCGGGCCTGTCCGACCAGCACCCAGCCGCGAGGCGTTGCCGGCACCGGCCGCGAGCGGGTCACGCGCATTGCGTAGCGGCAGCCACCGTCCAGCGCCGCCGGCCCCGCGTCGACGCGCCAGCGCCCGAAGTGCTCGAGTGCCGCCACGGTGGCCGGTGCCAGCGCGGGGGCGGCGATGCAGGCATCGGCCGGCACCAAGGCGGCGATGCGCCGGACCCACGGCCGCGGGCTGCGTGCATAGTCCAGCAGCGGCAGCCACAGCGTCATCAGCAGCAGCCAGCACAAGGCCACGCCGCCCGCCGGCAGCACCAGGCTCTTCCACAGTGCCTCGCGGTGGCGCCCGGTGCGCCAGCGCACCAGCCACAGCCAGGCCAGCGTGCCGGCGACCGCCAATGCCAGGACCGGGGCCGAAAAGGTGGCCTCGAAACCCGGCGCCAGCTTGGCCACGTTGGCCGCCGGCTTGGCGGGCGTGCCGGTCTGCACCGCCACGTAGACGACCCAGATGGTGATCGCGCACAGCGAGAAGAAGAACATCGACAACCAGTCGATGGCCGCCGCAGTGCTGCGTTTGAAGGTCGGCAAGGCAAAGGCCGCCAGCACCGCCATGCCGGGCAGGCCGAGCATCAGCGCGCGGTCGGAGCCGGCCATCGCCAGGTTGGAGGCCAAGGCCACGCCAACCGGGATCAGGGGCACCGACAGGTGCCGGTGCGACAGGTGCCTGCGCCAGCGCCACAGCGTCCACAGCATCAGCGGCCAGGCCGGCCACATGAACCACAGCCACTGCCGGGCGATCCCGGGCAGGTCGTCGCCGCCCAGGGCCTGCGTTCGCCAGCGCCAGGCCCCCAGCGCCAGCGCCAGCAGCGTGGCCGCTGCGGCGGCCGCCGCCACCCAGACGGCGAGGGCCCGCACCTGGGCGTAACGCGAGTACCCGCACACGGCTGCCCCAGCCAGGCCGGCAGCCACGGCCATGCCCGGCGCGCCGCTGCCGGCGAGCAAGGGCAGGGCGGCCAGCACCGCGGCGCGCGAGGGGCCGTGGCGGTAGGGCGCTGCCGCCAGGCCGTACATGAACAGGCTCATCGCTGCCAATTGCGCCAATTCGGGCGTCGTCTCGTGGCCGAGCTGCAGCAGGCCCAAGGTGGCCATCAGGGCCAGCAGGGCGCCGTCGGCAATCGCCCTGGCGTAGTCCACGGGTTCCGCTTCGCCACCGAAGGCAAAGGCGACCGGCTGCGCGGCATCGGTGCGCGCCAGGTGGAAGGTGGTGTACCAGACCAGGGCCAGCGTCGCCACCAGCAGCAGCGCGAAGGGCACGCGCGCGGCCAGTGCCGGCTCCACGAAACCGGCCGTGGCGGCGATGAAGGCCGCGCCCAGCCAGTGCGGCAGCAAGGCGGTGTCGGCCGGCACGCCGCCGAGCATGGGCGTCCACCACGAGGTGCGGCCCTCGGCGATGGCGACCATCTGGCCGAATGCCGTGAGGTCGGCGCTGCGCCAGGGGTCACGCCCGAACAGCCCGGGCAGCACGTACGCCGCACACAACAGCAGCAAGGCCGTGCGCGGCAGGCGGCGCGCTCCACGCTGGGTCACGAGGGCGGGGGTCGGGCTGTTCACCGAGCGATGATGCCCGAGCCCGGCGTCGCCGCGAGCCGCGGCGCGCAAACAAAAAAGGCAGCCGAGGCTGCCTTCGATGCCAGTGCCACAGCGCCTACTTCTTCGCGCTGAGGTGGGCGAACTTGTTGCGGAACTTCTCGACCCGGCCGCCGAGGTTGTCGATGCTCTTCTGCGTGCCGGTGTAGAACGGGTGCGTCTCGCTGGTCACTTCGAGCTTGACCAGCGGCAGTTCGCGGCCGTCTTCCATCTTGATCGTTTCCCGCGTCTGCGCGCACGAGCGCGTGACGAACTTGAACCCGTTGGACAGGTCCTGGAAACAGATGTCCCGGTAGTTCGGGTGGATGCCTTCTTTCATGGGAGCCTCTTTTCGGTTGCGGGAGCCACGCCGGCCGCACGTCGGGTTACGGGCGGGCGCACTTTCCTGGGGGGCGGAAAACCGCGGATTCTAACCCGATGCGCCAGACTCAGCCGCCGCGCCGCATCATGTCGAAGAAGTCGTGGTTGTTCTTGGTGGCCTTCATCTTTTCCAGGATGAACTCCATCGCCTCGATCTCGTCCATGGGGTAGAGCAGCTTGCGCAGGATCCAGCTCTTTTGCAGGATCTCGGGCTTGAGCAGCAGTTCCTCGCGCCGCGTGCCGCTCTTGTTGATGAGGATCGACGGGTAGACGCGCTTTTCGGCCATGCGGCGGTCGAGGTGGATCTCGCAGTTGCCGGTGCCCTTGAATTCTTCGTAGATCACCTCGTCCATCTTCGAGCCGGTGTCGATGAGCGCGGTGCCGATGATCGTCAGCGTGCCGCCTTCTTCGGTGTTGCGCGCGGCGCCGAAGAAGCGCTTGGGCCGCTGCAGCGCGTTGGCGTCGACGCCGCCGGTGAGCACCTTGCCGGAAGACGGCAGCACGTTGTTGTAGGCGCGGGCCAGGCGGGTGATCGAGTCGAGAAGGATGACCACGTCCTTCTTCAGCTCGACCAGGCGCTTGGCACGTTCGATCACCATCTCGGCCACCTGCACGTGGCGCGCCGCAGGTTCGTCGAAGGTCGAGCTGATGACCTCGCCGCGCACGGTGCGCAGCATCTCGGTCACTTCCTCGGGCCGTTCGTCGACGAGCAGCACGATGAGGTGGATCTCGGGGTGGTTGGCCACCAGCGCATGCGCCAGCTGCTGCATCATGACCGTCTTGCCGGTCTTGGGCTGGGCCACCAGCAGCGCGCGCTGGCCTTTGCCGATGGGCGCGATGAGGTCGATGATGCGGCTGGTGATGTTCTCGTCGCTCTTGATGTCGCGCTCGAGCTTGAACTGCTCGGTCGGGAACAAGGGCGTCAAGTTCTCGAACATGATCTTGTGCTTGCTCTCCTCGGGCGTGACGCCGTTCACGCGGTCGACCTTGACCAGCGCGAAATAACGTTCACCGTCCTTGGGCACGCGCACTTCGCCTTCGACCATGTCGCCGGTGTGCAGGTTGAAGCGGCGGATCTGGCTCGGGCTCAGGTAGATGTCGTCGGTGGACGCCATGTAGCTGGCCTCGATCGAGCGCAGGAAGCCGAAGCCGTCGGGCAGCACTTCCAGCACGCCGTCGCCGAAGACCTGCTCGCCGGCCTTGGCGCGCTTCTTCATGATGGCGAACATCAGCTCCTGCTTGCGCAGGCGGGCGACGTTCTCGATCTCCAGCGCCTCGCCCATGGTGATCAGGGCGCCGATTTGCTGGGCTTTGAGTTCTGACAGATGCATGGGGTGGGCACCCTCGGGCAGATGCGGGGCGGCTCACGCGCAGGAGGCGCGGGCCGTTGGGCGGGAACGCTGGTGGATGGGCGCCAAGCGCACGAACCGAGCCGTCAGGGGCGCCGGCGAGGGCCGGCGCGGGCGGTGCGTGGAGGCGGGTCAGCCGGTGGGAGCCTCACGCTCCCACCGCTGGAAGCAAATTATAGATGACCGTCGAGGAATGCGGTCAGTTGCGCCTTGGACAGAGCGCCGACTTTGGTGGCCGCGAGCACGCCACCCTTGAACAGCATCAGGGTCGGGATGCCGCGGATGTTGAGCTGGGCGGGCACCGTGCGGTTCTCGTCGACGTTCATCTTGGCGATCTGCAGGCGGCCGTCGTAGTCCTTGGACACCTCGTCGAGGATCGGCGCGATCATCTTGCAGGGCCCGCACCATTCGGCCCAGTAGTCCACCAGCACCGGCTTGTCGGACTTGAGGACATCGCTGTCGAAGGAGTCGTCGGTAACGTGTTTGATCAGTTCGCTGCTCATCTGGGAATTCTCCGCATACCCCGGCGCACGGCTACCGAATGGGCCGACGAATTCTGACACATCGTCCCCGGGTGCGCCGTGCCGGCACGGCAGCCGGCCGCAGCACGCGGCCGCCAGGGGCCGGGCCGGGCGGGAACAGGGGGCACATTGGCCGCCTGTTCGTGCCATTGCCGGTGAGCGCGCCAGGGTTCAATCGGATGCCCATGACCGTCGTCAGCAAAGACACCCCAACGCCTGCGCTCACCAGCGTTGTGCGCCAGTTCGGCCGCCTGCAGCTGCTGCGCCTGGTCGGCAAGAGCGAGCGCACGATGGCCTGGCAGGTGGCCGACCCGCGCAGCACCCGGGAACTCCTGCTCGTGCTGCCGCGCGTGCAGCCCGCCGACGCCAAGGCGCTGGAACGCTGGCGGCAGGAAGTGCGCCAGGCCTCGCGGCTCGACCACCCGCAGCTGGCGCCGGCCGTGGAAGTGGGGGTCCAGGATGGCTGGCCATTCGTCACCTACGACCTGCAGGGCTGCACCACGCTCGCCGACGACCCCGCCCGCGCCGGCGTGCCCGGGTCGGAAGCCGCGGCCCTGATGACGCAGATGCTGAGCGGGCTGGCTTTCGCGCACGATGCGGGCATCGCCCACCACGACCTGCAGCGCTACCTGTTGCTGGCGGGCGAAGGCGGCCAGCTGCGGCTGGCTGGCCTGGCCGTGGCCGTGGAACTGGGCGCGCCGGCCCTCGGTGGCACCCACCCCAGCGCGGTGTCGCCGGCCGCCCTGCGCGTGCAGCGCGAGGCGGCAGAACGAGACGTCTTGGCCAGCGGCGTGCTGCTGCATGGCCTGTTGGCCGGCGCGAACGCGCTGGACGAAGCCGACCCCGGCCGCGTCATCGCGCGGCTGCCGCCGCAGGGGCGCGAGATCGTGCGCCTGCCGTGGACCACCCGGCACACCATCGCCGAGCCGCTGCGGGCCATCGTCAACCGCGCCACCGACCGCCAGCCACGCCAGCGCTACCGCAGTGCACGCACCTTGCTGCGCGCGCTGGAGGGCTGGCTGCAGACCGACAGTGCCGCTGGCGGCGGGCCCCTGGCCCTGCTGGCCGACCGCCTGCGCACGGCGGGTGTGCTGCCGTCGATCCCGCATGCCGCCGCGCGCGCCGCGCGGCTGGCCTTGATGGAACGCGAGCGCACCAACGAACTGGCCGAAGTCGTGCTGCAGGACCTGGCGCTGTCGTTCGAGATGCTGCGCCTGGTGAACTCGGCCCAGGTGCGCGGCCTGCAGGTATCGGGCAGCGGCCCGGTGCTGACGGTGCGCCGGGCCATCGCCATGATGGGCCTGGACGGCGTGCGCCACGCCGCGCTGGCGCTGCGCGAATGGCCCGGCCCGCTGAACCCCGCCGGTGCCGACGAACTGGAGCGCCTGATCGAACGCTGCAAACGTGCCGGCCGCCTGGCCATGATGCTGCGCCCGGCGGGCTACGACGGCGAAGTGGTGTACCTGATCACGCTGCTGCAGAACCTGGGCCAGCTGGTGGTGCACTACCACTTCGCCGACGAAGCACAGCAGATCCACCGCCTCGTGCAGCCCGGCCCGGCGCTGCGCGAAGGCGAAGCCGAAGAACCCGGCATGAGCGAAGAGGCCGCCGCCCACGCCGTGCTGGGCACCGACATCGAGGCCATGGGCGTCGCCGTGGCGCGCCACTGGGGCATGGACGACACGGTGCTGCACATGATCCGCCGTCAGCCGATGACGACTGCCGTGCGCAGCGTCGACAGCGACGACGACATGCTGCGCACGGTGGCCAGTTGCGCCAACGAAGCCGTCGACGCGCTGGCGCAACCGGCGGCGCGCATCAACGCTGCCCTGCATCGTGTGGTGCAGCGTTACGGCCGCGTGCTCGACCTGAGCCTGCGTGACCTGCAGGCCGCGCTGCAGGGTCGGCCGCCGGACGCCGCCGCGCCCGCGGCCCCCGCCCCGCCGGACGGCGTGCCGGTGGTCGAGACCCTGGCCGCACTCCCGGCCGGCCTGCGCCACGCCAGCGTGCGCGTGGCAGGAGCCGGCCAGTGAAGGTGGCAACGGCGCCGGCACGCCGCCTGGGGCGCTTCCATCTGCTGCGCGAACTGGGACGCGGCGCCCAGGCGCAGGTCTGGCTGGCGCACGACCCCCGGCTCGACCGCGAAGTGGCGCTCAAGCTGCTGGATCCGTCGGCCGACGCCGACGCCGTGAGCCTGTGGCTGCACGAGGCCCGCGCCGTCAGCCGCCTGACCCATCCGCCCATCGTGCCGGTGTTCGAGGCCGACGAACACGACGGCCAGTCCTACCTGGTGTTCGAGTTCGTCGACGGCCCCACGCTGTCGGAGGCCCGGCGGCAGCGGCCGCGCCTGCCGGCGCGCGAGGCAGTGACGCTGCTCCTGGGCGTGCTGGACGCGCTGGCCGCCGCGCACGAGCAGGGCATCGTGCACCGCGATCTCAAGCCTTCGAACATCCTGCTCGGGCGCGACGGGCGGGCGCGGGTGATGGACTTCGGCATCGCCGCGCGCACCGCCCAGGGTGACGGGCGCATCGTCGGCAGCCCCGGCTACATGTCGCCCGAGGCCGCCCGCGGCGAGGCGCCGGTGCCGGCGATGGACGTGTTCGCCGCCGGCGTCGTGCTCGGCGAGTTGCTCGCCGGCGCGCCGCTGATGCGCGAGACCGACCCCATGCGGGCCATCAAACGCGTGCAGGTCGAAGACCTCGTGCTGCCGGCCACGGCCAAGGTCGACGACACGCTGCGCGGCATCGTGCAGCGTGCGCTGGCGCGCGACGTGCTCACGCGCTACGACAGCGCGCGCTCGATGCATGCCGCGCTGACCGCGTGGCTGAACCCGGGCAGCGACGTCGACCCGACCGACGGCGCCAGCCATGCGACGCTGGAATTCCTGCTGCGCCGCATGCGTCACAAGACGGACTTCCCGGCCTTGTCGGACGCGGTGGTGCGCATCCAGCGCCTGGCCACGTCCGACACCGAAAGCCTGAAGAGCCTGACCGACGAGATCCTGCGCGACGTGGCGCTGACCAACAAGCTGCTGCGCATGGTCAACACGGCGCATTACACGGCGGTGGCCGGTGGCGGCATCAGCACCGTGTCGCGTGCCGTGGCGCTGGTCGGCTTTGCCGGCATCCGCAACATGGCGCTGTCGGTGCTGCTGCTCGAGCACATGGGCGACAAGGTCCACGCCGCCCAGCTGAAGGAAGAATTCCTGCGCGCGCTGATGGCCGGCACGCTGGCCGGCGACCTGTCGCCGCTGGCACGCGAGAGCGAAGACGCCTTCCTGGCGGCCATGTTCCAGAACCTGGGCCGCCTGCTGGCCGAGTACTACTTTCCCGAAGAAGCGGTGCAGATCCGCCAGAAGGTGGCTCATAGCGACACGGCGACCGCGCGCGAAGTGGCGGCGCGCCAGGTGCTGGGCATCGGGCTGCAGGACCTGGGCGCCGGCGTGGCCCGCGCCTGGGGCCTGCCCGACAACCTGCAGCGCGCCTCGCGCGTGCCCGAGGGCGACGTGCCGACGCACGCGGTGGCCAGCGGCGTCGAGCGGCTGCGCTGGCTGGGGCGCGGCGCCAATGCCATGACCAGCGCCATGCTGGCCAACGACGGCGAAGCGCAGACCGCTGCGCTGCAGGAAGCCGCGGCGCTGTACGGCCCGGCGCTGGGGCTGCCGGCGCGGCAGCTGGTGGCGACTTCGCTGGAGTCGCGCACGCGGCTGGCCGACATGGTCAACGCCATGGGCCTGCAGGTGGCGCGCGGCGCACCGGCGCGGCGGCTGCTGGAGGCCACGTTGCCGGTGGGGGCCATGGGCGCCATGGAAAAGACCATCGTCGAGCCACGGCCCGAACCGGAGCCGCCGCGGGCGGCGTTGTCACGCGGCCTGGACAAGCTGCGCGGTGCACTCGCCAGCAACCCCCTGCGCTTGAGCGAAGTGCTCAACCTGGTGCTGGACACCATGCACCGCGCACTGGACTTCCGCTCGGTGGTGCTGTGCCTGCGCGAGCCCCGCAGCGGCCACCTGGTGGGCCGCCTGGGCCTGGGCGCAGGCGCCGACGACATCAGCGCGGCGTTCCGCATCGTGCCCGAGGGCGCCAGCCAGGGCGACCTGTTCGCGGCCCTGTGCGTCAAGGGCGCCGACATGCTGATCAAGGACGCCACGGCCGTGGCGTCGCATCTGCCGGCATGGTTCCGTCACCGCGTCAACGCGGGCAGCTTCCTGGTCATGCCGCTGCAGATCAAGGGCGCCGCGATCGGGCTCATCTACGCCGACAAGATGGCTGCCGGGTCGATCACCCTGCACGAACCCGAACTGGTGCTGCTGCGCGCACTGCGCGACGAAGCCGTCGCGGCCTTCAAGCGCGGGGCCTGAACGGGCCCGGTGGGCGCTGAGGGTGACGAGCCTTACCCCCGGCACTGGTTGCAACGCTTAGGGCTGCTTGGTTCCCCACCTGACCCGGTTGGGCGCGCTTCCATGCGGGGAGGCCCGTCGAGCGGGATTGTAGGCGACGGGCCAGCGGCCGCCGCGCAAGCGCTCAGCGCAGCTGCAGCGTGTCGCCGCTGAACTCGACGCCCAGCGGCTCGATCAGCAGCCGCTTCTCGCCGGCCTGTACCTGCCCGGCCACCCACGCCGCCACGCCGCAGCGCCGCGCCACCGCCACCGTGCGCTCGGCGTCGGCGGCCGGCACGAAGAGCGCGAAGCCGGCGCCCATGTTGAGCGTGCCGTAGGCCTGCGCGTCGTCGAGCTGCGCCTGCTGCTGGATGAAACGCAGCACCGGCGGCACCGGCGGCACCGTGTGGATGCGGTAGGTGAGCGCCTTCTGATGGCGCAGCAGCTTGCGCCAGCCGTGGCCGGTGACGTTGGCCGCGTAGTGCACGCGCACGCCGGCCGCCCACAGCGCTTCGGTGACCGGCGAATACAGCAGCGTCGGCGCCAGCAGGGCCGCGCCGTAGCCCAGGCCCGGCGCCACTTCGGTCAGGTAACCCTGTGGCAGCCGCTCGGCGAGCTTGCGTGCCAGGCTCAGGCCATTGGCGTGGATGCCGCTGGACGCCAGCAGCACGATGGCATCACCGGGCCCGAGCCGTTCACCCAGGCTGAGCCGTTCCTTGGGGTTCACGAGCCCGGTGCACGAGGCCGCGAGGTCGATGCGACCGGCTTCGACGATGCCGGCCAGGGCGGGCGTCTCGCCACCGCCCCAGGCCACGCCACAGGTGTCGCAGGCCTGCTTCCAGCCGGCCACCAGGGCCGCGGCACGGTCGGCGTCGCCGAACCAGTCGCTGCCGCCGGCGGCCCAGTAGGCCTGCACGACCAGCGGCGTGGCGCCGACGGTGATGAGGTCGTTGACGGCCATCGCAATGGTGTCCTGGGCGATGCCGGCATAGAAGCTGCGGCCGGTTAGGCGCTGCATGTCGTCGGCGACCAGGGTCTTGGTGCCCAGGCATTCGACGATGCTGGCCACGTAGAAGGGCCCGACGTCGACGACATAGGCCGACTCGCCGCGCGACGCCGCGACCTCGGCAAACCCATGCCCCGCCAGGTGCGCGCCGGTGGCTGCGGCGGCGCGCTGTGCGGCCACCTTCAGGGGGTCGATGAGGTCGTACTGCACGCCGGCCTGTTCGTAGCTCAGCGGGGTGGGTAAGGGCTGGGTCATGACCGCCGATTATCCCTGCCCCGGTACGTAGAATGGCTCGTATGAGTTATGTCGTCCTGGCCCGCAAGTACCGCCCGCGCACCTTTGCGCAGATGGTCGGCCAGGAACACGTGGTGCAGGCGCTGACGAATGCGCTGACGCAGCAGCGTCTGCACCATGCCTACCTGTTCACCGGCACCCGCGGCATCGGCAAGACCACGGTCAGCCGCATCCTGGCCAAGAGCCTGAACTGCACCGGCCCCGACGGCCGCGGCGGCGTCACCGCCGAGCCCTGCGGCGTCTGCCAGGCCTGCACCGAGATCGACGCCGACCGCTACCTCGACTACATCGAGCTCGACGCCGCCAGCAACCGCAGCATCGACGAGATCCGCGACCTCATCGAACGCGCCGCCTACAAGCCCGGCATCGGCCGCTACAAGGTCTTCATGATCGACGAGGCGCACCAGCTCACCAAGGACGCCTTCAACGCGCTGCTGAAGACGCTGGAGGAGCCGCCGGACTACCTGAAGTTCGTGCTCGCCACGACCGACCCCGACAAGATGCTGCCGACGGTGCTCAGCCGCTGCCTGCAGTTCAACCTGCGGCCGATGGCGCCGGCCACCGTGCGCGCGCACCTGCAGCAGGTGCTGGCGGCCGAGGGCGTGCCCGCCGACGACGGCTCGCTGCGCCTGCTGGCACGCGCAGCGCGCGGCTCGATGCGCGACGGCCTGTCGCTGGCCGACCAGGCCATCGCCTACGGCGGCGGCCAGCTGGTCGAAGGCGTGGTGCGCGCCATGCTCGGCAGCGTCGACCGCGGCCACGCGCGTGCGCTGGTCGAGGCGCTGTCGCGGCGCGACGGCGCCGCCGTGCTGGCGGCCGTCGACGGCTTGCGCGGCCTCGGGCTGTCGGCTGCCGGCACGCTGGAGGAGATGGCCGAGCTGCTGCAGCAGATGGCGGTGGAACAGGCGGTGCCCGGCGCGCTGGATGCGCGGGACCCGGCGCTGGCCGACGTGCCGACACTGTCCGCGCTGCTGGCGGCCGACGAAACGCAGCTGCTGTACAGCATGGTGCTGCACGGCCGCGAGGAGCTCAGCCTGATGAGCGACGAATACGGCGCGCTGACGATGGTGCTGCTGCGCTTCCTGGCTTTCCCGTCGGCCAGCGGCGCGCCGCTGGCCCGCAGCGCGCCGGCGGCCCCCGTCGAGCCGACGCGTGACGCGCCGCCGGCACGAGGTGCGCTCCTGCGCGC
>CAYJOA010000019.1:0-25789 GCA_964371495.1 uncultured Rubrivivax sp.
TCAGTGACCGCTCTGCCCGGGGCTTGCGCCGGTTGGCAGTGCGGCGAAGGCGCGCTCGACCTGGGCCTCGGCCTCGAGCCAGTCCTCAAGGGCGTGCCCGTAGACGCAGCCCCGCGCTTCGTACAGGGCGTAGGCGGCCTGGCGTATCGCCTGCAGCCGCTGCTCGTCGGGCACGGGCTGGGCCGTGGCGGCGGCGGTCTCGGCAGCGGCCGGTTGCGCAGCGGCTTTCGGGGTCGACTTGGCGCCACGGGCGGACGCGGGTTTTTGCGTTGGCATCGGTGTCTCCGGCAAGAGGAACAGGTGAGGTGGCAGCGTCACGTTTGGGGCCCATCCCCAACGCCAACATAAGGGCCGCATCGCCGGCTGGATTGCGCCAGCTCAATTTTCCTTGCCGCCCCGTCGCAGTTGGGCGAACAAGGCCGCCGCGGTCGGCGACAAGACGGGTCTGACCGGCACGCCGGCCTGGTGCAGCACGGCTGCCGTCCAGACGTTGCAGGTCGCGAGAAGATGAAACGTCTCGCGCGACGCGTAGAAGCGGCTCGTGCCGTACAGCCCCGGCCCGAGCGCGATCGTGCTTCCGGCAGCATCGCGCTCGTGGCTGGCGGCGATGGCATCGACCAGCCGCGCCAGGCCTTGCGCAGTGATGTCCAGGGCGGCGATCTCGGCGGCCGGGAACTGGCGTTCGACGGCGCCGCTGAAGGCCGCAATGTGCAGTACACCTGGGCCCGGCCACAGCAGCGCGCGCAGCCCGAGCCAGACCGACGGCTCCCTGGCCTGGTAGTACTCGCGGTGGCCCCAGCCCACTTCGAGGTACTCGGCGCTGGCGAAGTCGCGCCGCGCGGGCCAGGCCGTGGCCGGCACGTCGGCGGCACGCACGACGATGCCGGTATGCCAGCCGTGGCTGACGACGTGGATGCGGTGTGGCGTGGCCTGCGCCGCCGGCGCGGCGAGCAGCTTGCCCGGCACCGCGCAGCCCGCGCCCAGCAGCGCGAACGACAGCAGCAGCACGAGCGCGACGGGCACGGCTGCCGCCACCGCGAAGCGGGCCCGGCCCGGCGCGGTCAGGCGCCGAGCAGGCCCTTCTTGAGCCCGCTGTCGACCGGCTTGTCGCCGAGCCAGATGCGCAGCACGGCGGTGTAGAAGTCTTCGCCGGGGATCACGCTGCCGCGAGGCTGGCCGTTGACCACCACGCGCGTGCCCGCGTCGGGCACGAATTCGAGGTGGATGACGTCGCCCTTCTTGGCTTCGCCGGCGGCCTTGAGGCTGGCGTTCAGCGCCTCGACCTGCGGTTTCCAGCCGGCCAGCTGGGCCTCGGTGTGGTTGCTGCGCAGGCCGTCGTTCAGGGCGTCGGCGAAGGTCTGGGCATCGACGTTGCGCAGCATCGTGATGGTCATGCGGCGCGCGCCCTTCTGCGCCAGCAGCGCGGCGGCGTCGCCGGCCTTCTGCGGCACGTACAGCGCGGCCACGTAGACCTTGAAGACGACACGCGTGCGCACGCCGGCGCCGTTGAGCTGCAACGCCGCCGGCCCCACCTGGGCCGTCGGTTCGAGCTTCACGCCTTCCAGCTCGGCCGGCTGGGCGCCGGCGCCCCAGCTCGCGAAGGCCACCGCCGCGGCGGCCAGCAGTCGCACCATCAGTCTGTTCATGTCTCGTCTCCTTGAACGAAAGCGCGCCGCGCCGAGGGCGCGTCACGCCGACTGCCAGACCACCTTCTTGCCCGACGCCTCCCAGCGCTCGTAGTTCGCCGCATACAGGTCCTCGATGCGGTTGCGCTTGACCTTGAAGGTGGGTGTGATGACGTCGTTGTCCACCGTCCACGCGGTCGTCGCAATGACGATGCACTGCAGCTGTTCGTGCGGGTCCAGCGTGGCGTTGATGCTGCTCATGTGCGCGGCCAGCGAGGCCTCGACCTCGGCCCGCGCCGCGGCGTCGCCGAGGCGTGCCATGGTCTCGGCGTTGAGCATCACGATGCCCAGCGGCTGCCCCATGTTGGCGCCGGTGACGACGCAGGCCTCCACCACGTCGTGCATGACCAGCTTGTCCTCGATCGGCGCCGGCGCGACGTACTTGCCCTTGCTGGTCTTGAACAGGTCCTTGACGCGGCCGGTGATCTTCAGGCGGCCTTCGGCGTCGATCTGGCCCTTGTCGCCGGTGCGCAGCCAGCCGTCGGCCGTGAAGGCCTCGCGCGTCATCTCGGGTTCCTTGTAGTAGCCGAGCATCAGCGCCGAGCTGCGCATCTGGATCTCGCCGGTCTGCGGATCGATGCGCGCCTCGACGCCGTCGTAGACCGGGCCCACCGTGCCTTCCTGGTTGCGGCCGGGCAGCGTCAGGTGCGACAGCGCCAGGTTCTCGGTCATGCCGTAACCTTCGTTGACGGGCAGGCCGAGCCGGCGATACCAGGCCAGCAGCGCCACCGGCATCGGCGCCGCGCCGCCGGCGGCGAAGGTGCACTGGTCCAGGCCCAGCGCCTTGAGGATCTTGCGCCGCACCAGGCCACCGATGATCGGGATGCGCAGCAGGCGGTCGAGCTTGGCTGCCGGCATCTTGTGGTGCACGCCGTGCTGGAACTTGACCCACAGCCGCGGCACCGAGAAGAAGATCGTCGGCCGCGCACGCTGCACGTCGGCAGTGAAGGTCTCGAGCGACTCGGCGAAGTACACGCGCATGCCGGTGCTCAGCCAGCCGTGTTCGACGAGCACGCGCTCGACGACGTGGGCCAGCGGCAGGTAGGACAGCATGCGGTCCTCGGCCGACATCGGAATGCGCTTCAGGCCGGACTCCAGCGCCCAGGCGAAGTTGCCGAAGTCGTGCATCACCCCCTTGGGCCGGCCGGTGGTGCCCGAGGTGTAGATCAGCGTCGCCAGGTCGTCGGCGCGGCGCACCGGCTGGCCCTGCAGCGGCTTGTTGCGCGCGCAGATCGTGTCCCACCCTTCGTAGTTCTTGATCGCATCGGGCGGCGACAGCGGGTAGCTGATGCACGGCAGGTCGGCCGGAACCCCGGGCTTCATGCCTTCCCAGCCGTCGAGCTTGCCGATGAAACAGGCCTTGGACTCGCTGTGGGTCAGGATCTGCCGCACGGTATCGGGCGCCAGCGTCGGGTACAGAGGCACCGAAACGTAGCCGGCCATCCAGATGGCCAGGTCGCTCAGCAGCCACCAGGCGCAGTTCTTGGACAGGATCGCCACCTTGGACCCCGGCTCCCAGCCCTGCGACTTCAGGTGGGCGGCCATGCGCCGCACCTGGTCGGCGACCTGGGCCCAGGTGTAGTCCTTGACGACCCCGCCGCCCATCGGCTGCGTCAGGGCGATGCGATCGGGTGCCGTCTTTTCCCAGTGGTACAGGCGTTGCAGGGCCAGCATCTCGGGGGCTACGTTCTTTTTCATGGCAAAGCTCTCTGGGTTGGGTTTCGGGGCAAGGGGTCAACCGGCCGCCAGCCGGGTCTGCAGGTGGTCGAGCACATCGTTCAGGCAAACCAGGCGCGCGTAATCCGATTCTGCAATCTCGACGCCGAAGCGCTGCTTCAGGCCGACCATCAGGTCGAGCCAGTTCATCGAATCGAGGTCGACCTGGCGGCGCAGCGGCCGTGCCGGATCGATGGCGCCGGGCTCGACTTCGGGCGCGATCGAACACAACAGGGACAACACGGCATCCGCCAGCGCGCTGCGATCTTCGTTCATGCGGCACCCGTTCGTGCAGCTGCCTTGGCCGCCGTGGGGTCATCCAGCGTCTGCGGCTGCTGCAGCAGCTCGCGCAGTTCGGCCAGGAAGAGGGCGCCGCGATGGCCGTCAGAGACACGGTGGTCGGCGGCGAGCGTGGCACACACGACAGGCAGCGCCTGCACCTGGCCGTCCAGGACCCAGGGCCGCTCGGCGATCGCGCCGAATCCGACCAGCGCCACCTGCGGCGGGTAGATGACGCCGAAGACCTGCTCCACGCCCTGGTCGCCGAGGTTGGTGACGGTGATCGTCGGGTCGCTCATCTCCGAACTGCGCAGCGACCCGGCGCGGGCGCGTTTGACGAGGTCGGCCAGCTCGCGCATCAGCGCGCCCAGCGCCTTGTCGGCGACATCGTGGATCGCCGGCGCCACCAGGCCGCCGCCGCGCAGCGAGATCGCGACGCCGGCATGCACGGCGGCCGCGGGCTCGAAGCGGCCGTCGCGATGGAAGCCGTTGAGCTCCGGCGTGCGCCGCAGCGCCAGCGCCACCGCCTTGAGCATCAGCACTGCCGGCAGCAGCCGCTCGGTGACGGGCAGGCCCTGGTTGCGCTGCTGCAGCCAGGCCAGCGCGCCGGCCATCGGGATCGTCTCCGACAGATAGTAGTGCGGGATCTCGCGCTTGGATCGGCTCATCGCCGCGGCGATGGCCTTGCGCATGTCCAGCGCGCGGTCGGGCGCCACGGCCGCGGCCGGTGCCGCAGGCGCCGCGGCCTCGACGTCGGCCAGCGTGACCGAGCCCTGCACGCCGCTGCCGTGCAGGACAGCCGGGTCGACGCCGAGTTCACGCGCGCGCTGGCGGGCGGCAGGCGACACCGCGCGGCGCGCGGCGGCTGGCGCTGCGGCCACTGCGGCGGGTGTTTCGCTCGGTGCCAGCAGCGTCGCCAGCAGCGTGCCGACGGGGATCTTCTGGCCCGGCTGCACCAGCAGTTCGGCGACCACGCCGTCGTGCCAGATCTCGACGTCGACGGCAGCCTTGGAGGTGTCCACCACGGCGACGACCTGGCCGCGCTTGACCGTGTCGCCGGGCTGGACGCGCCACTCCAGCAGCGTGCCCTCGTCCATGTCGGCGCCCAGCGACGGCAGCTCGAAGCGGATCACGATGCCTGCCCCATCAGGGCGCGCGCCGCAGCGACGATCTTCGCAGGCTGCGGCAAGGCGGCCTCTTCCATGCGGGCGGCATACGGGATCGGCACTTCTTCGCTGCACACGCGCGCCGGCGGCGCGTCGAGGTCGAAGAAGGCCTGCTCGACGATGCGCGCCATCAGCTCGGCGGCCAGGCTGCCCGAGCGCCAGCCTTCGTCGACGATCAGCGCGCGGCGGCACTTGCGCACCGAGGCCATCACGGTGGCGTCGTCCAGCGGCCGCAGCACGCGCAGGTCGACCACCTCGGCGGCGATGCCGGCGCCGGCCAGCGCCTCGGCGGCCTGCATCGCCTTGGGCAGCGAACCGCCGTAGGTGATCAGGCTGAGGTCGGTGCCGGCGCGCCGCACCTTGGCGCTGGTGATGTCGACCCGGACCGCGTCGGGCAGCTCGCCTTCCATGTTGTAGAGGTGGGCATGTTCGAACAGCAGCACCGGGTCGGGGTCGGCCAGCGCAGCGGCCAGCATGCCGCGGGCGTCGTCGACGGTGGCCGGCGCCACGACACGGATGCCGGGGATGTGCGCGTACCAGCCCTCGAAGCTGTGCGAGTGCTGCGCCGCCAGCTGGCGCCCGGCGCCGGTGGCCATGCGGATGACCAGCGGCACCGAGAACTGCCCGCCCGACATGTGGCGCAGCAGCGCCGCGGTGTTGACGATGGGGTCCAGCGCCAGCAGGCTGAAGTTGACCGTCATCACCTCGACGATCGGCCGCAGGCCGCCGAGCGCCGCACCGATGCCGGCGCCGACGAAGCCGAGCTCGGACAGCGGTGTGTCGCGGATGCGCTCGGGACCGAACTCGTCGAGCAGGCCCTTGGACACCGCGTAGGTGCCGCCGTAGCGGCCGACGTCCTCGCCCATCAGGAATACGCGCGCGTCCCGCTGCAGGGCCTCGCGCAAGGCTTCCTGCAGCGCCTGGCGGTAGCTGAGGGTGCGGCTCATGCCCTTGCCCCGGCCGGCGTCATGACATCGCGCAGCAGGTCTTCGACCGGCTCCCAGCTGCCGGTTTCGGCGAAGGCAACGGCGGCGTCGACCTCTGCCTGCGCCTGCGCGTCGAGGGCCAGGAACGCGTCCTCGGTCAGGCTGCCCTGCGCCTTCAGCCGCGCCGTGTAGGTGTGGATCGGCCCGCGCGTCTTCCACTGCTCGACCTCGCTCCTGGCGCGGTAGAGCTCGGCGTCGAACATCGAATGGGCGCGGAAGCGGTAGGTGCGGAATTCGATGAACTGCGGCCCGCCGCCACGCACCCGGGGCAGCGCGCCTTTGACGGCCTCGTGCACGGCGACCACGTCCATGCCGTCGACGGCGATCGCGGGCATGCCGTAGGACGAGGCCTTGAGGCACAGGTCGGTCTGCGATTCGGAGCGCGCCAGCGCCGTGCCCATCGCGTACAGGTTGTTCTCGCAGCAGAACAGCACCGGCAGCTGCCACAAGGCGGCCAGGTTCATGGCTTCGTGAAAGGCGCCCTCGGCGACCGCCCCTTCGCCGAAGAAGCAGGCTGTCACGGCCTGGCGCTTGGTCATCTTGTCGGCCAGCGCCAGCCCCGCCGCCAGCGGCAGGCCGCCGCCGACGATGGCCTGGCCGCCGAAGAAGCGCGTGGCGCGGTCGAACAGGTGCATCGAGCCGCCACGGCCGCGCGAGCAGCCTTCCTGCTTGCCGTACATCTCGGCCAGGATCGCGTTCATGCTCACGCCGCGCAGCAGCGCGTGCCCGTGCTCGCGGTAGGTGGCGACGATGTTGTCGTCGGCGCCGAAGGTCGGCATCGCGCCGCCGGCCACCGCTTCTTCGCCGATGTACAGGTGCAGGAAACCGCGGATCTTCTGCTGGCCGTAGAGCTCGGCGCACTTCTCCTCCATGCGCCGGATGCGCAGCATGTCGGCCAGCCGCGCCAGCGCAAAAGGCGGCTCCCACGGCACCGGTCCGCTGGGCGCTGGCGGCACGGTCAGGCCACTCATGCCCCCGCCTCCAGCGTCGAGGTGTCGCCTTCGGGCAGTCCGAGTTCGCGCGCCTTGAGCAGGCGGCGCATGATCTTGCCGCTGCGCGTGCGCGGCAGTGAGGGCAGGAAGTCGATCTCCTTCGGCGCCACCGCGGCGCCGAGTTTCTTGCGGGCGTGGCCGAGCAGCTCCATGCGCAGGGCGTCGGAGGCCTCGAAGCCCTTCTTCAGCGAGACGAAGGCCTTCACCACTTCGCCCACCACCTCGTCGGGCTTGCCGATGACGCCGGCCTCGGCCACCGCCGGATGCTCCATCAGCGCGCTTTCCACTTCGAAGGGGCCGATCAGGTGGCCGGCCGACTTGATGACGTCGTCGGCGCGGCCGACGAACCAGAAATAGCCGTCGGCGTCGCGCTTCGCCAGGTCGCCGGTGAGATACCACTCTCCGGCGAAGCACTTCCAGTAGCGCTCCTCGTTGTGCAGGTAGCCGCGCAACATCGAGGGCCAGCCGCGCTTGAGCGCCAGTTCGCCTTCGGTGTCCGCCGTATCGACGGGACTGACTTTGCCTCCTTCGTCTTTCTTCACGATGGCGGCCTCGATGCCGGGCAGCGGCCGGCCCATCGAGCCGGGCTTGATGTCGAAGGCCGGCGTGTTGGCGATCATGATGCCGCCGGTCTCGGTCTGCCACCAGTTGTCGTGGATCGGCAGCCCGAACGCCTGCTGGCCCCACCAGACGGCCTCGGGGTTCAGCGGTTCGCCGACGCTGGCGATGAAGCGCAGGTCCGGGTAGCTGTGGCGCCGTGCGGCTTCGACGCCGGCCTTCATCAGCATGCGGATCGCCGTCGGCGCCGTGTACCAGACGCTGATGCGCTCCTGCTCGAGCAGTGCGTACCAGCGCTCGGCGTCGAATTCCTCGCGGTCGACCAGCGAGCTCACGCCGTGCAGCAGCGGCGCGACGATGCCGTAGGACATGCCGGTGACCCAGCCCGGGTCGGCCGTGCACCAGTAGCGATCGTCGGGGTGCAGGTCCAGCGCGTAGTGTCCGGTGGCATGGTGCGTGACGACGGCGCCGTGCACGTGCAGGGCGCCCTTGGGGGCGCCGGTGGTGCCGCTGGTGAAGTGCAGCAGCGCCGGGTCCTCCGCCGTGGTCGAGATGGCCACGGCGTCGCCCGGGGCCGCGGCCATCAGCGAGGCCAGGTCCAGCGTGTCGGGTTCGTGCGTGGCGCCGCCGTCCTCGGCCACCAGCAGCACATGGCGCAGGGTCGGCAGCTGGTCGCGCAGGCCCCGGACCTTGCGCGCGTAGAGTTCATCGGTGGTCACGAGCACCTCGCCGGCACCCAGCCGGATGCGCGTGGCGATCGGCTCCGGTCCGAATGCCGAGAACAGCGGCGTCACCACGACGCCCAGCTTCAGCGCGCCGAGCACGGCGATGTAGAGCTCGGGGATGCGCCCGGCGAGCACGAACAGCCGGGCGCCCTTGCCGACACCCAGGCCGAGCAGCACCTGCGCGAAACGATCGGTGCGACGTGCCAGCTCGCCGTAGCTCAGTTCCAGCGCCGGCGTGTCACGCGCAACGAAACGCAGCGCCGTGCGCCCGGACAGGGGCCCGGCGGCATGCCGGTCGACCGCCTCGAAGGCGATGTTGAGCCCCCCGCCGGGCAGGCCAGGCAGGGCGGCGCGCGCTGCAGCCCAACTGAAGTCCCGACATTGCGCCTGGTAGTCGACCCAGTTCGGGGCCACGCGCAGGTCGCGCGCGGTCTTGTGAATGATGGCGGATCGGTCCACGATGTCTTTCCTAGCCTAGCGGGCGCGGGAGGGGAGGCGTTGATACACGTCAATCGTCGGTCCGGGGCCCGCCGCCCGACTTCCTCGAGCAGGCTGCCGGATGCTGATTAACCGCCATTTAACCCGGCCTTACCGCCAGCCGGGGCGCGCCCGCGCAACATCGGTTCCGTCGGCAGCGAAAGGGCTGGCGCGACACCCCCCAAAACCCCGGCAACCCGCGACTCAACGAGATCGGCAGCATGACCCCATCGCTTCGCACACCGCATCTGCAGGCCGGCGCCGCCGGCGCGCGCCCAATGTGTCGGCAGCTGCAGCGCCGGGTGGCCACCCTGTTCGCACTCATGGGCAGTGTGGGGCCCGCGGCAGCGCTGCATCCGCTGTCCACGGCGCTGCCGCAGGCCGAGATTCGTTTTCATCTCAGCGGCGTCGTTCCCGGCGGGCAGGCCACCGTGGTCGAAACCCGGTACAGCCCACGCCGCGAGGGCGACGTGAAGAAGGAACGCCGGTTCCACCTGTTCGACTCGCCCTGGCGCAGCGGCTCGCGCGACCGCACCTCGGTGGCGCGCGAGGAGGCGCACCTCGTGCGCCAGGCGGTACCGGTGGTCGGTGGCGTGGCCGAGTTCAGCGTGCCGCTGCACGATCCCGACGCCGCGTATCGCGGCTACCAGCTCGCCGCCATCAGCGTCGCCGGCGTCAAGCTGGCACGCTGGTTCGCGCAGGCGCCGCAGCTCGACCGGGCTTTCGGGCTGGAGTGCACGACGGACGCATTGCGCGGTGCGCTGCGCCTGGGTGCGTTCGGTGCGCAGCCCTTGAACGGTGCGCTGCCGCTGTGGCCGGGGCTGCGTCAGGTCGTGCTGCAGCTGGCGCCGCTGCAAATGCCGGAGCTGCGCCTGTGGGATCCGCTGGCGAAGAACCATTGGGACGGCTGGCGCACCGTCCCGCCGCTGGCCTGGCCGGGCGGGAAGACGGTGCTGGCACGCCATGTCTCGAGCAGCGCGGTGTGGCGCGGCCACGCCTACTTCGCCACGCTGCCGGCCGACGCGCCGCCCATCGATCGGGCCCAGCCACCGGCCGACGCCTTGCCCGGAGTCACGCTCGAGGTCTTCTGGCCCGACGGCGACACGCTCGAATTCCCTGAAGTGCGGTTCGAGCGCCCGGTGACCACGCTTGCGCTGCGCCTGGCAGGCTTGAGCGATCGCGCCAAGTCCTTGCTCCAGCACAGTGTGCAGCTGCGCCCGGGTGCGGAAATCGGCTCGCTGACGGCGGCCGAGTGGGACGAGCTGAAGGCGCTGGGCGCGAAGGCGAAGGACGAGCCGGTGACCATGCAGCGCAACGCGCAACGCGGCGGGCCACTCGTGCTGCGCCGGCGCACGCTCGACGAGTCCTGGCTCTACCTGTTCAGTGCCGACTACGACACGCGGCGCCGGCGCGCGCTGACCTCGCTGGTGCTGCACCCCCGGCGCTGGACCGGGGCGGTGCCCGAATAGTGGCCTTCCAGCGCCCTCGGCCATGCTGGAGAGCACCATGAGGCGGCGCGGTATCTGCGATCGGTGGGCGTCGGTCGGCCGGCAGCGCGCACGCTGGGCAGCCGCGCTCACGATCGTGTCGACCGCGGCCACGGGAGTCACTGCCTTCGAGGCCGGTCAGCCCGCCGAGCAGTGGCAGATCGGCCCGGGGCAAGCCGCGCCGTGGGCGGGCGCGGGCACGACCCAGCCCCGGCGGGCCGCGCTGGCCGGGCAGCTCGTGCATCTGGAAGCGACCCGCGTCAATGCGCCGCACCCGCTGGCTTGTGCGGCCGCGCACTACGAATACGTCGTGACGCCGGCCGAGGGCCTGTTCCAGGGCAGCCTGCCGGCGCCGGCCGAGCGCAGTGCCCGCGCGCTGGGTGTGCGGGCGCTGCCGCTGCTGACCTTGCGCCTGAGCTGTGACGGTGGTGTCTTCGACTTTCACCTGCTGGCACCCGACAAGGCCTTGCTCGGGCTGGACGGCATCGTCTGGCGGCTGCAGCGCCGTGTCGCACCGGCCTCGCCCGAGGCCGCCGTGCGCGACCTGCTGCATCTGCACTTCATCGGCGACATGGGCTTCAGCCGGGCCACGGTGGCGCGCAAGCGCTCGCACCTGAGCCCGGACCTCGTACGCGCCATCGACGCCTACTTCGCGCGGCCGCAGTCGGCCCACGCCGCCCCGGCGATCGATGGCGACCCGTTCACCGACGCCCAGGAGTACCCCGACCGTTTCGCCGTCGGGCGCGCGGTGATCGACGGCGCCAGCGCCCGGGTGGCGGTCGGCCTGGGCGAAGCGGCCGGCGCACGCGTCGTGCACGTCTTGCTGCGCAGCGAGGGCGGGCGCTGGCGCGTGGACGATCTGCGCTACGACGACGGTCGCACCCTGCGCCAGCTGTTGCAGCCTTGACGGAGAGACATCGAGATGAGCCACTGCGCCGATCGAACTGAAGGGCGACCCGACGCCGCGCCTGCCGCTGCCGAGTCGACACCGCCGCTGTGCCCACACCTGACGCCGGCGTTGGACGAGTTGTTGCGCCAGGGCGCACGCGTCGTCGCCGCGCTGCCGTTGGCCTGGTCGAGGGTGGACCTCGAGGTCACGCTCGACAGCGGGGCGCCGTTGGCCGAACTGCCTGCGCAACTGCTGGCGGCGACCATCCAGACGTGGAGGAACGGCGATGCGCACTATCCGCTGGCCCAGGGTTTGGTGTGCCTGTCGTGCCGCCATAGCCTGGGCTGGCCGCTGCAGGCAGGGGGCACCCGATCATCATGAAATACACCTCCTGGTTGGCGCTGGCGGCATTGCTGGCCGCGCTCGGACTGGTTGCGGTGGCGCTGCGGGGCAGCCTGGCGGCCGGCGCCAAGGCGGCGCGCATCGATCTGTCGGGCCTGGCCTCGATCGAGCTGCCCAGGGGCTTCCAGCTGGTGGGCATGGTCGATGCGGGCGACCCGCCGAGCGACTACACACTCAAGGCCAAGGTGGCACCGCGCTTTGCACGCGACCGCAGCGCCGCCACCTTCAGCCTGGAACAGGACCAGAGCCACGACTGGGGTGGCTATCTGCGCGACCCGGTGTTGCTGACCATCACGCTGTACAACCCGGCGCTGCCCGCACCCGACGCCGACACCGTGCGCCCCGTGCGCGTGCACCGCTACTACTCGCCGATCAAGGACCAGATCATTGCCGCCGACTCGCCACGCTGGCGCAGCGAGCGTGAAGGCGAGCTGCGCTGGCGCTGGCTGGAGATGGAGGACAGCGGGCAGCCGCGCTGGGTGGTGGTGCTCACCGATCCGGCGCGGCGGCTGCGTCTGGATCTGTTCGCCTGGAAGAAGAAGTACCGCCTGGACGAGGCGCGTGCCCTGCTACGCGGCGCAGCCGGGTCGCTGCAGACCACGGCGGCGCTGGCGCAGCACTTCGAGCAGGTGACCAGTGCAGGGCCGCGTGTGGCCGCGCTGACCGAGCAGCGGCTGGCCGAGCACGTACGCGCGCTGACCGAGCTGGGCCTGCCGCGCCTGCGCGCCGATGAACCCGTGCTGGGTGCCACGGTCGCGGCCCTGCTGGAAAGCACCACGGGTACGCTCACCGTGGCGCGCATGATCGGCAGCGTGCCGCTGACCGCGGCCACACCGCGTGGACCGCAGGGCCGCCCCGAGATCGCGCTGACGTTCCAGCCCGACCAGTACGTCGGTTCGGGCACGGTGAACGGGCTGCCCAATCTCCAGATCGCGATGCTGTATTGGGACGACGGCGCAGGCCGCTGGCGCGCCAGCGAACTGCAGCGGCGGACCGCCGACGAGGGTGACGCGCTGGCGCCACTCCTGCAGGCCGTGGCCGCGCGGCTGACCGACCGTGCCCGCGCACACCTGCTGCGCGTGACCAGCGTGCGCTTGTCGCCCGAGTGGAGCGACCCGGCACGCCTGCCGAAATTCCTGCGTGACACGCAGGTCTACCAGACCGACCTGGCCGCCGGGCGCATCGTGGCGCGCTGAGGTCGGCGTGGCGGACGCCGCGGACCCGCTGGACCTGCGGCAGCGCTGGCCCCGGAAGGATCAACGCCCGACCTGCGCCGCCGCCGCCAGCGCAGCGCGAGCATCGGTGCGGCGTGTCCCGGGCGCAGCGCGGGCGGCTCAAAAGACGACGTCGACCGCCGTCGTCACCTTCATCACCGCTTCCTGGTCGAAGCGCGAGCGGTAGGCGGCGCGAATGGCGTCGATGCGCTGCGCGCTGTCGGCGCCAGGCGGATGCAGCAGCACCAACACCTTGCTGTGCTCGCGGTCGATGCGGCCGCTGGCGTTGCGCCACTGGCCGGTGGCGTCGATCACGGTCAGGCCGGCGGGGAATTGCGGTGTCACCACATCGTCCATGAAGACTTGCCACTGCGCCTGCGTGACCAGCGTGCCGTCGGGTCTGGACAGGCCGAAGAACACCTCGCTGCGCAGCCAGCGCTCGCCCGCGGGCAACGCGGCGCAACCGGCGAGCATCAGCGACAGCAGCAGCAAGGCCAGGCGTCTGCGCATCATCGGCTTCCTCAACGTCATGCAGACCCGGGCCGCAAACGGCATCCGTGTCGAGATTGCACACCCGGACACACCGAACGATGACGGCTCAATCCGGACTCTTGGGGAAAATCGCGGCCGGAATCCGGGAGCGCTGCCGCAGTTCCGTCACCTGTCGTTGGAACGCCTGGAGTGAATGGCTCTCGTTGGTCGGCAGGCTCCACAGCGCGCGGACCTTCCAGGCACCGCCTTCCTGCTGCAGCAAGGCCTGCGCCGTCAAGTCCGTTTCCTGCCATTCTGCGCCGCCGGCATGGACGATTTCGTTGCCCTCGAAGTAGGCCCAGGAGCCGGCCGTTTTCAGATGGAACACCTTGAACCGGCTTTCGCCCGTCGCGGCGATCATCAGCGCGCCGCGCACGGCATTCAGGATGGCCTTGCGCGCCGGACTGCCCGCAGCCGGCTCGGACGCGGCAGCCGGCGCGGACTGCGCGAAGGCCGCTACGGCCGAGAACGCGATGCCGGCCAGCAGAGCCAGCGCCGCGACCACCACCCAGGCCACGCGCAATGCCAGCCTCGCCCCGCCGGGCCTGGACAGCACGATGCGGCTGTTGGCGGAGATGCTGCCCGGCTCGACGCCAGCGACCTCGAGCCGGTAGCGACCCGGTGCGGCGATCGTGAACCGCCTGACGGCAAGGGTCGTTTCTCCATTCAGACGGGTTCGAACGGAGCGCATGACGATCAGGCTCGACGGCGCAGCATTGCCGGCGGCATCGCGCAGGAGGAAAGACGCCTTGGCGAAATCGCGGCTGCCCAGCGTGCCGCGCAAGGACAGGACCAGTTCTCCCGCGTCCCGGATGTCCACCGTGCCGCCGGTCGCCAGCGGCAGAACGGCCAATTCTTCGCTTCGCAGCGCGCTGCGCAGCGTGGGGATTGCCGCCGCCAGCCCCAGTGCGGCGATGGCCATGATGGGAACGGTCAGGAACAAGATCGTCGTGTTCATGTCCGGGCTGGCATCGTGCAGAGACGATGTTCGGGGGTGTCGTGCTGATGTTGCGCTGGCGCGTTCCGGCGGGCGGTAAGGCCGCGTTAAAAGACGGTTAATCAGCAGTCGGGAAGGCCTCAGGCGCCGTCCACCCGTGGCGTCGCCCGTTCGATGATGGCGCCGCAGTCCGCGCCCCGTGGCAAGGTGCCGAACTGCCGGTGTCCGGCGCCGCCGAGGCGCGACGCGCAGAACGCGTCGGCCACCGCCGCCGGCGCGTGCTGCACCAGCAGGGCGGCCTGGATGGCGAGCGCCATGCGGTCGACGATGCCACGCGCCCGGTACTCCAGCTCGGACAGGTCCTTGAACTCGGCCTGGAGCGCGGCCACCCACGCGTCCAGCGCGCCGTGGCCGCCGCGCGCCTCGTGCAGTTCAGCGAAGAAGACACCGACCACGGCCGGCGACTTCTGCATCGCGCGCAGCACGTCCAGGCACTGCACGTTGCCGCTGCCCTCCCAGATCGCATTCACCGGCGCCTCGCGGTACAGGCGCGCCAAGGGGCCGTCCTCCATGACGCCGCTGCCGCCTATGCATTCCATGGCCTCGGCGGCATGCTGCGGCGTGCGCTTGCAGATCCAGTACTTGCCCACCGCGGTGACCAGACGCACCAGGGCGTCTTCGTGCGCGTCGTCGCGGTGGTCCATGGCGCGCGCCAGGCGCATCGTGAGGGCCAGCGAGCCTTCGTGCTCGAGCACCAGGTCGGCCAGCACGTTGCGCATCAGTGGCTGCTCGTTGAGCACGCGGCCGAACGCCGAGCGGCGCGTGCAGTGGTGCAGCGCCAGCGACGCCGCCATGCGCTGGCCGGCGCTGGAGCCGATCATGCAGTCGAAGCGCGTCATCGCGACCATCTCGATGATGGTGCGCACGCCGCGGCCTTCCTCGCCGACCATCCAGGCCAGCGCGCCGCGCAACTCGGTCTCGCTGCTGGCGTTGGAGACGTTGCCCATCTTGCGTTTCAGGCGCAGCACCTGCAGCGCGTTCTTGCTGCCGTCGGGCCGCCAGCGCGGCAGCAGGAAACACGACAGGCCGCCGCTCGCCTGTGCCAGCACGAGGAAGGCGTCGCACATCGGTGCCGAGACGAAATACTTGTGGCCGACCAGCTCGTAGGCAGCGCCCGGGCCGTGGGCGGCGCCGGCCGGAACGGCACGCGTGGTGTTGGCACGCACGTCGGACCCGCCTTGTTTTTCGGTCATCGCCATGCCGATGGTCAAGCCGGCCTTCTGCGCAGCGGGCAGGTTGCGCGGGTCGTACACGCGTGCCGTGATCTTCGGCAGCCAGGACTCGGCCAGTGCCGGCGTCGTGCGCAGCGCCGGCACGGCGGCGAAGGTCATCGTGACCGGGCAGCCATGGCCGGCCTCGACCTGGGACTGCAGGTAGAAGTGCGCCGCGCGAGACACGTGCGCCCCGGGCCGCGGGTCGGTCCAGGGCGAAGCGTGCAGTCCACGCTCGATGGCGCTGCGCATCAGCTGGTGGTAGGCCGGATGAAACGCCACCAGGTCGACGCGACGGCCGAAGCGGTCGTGCGTGTCCAGTTCGGGGGGGTGCTTGTTGGCCAGGGTGCCGAGTTCCAGGTACCCGGCCGAGCCGGCGAGGCGGCCGAATTCGGCCAGCGCCGTGTCGGCCCAGGCCGCGCCTTCACGGTGCACGGCCTCGACCAGCGCTCTGTCCTGCCGGTACATGTCGTAGTCGACGAGCTCGCTGCCCAGGTTGATGGGCTCGTGGGTTTCGGCGAGGTAGGGGCCTTGCAGGCCGAAGTGTTCGGGCGCGTTCATGGGGAGGTCTCCTTCTCGAGGTCTCGGGCCGTGCGCGTGACGGCCAGGAAGTGCTGCCAGATGGCCTGGCCCGCATCGTCGTGGCGGGTCACGGTGTCGATGAAGCGCGCACGCAGGTCGGCATCCACCAGCGGCGCCGGCAGCAGCGGGTCGAACACGAGCTGGCGGATCGCCTGGTGGCCGATCTCGAAGGCTTCGCGCGCCGCCCCTTGCAGCGTCAGCCGGTGCGCGCCGTCCAGCCAGGCCGACAGGCGCGCCGTGGTGTCGCGGTAGCCGGCGTCCAGCGCGGCTGTGTTCCAGAGCTGGCGCGCGTGCGCCGTGTCGGCGTCGGACAGGCTGCGCGCCGTGAAGACGGTGCCGGTGTCGGTGCCCTCGGGCAGCAGCGCACGCAGCCGCGCGCGCAGGGCTTCGACGCCACCGGCCAGGTTGGCGGGCCGCAAGTGCAGGCCGCGCTCGAACTCGGCCAGGCCGAGCATGCCGAAGGCACGTTCCCGCGCACGCAAGGCGGGGCGGTCGCTGCGGCCGGTGGCGCCGACGTGCACGGCGATCCAGTCGCCGTTCCAGTCCACCAGACGGGCGGCGATGCCGCGCCAGCGACGGACTTCGTCGGCCAGGGGCCGGGCCTGCGGGCCGAGCGCATAGCTGCCGCGGCGCGGTGCGACCAGCAGGCCGGCGGCCACGGCGCGTGCCAGCGCCACGCGCACGCTGTTCTGGGGCAGCCCGAACAGGTCGCAGGCGGCGAGCAACTCGCGCACGTCCAGCGCGCCGTCACCCCGGGCTTCGGCGCCCAGGATCAGGCTGAGGATGAGCGAGCGCGGCAGTGGCACGCTTCATATTACATGCATAGGACTGAAATGTCGATGCCGGTAATATCGGCTGGCATGAACTGCCGCAGTCGCCTCCTGGATGCCCGCGCCTGCCCGCTTCGGCGTTCAGCCCGCTTCACTGGCTGCGATGCCCAGTGCCCTGGCGATGCCCGCGCCGTAAGCCGGGTCGGCCTTCATGCAGTTGGCGATGTGGCGCAACTGGATGTCGCGCCCGGCTTCGGCGATCGAGCGCGCGGTGTTGTCGAACAGTGCCTGCTGCTGGGCCGGCGTCATCAGGCGGAACAACGCGCCGGGCTGCGAGTAGTAGTCGCTGTCCTCGCGATGGTTCCAGTGGTCGGCAGCGCCTGACAGCGCCAGCGGCGGCTCGCGCAAGCCGGGCTGCTCGGCCCATTCACCCTGGTCGTTGGGCTCGTAGCCGAGCGTGCTGCCGTGGTTGCCGTCGGTGCGCATCGCGCCGTCGCGGTGGTAGCTGTGCACCGGGCAGCGCGCCGCGTTCACCGGCACCAGGTGGTGGTTGACGCCGAGGCGGTAGCGCTGCGCGTCCCCGTAGGAAAACAGCCGCCCCTGCAGCATCTTGTCGGGCGAGAAGCCGATGCCCGGCACGATGTTGGCAGGGTTGAACGCGGCCTGTTCCACTTCGGCGAAGTAGTTGTCCGGGTTGCGGTTGAGCTCCAGGACACCCACCTCGACGAGCGGATAGTCCTTGTGCGGCCAGACCTTGGTCAGGTCGAAGGGGTGGTAGGGCACTTTGGCCGCGTCGGCCTCGGGCATGATCTGCACGCAGAACTGCCACTTCGGGTAGTCGCCGCGCTCGATGCTTTCGTAGAGATCGCGCTGGTGCGTCTCGCGGCACTTGCCGACGGCGGCTTCGGCTTGGGCATCGGTCAGGTTCCTGATGCCCTGCATCGACTTCCAGTGGAACTTCACCCAGAAGCGTTCGTTGGCGGCGTTGACGAGGCTGAAGGTGTGGCTGCCGAAGCCGTGCATGTGGCGGTACGTCGCGGGGATGCCGCGGTCGCTCATCACCACGGTGACCTGGTGCAGCGCCTCGGGCAACGAGGTCCAGAAGTCCCAGTTGTTCTTCGCGCTGCGCAGGTTGGTGCGCGGGTCGCGCTTGACGGCGTGGTTGAGGTCGGGGAACTTGAGTGGGTCACGCATGAAGAACACCGGCGTGTTGTTGCCGGCCAGATCCCAGTTGCCTTCCTCGGTGTAGAACTTGAGCGCGAAGCCGCGGATGTCGCGTTCGGCGTCGGCCGCGCCGCGCTCGCCGGCCACGGTGGAGACGCGCGCGAAGACATCGGTCTTCTTGCCGACCTGCGAGAAGAGCCTGGCGCGGGTGTAGCGCGTGATGTCGCCGGTCACGGTGAAGGTGCCGTAGGCGCCGCTGCCCTTGGCGTGCATGCGCCGCTCGGGAATCACCTCGCGGTCGAAGTGGGCCAGTTTCTCCAGGAACCAGACATCCTGCAGCAACTGCGGGCCCCGCGGTCCGGCGGTCATGACGTTCTGGTTGTCGACGACCGGGCAACCGGCATTGGTGGTCAGCTTCTTGCTCATGTCTGCGTTCCTTGCTCAGAGGCGGCCATCGGGAGCCCGGGCCACCGGAGCGCCGTCTCCGGTCGGGCTCGTGCTGTCGGGCGACTCACGGTGACCTGCGCCGTGGCGCCGAAAGTGTTGCGCCTGCGACCGCTTCGCAGGCATCACTCATGGGCACTGTCGCATCCTGACCCGCGCTGCCGGCGCCGACTTGATCGCGCTCAAGCCAGCCTGATTTCCCGCCATCACGGCAGGGCTGGCGGACCGTCCTTGCCCGTCAGGGTGCGGCCGTGCAGCGCGTCGGCGTCTGCGCGGCCGAGGCAGCGTTGGACGCATTCGCGCCGCGACCGGCGGCACGACGCGAACCCACGGCGTCAGTCGATGGGGCAGCCGGCGGCGTGCATTTGCCGAACCAGGCGCGCGCGCGTGCCGGGAATGTCGACGATGCGCGTGCTGCGCAGCCGCGCCACTTCTTCGGTCGTGTAAGGCGGCGTGCCTTTCGGCAGGCTGGGCCGGGCGACATCGGTGAGCAGCCAGTTCATCAGTTCGGCGACGTCGGCGTCGGCCAGCGGCGTGTGCGAGACACCGGGCACCTTGACGATGAACTCGCGGCCGCCCTCGACGCACAGGAAGTGGCCGAGCACGCCACGCATGTTGGGCACGCCCTTGGCCGGCGCGCCGCGAGCGTCCTCGCGGTGGCAGCCCGAGCAGTACTGGCGGTAGTTCATCTGCGGCGAATGGCCGTTGGCAACCAGCCGCGTGGTGTCGCGCCCGGCAAACGCCGACCCGGGCGCACAGGCCGCCAGCAGCGCCACTGCGAGCGCCGCCGCGGCGGCGCTGAGTCTGTCGGTCCGTTCTGGCATGGTCATCCTCGACGTCTGCTTCAGGCCGCGCCGACGACGATCGACAGCGTGCAGTGGTACACCGAGCTGTCGCTGGCCATGCACCAGTTGATGTCGTTGTGGACGCCGAGCCTGTAGCCGGGCCGGTCGCCCGAGTTGGTGTTGCAGAAGCAGCGCCCGCAGCTGACGCGGCCGCAGCAGTCGTAATAGTTGACGAGGTAGTTCTTGCCGTCGGCCGGGTTCAGGCAGGTACCCAGCCACGACACCTTGGACACCTCGGTGCCGGGCGGGCAGGCGGTGGCGCTGCCGCCGCAGCACGAACAGATGAAGCCGTCGACGGAGCAGTAGCGCCAGTAGTCGCAGTCGAACTCGCCCGGCGCGCGCTTCTTGCCGCCGCCCGCGCCGCCGCTGCCGCCGGCGGCATGGGCCTGTGACGTGCGGTCGAACGGCAGCACCGGCAGCGCAAAGGCACTGGCCACCAGCACGCGGCCGACGCCGACGAGCAGGCTGCGCCGCGAACTGCGCTGCGCGAGCGAACGCACCCGGCGCTCGGTGAGACGGTCGAAAACGTCCAGCAGCAGCTTCATGCGCGCTCCTTCGCGTAGGGTGGCCGGTCGAGGTAGTCCTGCACAGATCCCACGCCCAGGTCACGCGCCGCGAACAGGCTCTCGAGCTGCTCGCGCGAGTTGACCAGCCCCTTGGCGCGCACGTGCCCGGCTTCGTCGATCAGCAGTGCATAGGGCAGCTTGGAGATGCGGTAGTGCATGCCGAGCTCGGTGGACAGCACATACGGGAAGTCGTCGAGGCCGGCGGCGCGGCGAAAGGCCTGGTGGGCCGGCGCCTCGCCGTCGGACGCGAGCACCACATCGAGCCATCTGCGCTCGGCCGTGCGGATCGACTTCAGGATCGGCAGCAGCTTCTTGCACACCGGGCAGGTTGGCGACAGGAAGAACACCAGCGTCGAACGCGGACCGGCGGCGCCGAGCGCGAGCGTGCCTGCGCTGCCCAGCAGCGGCAGCTCGAACACCTGCGCGGCGGCACCGACCTGCGGACCGCTGTCCATCATCAGCGCGCCCATCGGCGCGATGCGCTCGTACAGGATGCCGACCTGGCGCGCCAGCGCGATGACGGCCACCAGCAGCACGAGCACGGCCACCCAGAGCAGAACATTGGAGATCAGCAGGGCCTCGTTCACGGTGTCTTCCTCAACGCCAGCAGGCGCGATTGCTGCGCAAGCAGCGTGTTGGCCAGCGTCCAGGCGCCGAGCAGGAACAGCGTCGCGCCGGCGATCGACGGGTAGTCGAGCCAGACCACGGCGCGTGGCGCCGGCGGCGCCGCCGCGGTCAGCGCCAGGGCCAGCAGGACGAGGTTGCGCACGACCAGCCCGGCGCCTATCGGTACATCGAGTTCGCTGCCGCCGCAGCCGCAGTCGATGCCGGCACGCCCCCGCGCCAGCGCGACCGCGACGCCCAGCGTCACGCAGCCGACGAGCCCGGCGGCCAGCAGTGCGCCCATGCTGCGCGTGGCCAGCGGCAACAGCAGCACGCCGGCAGCTGCTTCGGCCACGGGCAGTGCGCGCGCCACGATGCCGAGCACGGCTGCGGGCAGCAGCTCGTAGTTGGCCAGCGTCTCGCGGAACACGACAGGGTCGCGCAGCTTGGTCCAGGCGCCCACCAGCAACAGCACGCCCAGGGCGGCGGCCAAGGCGTGGGTGAGCACCGGGTCGATGACCGGCAGCGCCAGCGCGGTGATCATTGCGCCACCAGGTAGACCGGCGTTTCGCCCACCGGCTCGGAGCGCCGCAACGGCTTGGCGGCGATGCGCGCCGCTGCCGCGTCGAAGGTGAGCAGGCGGTTGTCGGCTGCCGACAGGACGTACAGGCGCGGTGGCCCCGCAGAGGGCCCGAAGCTCATCGACAGCGCGCTGTGTCCTGGCAGGCGTGCGATGCGCTGCTGCTTGACGAGGTCGTAGACCCACATCTCCTTGGCCGGGTTCTTGTGGCTGCCTTCGCCGCCACCGGCGTGCAGCGCCACGACCATGCGCGAGCCCGTCGGGTCGACTGCGAACAGCTGGAAGCCGCCCGGGCGCCAGCCGAGCTTGCGCTGCGCGGCACCGATCAGCGACCAGGGCTCGCCGTCGGGCACCAGGCCGTCGGGGCCGGTGCGCACCGTGTGCACCATGCCCAGGAAGGAGACGAACACGAAACGGTCACCGACCTGCTCGAAGTGCATGAAGACCGGGTCGCGGTCGGCGTCAAAGAAGGCCGGCCCGGCGCTGGTGGCAGACAGGGCTCCGCGCTCGTCGAGGTCGTAGGTCGTCGTCGTGCCGTCGCCGCAGACGGTGGAGATGCGCCGCGGCTGGTCCGGCCAGGGCAGCACGCCCCAGCAGCCCGGGTTCTCGATCTCCGCGCTGACGCGTTTGCCGGCCAGGTCGACGACGGTGATCGAGGTTGCCGGTGTCGAGTTCTGCACGAACAACCAGCGATCGTCGGCACTGACGGCGGTCAGCGCCTTGATCTGCAGCCCCTGAACGCGCTTGGCCGGGATCTCGATCTCGTGCTCGTAGTGCAGGTCGGCGCTGCGGTAGACCTCGACCACGTCGGTGCGCGCGCCGCGCTGCAGCCGGCTGAGGTAGGTCGTCGCGACGTAGATGCGCTGGCCGTCGCGCGACAGCTGGATCAGACCCGCGTAGCCCGAGCCGATCAGGCCCAGGTAGCGCATGGCGGCGGCGTCGACGACGTGCATGCGCCCGTCGACGAGATGCCCCATCGCCGGGTCGCTGAGGTAGATGCGCTGGCCGTTGGCCGGCGCCAGCGTGCCGACCGAGACCGACTCTGGCAGCTTGGCCGCGTCGACGCGCTCGGCCTGGGCCGCGAAGGCGGCCACGGCGAGCGCGCCGGTGGCCAGGAACTGGGGCAGTCTCATCGGCTGATTCCTTGATCGGGGATGCCGGGGTGGGTGGCCGATGGCGGCACTCAGTCGCCGGCGTCCCGGCTGCGAACCATCAGCTTGTCGAGGATCACGTCGAGTTGACCGTGCTCCTCGGCAGTCAGTGCCTGCAGGTACCAGGCCTCGCGGGCAGCGGCCTCGGGCAGGATCTGCGCGCACATGCGGGCCCCGGCTTCGGTGATCGCCAGCAGCAGCTTGCGCCCGTCGTTGGGGTCGACGGCAGTCGCGATCATCTTCAGGTCGACGAGACGGCGCTGGGCTCGCGACACGCGCGCCTTGTCCATGCTCGTCCGCTCGACGACCTCGTGGAACGGCTGACCGCCGTAGGCGTACAGCGCCATCAGGATTCGCCACTCGGGGATCTGGATGTCGAACCGGGTCTCGAACAGGCGGCCGATCGACTGCGACAGACGATTGGCCACCACGGCGAGCTTGTAGGGGATGAAATCCTCGAGGCGGCCGATCAGGCCGAGCGTGGCGCGCTTGACGGTGACGCGGCGCGGCGCGGCGCGGCGCGCGGGCGCCTGGCCGGCAGACTTGGCCGCGCGCTGGGGCGCAGCGTGGGCCGCCGCGGTGGGTGGCGCCGCCACCGCAGACGCGGCTGGCGGGGCGGGCTTGGCTCGGCTCGGGGGCCGCTGGCGCGTGGGCATCGACGGGGCAGGGCGGGGTTTGTGTTCGTTGACGATAAAACGAGTTGTGCCGGCGGCGACTTCGGGTTGACCCTGTATGCGTGGACTGGCGTGGTGGCCATGACTCGCGGTCGACGAGAAGTCGTTGACAATGAAACGATCGGCATCGATGATCGGCGCATGTCCGGCCTCCACACCGCTGCGGTCTACCCGGCAATCGCGCTGCGTGTCGGCGCGCGCTGGGTCGTCGACACCCGCGCAGGCAGCCAGCCGGTGGTCGACCCGGCCGACGAGACGACCGTCGGCAGCGTGCCGATGGCCGGCGCGGCCGAGATCGAAGGCGCCGCCGCGGCGGCCGCGCAGGGCTTCGCGGCCTGGCGCCGGGTGCTGCCGCTCGAGCGCTTTCGCGTCATCACCCGCGCCACGTCGCTGCTGCGGCAGCGCGCGGTCACGATCGCCGCCGCTCTCACGCTCGAGCAGGGCAAACCGCTGGCCGAGGCCGAGCGCGAAGTGCTGCTGGCCGCCGACATCATCGATTTCCTCGCCGAGGAGGCCAAGCGCATGCCCGAGCGTGGCGTGCCACCGCGAACTGCCGCAGTGGCGAGCCAGACCGTCCTGCGCGTTCCGGTCGGTCCGGTGGCTGCGTTCACGCCGTGGAACTTTCCGGCCAACTTGCCGGCACGCAAGATCGGTGCGGCGCTGGCCGCCGGCTGCAGTATGGTCATCAAGCCCGACGAGCGAACGCCGGCGAGCTGCATGGCCCTGGTGCAGGCCTTCGTCGACGCCGGCCTGCCCGACGGTGTGCTGAACATGATCGTCGGCCGGCCCGGTCAGATCTCTTCGGCACTGATCCCCGACCCGCGGATCGCCAAGGTCTCCTTCACCGGCTCGGTGGCGGTTGGCCGCCAGCTCGGCGAGCTCGCGGCGCGCCACGGCAAGCGCTACACGGCCGAGCTGGGTGGCCACGCGCCGGTGCTCGTCTGCGCCGACGTCCAGGCCGCAGCCGTCGCCGGCCTGGCCGTGGCCGCCAAGTACCGCAACGCCGGCCAGGTCTGCGCCTCGCCGATCCGCTTCCTCGTCCACCGCTCGCGCTACCCGGAGTTCCGCGATGCCTTCGTCGCCGCGGCGCAGGCGCTGCGCGTCGGACCGGGGTCCGAACCGGGCACGCAGATGGGGCCGCTGATCGCCGCCCACCGCGTGCACGAGATGCAGGCCTTCGTCGACGATGCGCTGGCGCATGGCGGGCGGCTGACCTGCGGCGGGGCGCGGCTGGCGCGCCCGGGCTACTTCTATGCCGCCACCGTGCTCGAGGGCGTGCCGCCGGCGGCGCGCGTGCAGCGCGAGGAACCGTTCGGTCCGATCGCCGTGCTCGATGTCTTCGACGACCTCGACGAGGCGATCGCGCGCGCCAACGCGCTGCCCTACGGCCTGGCGGCCTATGCCTTCACCAACGACCTGCGTCTGGCGCGCCGGCTGGCCGACGGCCTCGAGGCCGGCATGGTCGGCATCAACCACTTTGGCGTATCGCAACCCGAGACGCCGTTCGGCGGCGTCAAGGCCAGCGGCGTCGGCCACGAAAGCGGCCTCGAGGGCCTGCTCGGCTGCACCGAACTGAAACTCGTGAGCGTTGCAGCATGAGCCGCGCGGCCGTTCCGCAGGCGAATGGCGCAGCGCTCGGGTGCGACGCCAGTCCAGTCGACGCCCGGACCGCGGCCGAAGACTGCGCGGTGGCGGCCGCAGCGCCCGTGCGGCTGCGCCCGCAGGCCCTGCTGCTCGACTTCGGCGGGGTGATCAGTGCCTCGCTGTTCGAGTGCCACCGCGATACTGAGGGCCTGCTCGGCCTGCCGCCCGGCAGCTTGACGTGGCTGGGTCCGCTGGACCCGGCCAGCGACACGCTGTGGCAGGCGCTGCTGCGCGACGAGATCAGCGAGCGTCAGTACTGGGCCAGGCGGGCCAGCGAACTCGGCGGGGCGGTCGGCGAGCCCGACTGGGACACGCCGACGATGCTGGCCCGGGTCCGCCACACCGACCCCAACCGCACCGTGCGTCCGGCCATCGCGCGGCTGATCGGCGCGGCACGCGCCGCCGGGCTGCGCGTGGGCATCCTGTCCAACGAGCTCGAGCTGTTCTATGGCAGCAGCTTCCTCGACCGCATGGAGGTGCTGCGCAAGCTCGACGCCGTCGTCGACGCCACGCACACCGGCATCCTCAAGCCCGATCCGCGCGCCTACGCGATGGCCGCCGAGGCGCTGGCATGCGAGCCGGCGCGAATCCTGTTCGTCGACGACCAGTTCCGCAATATCGTCGGCGCGGTCAACGCCGGCCTGCAGGTGCAGTACTTCGACCTGCGCGATGTCCCGGGCAACGTCGCCGCGATCGCCGCGCGGCTGGACCTGGCCGACGAGGCCTGGCGATGAGCCCTGCGCAACAAGGAGGTCGGGCATTGAGCGCAAACCGCTACACGGTGGCTGAACTGAAGGCCGCCAACGCGCGCCACCTGTGGCACCCGATGGCGCACCCGCAGGCGATGCTCGACGCCCCGCCGGACATCATCGTGCGCGGCGAGGGCAGCTGGATCTGGGACGTCGACGGCCACCGGATGGTCGACGGCGTCGGCGGCCTGTGGAGCGTCAACCTCGGTTTCAGCCGCCGCGAAATCCGCGATGCCATCGTCGCGCAACTCGACGAACTGGCCTTCTTCAACATCTTCCGCGGCACCACCCACCCGCGCGCGATCGAACTCGCCGAGCGGCTGGTCGCGCTGATGGCCGACGACGGCGTCAGCGCGGTGTTCTTCTCCAACGGCGGCTCCGACGCCGTCGAAGGCGCGCTCAAGCTGGCGCGCCAGTACTGGAAGTGCCGCGGCCAGGCCGACCGCACGAAGTTCATCGCGCTGCGCCAGGGCTACCACGGCGTGCATTTCGGCGGCATGAGCGTCAACGGCAACACCAATTTCCGCCGCCCCTACGAACCGCTGCTGCCGGGTTGTTTTCACGTCGACACGCCGTGGCTGTACCGCAATCCCTACACCGACGACCCCGAGCGCCTGGCCGCGATCTGCGCCGAGATGCTCGAACGCGAAATCGTGTTCCAGGGGCCGGACACGGTGGCCGCGTTCATCGCCGAGCCGGTGC
>CAYJOA010000019.1:25799-42170 GCA_964371495.1 uncultured Rubrivivax sp.
GTGCAGGGCGCCGGCGGCGTCATCGTGCCGCCGGCCAGCTACTGGCCGCTGGTTCGCGAAGTCTGCGACCGCCACGGCGTGCTGTTGATCGCCGACGAGGTCGTCACCGGCTTCGGCCGCGCCGGTGCGCTGTTCGGCACCCGCCTGTGGGGCGTCAAGGCCGACCTCTGGTGCCTGGCCAAGGGCATCTCGTCGGGCTACGTGCCCTTGGGCGCGACCGCCATCTCGGCGCGCGTGGCGCAGGCCATCTGCGGCGGCGACCCGACCTTCGGCGCGGTCTCGCACGGCTACACCTACAGCGCCCACCCGGTGGCCGCTGCGGCGGCGCTGGCCACGCTGGACATCCTGGCGCGCGAAGACGTCGTCGGCGCCGCGGCGCGCCAGGGTGCCTACCTGCTCGACCGGCTGCGCGCCATCGGCGCGGCTTCGCCGCTGGTGGGCGACGTGCGCGGCATCGGCCTGATGGCCTGCCTGGAACTGGTCGCCGACAAGGCGACGAAGGCGCCGCTGCCGCGCGGCGCCAAGCAGGTGGCGCAGGTCGCCCGCGAGGCCTACCGGCGCGGCGCGATGGTTCGCAGCTCGGGCGCGAACATCATCCTGTCGCCGGCGCTGACGATCGAACGCGAGCAGATCGACCTGCTGTGCGACGCACTGGCCGCGGCGCTGGCCGCGGTCGACGGCGGCTGACGACGAGCAGGAGCAGACCACGATGCCCGGAACCGCCATCCCCGCCGTCGAGCTGCGCGCCGCGCACCGCGGACTCGGTTTTCGCGCCCTGTTCGCTGCGGCGATCGGCGTCATCGTGGCGCAGATCGGCATGGTTTCGGTGCTGCAGGGTCTGGGCATCGGCGGCTGGGGATTCGTCGCGGCGCTGGCGATCGCCTTCGCGCTGGCGCTGGCCAATGCGCTGGCCTACGCCGAGATGGCGCTGATGCTGCCCAGCGCGGGTTCGCTGTCGACCTTCGCCGAGGCGGCACTGGGCAACTTCCCGGCGATCCTGCTGGTCTTTGCCGGCTACATCACGCCGGCGATCTTCGGCCTGCCGGCCGAGCTGATCCTCGTCGACCAGATCGTGACCCAGGCGCTGCCGCTGCCCTTGCCGCCGTTCGCCTGGGCGGTGGCGCTGGTCCTCGTCTTCGCCTGGCTCAACGTGCTGGGCACCGATGTCTTCGCGCGTGTGCAGACGGTGCTCGGCTTCACGGTGCTGGTGTTCCTCTTCGTCACCGGCATCGCGGCGCTGGCCGGGGCGGGCCAGGCGCCACCGGCCGCGGCGACGCCGGCCTTCGCGGCGCTGTCGCACGACACGCTGGTGCTGGGCATCGTCGCGCTGGCGTTCTGGATCTTCATGGGCATCGAGTTCGTGACGCCGCTGGTGACCGAGGCCGCCGACGCGCGCCGCGACCTGCCGCGGGCGATGGTGCTGGGGCTGGTGGCGATCTTCGCCGCCGAGCTGTTGTTCGCGCTCGGCGCGTCGCGGCTGCTTTCGCGCGAGCAGCTGGCGACGAGCGCGACGCCGCACCTCGACGCGGTGGTCGCGGTGTTCGGCCCGCACGCGAAGGTGTGGTTCGCGGCGCTGGCCGTCGTCGCTTCGGCCAGCCTGGTCAACACCGTGCTCGCCGCGGTGCCGCGCATGTTGTGGGGCATGGCGATGAACGGCCAGGTGTTCCCGATGTTCAAGCGCGTGCATCCGCGCCACGGCACGCCGGTGGTCGCCATCGCCTTCGTCGCCGCGCTACCGCTGGCCGGGCTGGCGTGGTCGGGCGGCAGCGTCGAGTCGATCCTGCCGCTGATGATTGCCGCGTCCGTCGCCTGGCTGCTGGCTTACATGATGGCGCAGGTGTCGCTGATCGTGCTGCGCTGGCGCCACCCCGACTGGCCGCGGCCGTTCCGCGTGCCGGGCTTCCCGCTGGTGCCGCTGGCGGCGATCGCCGGCATGGCGGTGGTCATCGCCAACGGCTCGCCGGCGCCCGAACTGACGCCGCAGATCGTGCGCTACACCGGCATCGTGCTCGGGCTGTTCGCGGTGGTGGGCGCACTGTGGGTCAAGCTGGTGATGAGGCGCGGGCTGTTCGAGCCGGTGGTCGAACCCGGGCTGGTGCCGCTGCAGCGGGACTGACGGCGATGTCGACGCTGCGCCCCGCGATCCTCGTCGTCGGCACCTGCGACACCAAGGCCGACGAGCTGCGCTACCTGGCGCGCTGCGTCGAGGCGCAGGGCGCGGACGCGCTCGTGATGGACGTCGGCATCCTCGGCGCGAGCCCGTTCGCGGCGGCGATCGGCAGTGCCGAGGTCGCCGCGGCCGCCGGCACGACGCTGGCCGCGCTGGCCGCGCTCGGCGACGAGAGCGCGGCAATGGCCGCGATGGCCCGCGGCGCCGTCGTGCTGGCGCTGGCGGCGCGGGCGCGCGGCGAGGTTCACGGCCTGCTGGCGCTGGGTGGCACCATGGGCACCGACCTGGCGCTCGACGTCGCCGCCGCGCTGCCGCTGGGCATGCCCAAGTTCGTCGTCACGACGGTGGCCTATTCGCACCTGGTGCCGCCCGAGCGGCTGGCGCCCGACGTGATGATGATCCTGTGGGCCGGCGGGCTGCACGGGCTCAACGGCGTGTGCCGCGCCAGCCTGTCGCAGGCCGCGGGCGCGGTCGTCGGCGCCTGCCGCAGCGTCGAGCCGCCGTGCGACGCGCGGCCGCGTGTGGCGATCAGCTCGCTCGGCCGCTCGTGCCTGTCGTACATGCTGCGCCTGGTGCCGGCGCTGCAGGCGCGCGGTTACGAGCCGGTGGTCTTCCACTGCACCGGCATGGGCGGGCGAGCGATGGAGACGCTGCTGGCCGAGAGGCGCTTCGTGGCGGTGTTCGACTTGTGCCTGCAGGAGCTGGCCAACCTGCTACAGGGCTCGGTGGTGCACTCCGGCCCGCAGCGGCTGACCGCGGCCGGCGCCGCCGCCGTGCCGCAGATCGTCGCGCCCGGCGCCAGCGACATGATCGACGTGCAGGCCTGGGCGCCGCTGCCCGGGCGTTACGCGGGCCGTGCGCTGCATGTGCACAACCGGCTCATCGCGTCGGTGGCGGCGAGTGCCGACGAGAAGAGCGCGCTCGCCGCCGAGGCCTGCCGCCGGCTTGCCGGTGCCCGCGGCCCGACCGCGCTGCTGCTGCCGCGCCGCGGCCTGCACGCCTGGGACCGGCCCGGCCAGCCGCTGCACGACCCGGCCGCGCACGCGGCCTTCATGGACGCCTTCAGCGCGCACGCGCCGGCCAACGCCGAGCTGCACGCGCCCGACCTGCACGTCAACGACGACGCCTTCGTCGACGTCGCGCTCGCCATCTTCGACCGCTGGGCGGCCGACGGTCGCGTGCCGCGCGGCACCGCATCAAGACCACAAGAGGAGACCCCCGCATGAAGACCTACGCCAACACCGTCAACGGCCGCCCGGTTACGTCCGAGCGCACTTTCGAGTCCCGAAACCCGGCCACCGGCGAGGTGCTGGGGCTGGTTCCGGTCAGCAGCGAGCAGCAGGTCGCGCAGGCGGTCGCGGCCGCCAAGGCGGCGCAGCCGGCGTGGGCGGCGCGGCCCGACGCCGAGCGCAAGGCGCTGCTCATGCGGGTGGCCGAAGTGCTGAAGGCCAACGCCGAGCCGCTGGCCGAATGGGTCACGCGCGAACAGGGCAAGCCGCTGGGTGGCGTGGGCCCCGACCAGGTGCCCGGCTCGCGCTTCGAGCTGTGGGGCTGCGAGGTCTGGACGCAGGTGCCGGCCAGCCTGGAGCTGCCGGTCGACGTCGCCTTCGAGGACGAGACGCGCCGCGACGAGGTGCACCGCAGGCCCTACGGCGTGATCGCGGCCATCGCGCCGTGGAACTGGCCGCTGCTGATCGCGATCTGGCAGATCGTGCCGTCGCTGCGCGCCGGCAATACCGTCGTCGTCAAGCCGTCGGAGTACACGAGCATCGGCACGCTCGAGATGGTGCGGCTGATCGCCGAGGTGCTGCCGCCGGGCGTGCTGAACACCGTCAGCGGCGCCGGCGACGTGGGCGCGATGCTGGTCGACAACCCGCAGGTCGACAAGATCATGTTCACCGGCTCGGGCGCCACCGGCGCCAAGATCGCCGCTGCCGCCGCCAGGCACCTGACGCCGACGACGATGGAGCTCGGCGGCAACGACGCCGCGATCGTGCTGCCCGACGCCGACCCGAAGCAGATCGCGATGGGGCTGTTCTGGGGCGCCTTCATCAACATGGGCCAGACCTGCGCCTGCGCCAAACGGCTGTACGTGCCCGACAGTCTGCACGACGCGGTGGTCGCCGAGCTCAAGGGGCTGTGCGAGGCGATGCCGATGGGCGACGGCCTGGCCCAAGGCACCGTGATGGGGCCGATCCAGAACCGCATGCAGTACGACAAGGTCTGCGGCCTGGTGGACCGCGCGCGCGCCGACGGCGCCACCATCGTCTGCGGTGGCCAGCCTGGCCCGGGGCCGGGCAACTTCTATCCCCTGACCATCGTCACCGACATCGACGACGGCTCGCCACTGGTCGACGAGGAGCAGTTCGGCCCGGTGCTGCCGGTCATCCGCTACCGCGATGTCGACGACGCGATCGCGCGGGCCAACCGGCTCGACGTCGGGCTCGGTGCTTCGGTCTGGTCGGCCAGCACCGAGCGGGCGCTCGCCGTTGCCGCGCAGATCCAGGCCGGAACGGTGTGGATCAACCAGCACGGAATGATTCACCCGATGGTGCCGTTCGGCGGCACCAAGGGGTCGGGCTGGGGCGTGGAATTCGGCGTCGACGGGCTGAAGGCGGTGACGCAGCCACAGGTCATCAGCCTGCGCAAGTAGCCGGCGGCGGGCGGCGCGGCACCGCCCGCACCCGGCCACCGCGGGCCGACGCGCGGGTCGAGACATCAGGGTCAATGCCGATCCACTATCTCGTTGTAAATGAAACAATATAGGTCTGGGCGGTGATTGCCGCACGGCCGAAGGAGACTTACGATGAAACGCCAAGCCCCGCTGCTCGCCGCTCTCGCTTTCGCTGCCGTGACAGCCCTCGCCGCCGACCCGGCGCGGCTGGGGACCGAGCTGACGCCGGCCGGCGCCGAGAAGGGCGCCAGCAAGGACGGCAGCATTCCGGCCTGGCCCGGCAACGAGGTGCAGCACAGCGGCTGGGCCTTCGGGCAGTTGCGCGGCGCGCACTGGAAGTACAAGGGCGACAAGCCCCTGTACAGCGTCGACGCGGCGAATGCCGACCAGCACGCCGCCCGGCTGTCGCCGGGGCAGCTGGCGATGCTCAAGCAGGTCAAGGGCTACCGGATGGACGTCTATCCGAGCCGGCGCTCGTGCGGCGTGCCCGACTTCGTGGCCGACAACACGAAGAAGAACGTCGGCACCGCCAAGGTCGGCGCCGATGGCTGGAGCCTGAAGGAGGCCGTGCTCCCGGGCTACCCGTTCGCGATGCCGGCCGACGGCACGCAGGCCATGTGGAACAGCAAGATGCGCTACCGCGGCGTCGGCATCGACTACCGCAATACCGTGACCTCGGTGTCGCCGCGCAAGGGCGGCAGCGAATGGATCCGCGCCGGCCAGGAGTTCACTGCCTACATGCCGTGGGGCGCCAAGGGATCGACGCCGCTGTCCAAGCTGCCGCCGGTGGAGTACTACGCGTACTTTGCCTACAACTCGCCGACGGCGCTGGCCGGGCAGGCGCTGGCGATCACGTACTTCATGGACCAGCCGGGCAGCGAAACCTTCTACTACTTCCCCGGCCAGCGCCGCGTCCGGCGCATGCCGACGTATTCGTACGATTCGCCGCAGATCGGCATGGAGAACCAGTACACGCTGGACGAGCCCTTCGTCTTCAACGGCACGATCGACCGCTTCGACTGGAAGCTGCTCGGCAAGAAGGACATGCTGGTGCCGTACAACGCCTTCGGCGCCTACGACTTCAAGACCCCGTTCACCGAGATCGCCAAGGCCGACTCGATCGACCCCGCATTCCGGCGCTACGAACTGCACCGCGTCTGGGTGGTCGAGGCCACCGTCAAGGCCGGAACGCGGCACATGGCGCCCAAGCGCACCTTCTACCTCGACGAGGACAGCTGGTCGATGCTGGTGGCCGACGACTACGACGCGCAGGGCAAGCTGGCCAAGGTGCGCGAAGGTTTCCTGATCCCTGTCTACGAGACCGGCAGCTGCGACGTCTCGGCCTTCGTGCAGCACAACCTCACCGAGGGCCGCTACCTGTTCGACATGCACGCTGCCGGCACCGGCACCGACGTGCGCTGGGTGACCGAGGGCAGCGGCGCGCGCTTCCGCAGCGACTTCTACACCAGCGACAACCTGCGTGCCGTCAGCGAACGCTGACCGCTGCCGACCGGCCCCGACAACGAGGAGACTCCGCATGACCCGAGACCATCGGCCGCTGCTGCGGCGTGTTGCGCTCGCCGCTTTGGCGGCCAGCAGCTGCGGCGCGCAGGCGTTCACCTTCGACACCGGCACCGTGCGCGGCAACCTCGACTCGTCGATCACCGCCGGCATGGGTGTGCGAGCCAAGAACCCGTCGTGTTCACTGGTGGGCGATCTGGCGTACTGCGACGCGGCCGACATCTTCCGCTGGGGCAGCGGCGACGACGGCAACCTGAACTACCGGCGCGGCGACTTCTTCACCGGTTACCTCAAGGGCAACCACGAACTGCTGGTCAACTTTCCGGACGACTGGAAATTCCTCGGTCGCGTGACCTGGCTGCACGACTTCAAGGCCGACGACACGGCGCGCACGCCGCTGTCGGCGGCGGCCGAGGACCAGATCGTCAGCGACGTCCGCGTGCTCGACCTGTGGGTGGGCAAGACCGCGCAGCTCGGCGACGGCCGGCGCGTCGGCATGCGCCTGGGCAACCAGTTCCTGAACTGGGGCGAAAGCCTGTTCCTGACCGGCGGCATCAACGCCACCAATGCCATCGACATCCAGCGCCTGTCGCAGCCCGGGCTGCAGCTCAAGGAAGCCTTTCTGCCGGCCCCGATGATCAACCTGTCGGGCACCATCGGCGCCGGCTTCAGCGCCGAGGCCTATTACCAGCTGGCGTGGAACCGAACCCGGTTCCCGCCGGTGGGCGGCTACTGGTCGCCGGTGGACCTGTACGACAAGGGGCGCCAGCCGATCTACCTGGGCCCCGACCCGGCTTCGGCGGCGGCGCTCGGCGCGCCGGAATCGCCGTCGATCCCGCTGGCGCCCGACGCCGAACCGCGCGACCGCGGCCAGTGGGGTCTGGCGCTGCGCTGGCAGCCCAAGGACAGCTCGGCCAACTTCGGCATCTACGCGCTGAACTACCACGACAAGACGCCCAACCTGCGTTTCATCAACGGGCAGTCCGAAGGCCAGTGGGCCTTTCTGGAAGACCGCCGGCTGTACGGCGCCTCGGTCAGCTTTCCTGCCGGCAACTGGGCCATCGGGGCCGAACTGTCGTACCGGCCGAAGGACGCGATCGCGCTGTCGGGCTGCTTCGATCCGGCGCTGCCCGGCGACAACGTCGCCGGCCTGGCGCCGGCTGCGGCCTGCGACCAGTACGTCGACGGCAAGCGCTGGCAGATGCATCTGACCGGCATCCTGAGCCTGACACCCGGCGACCACGGCCCGCTGCTCAAGCTGCTCGGCGCCGACACCGCAACCCTGATGGCCGAGGCGGTGGTCGTCCACTATCCGGGAATGAAACCGGTCTTCCTGCGCAACGCGCCCGACGGCACGCCGGTGGCGCAGCTGCCGGCGGCCGGGCTGTGGAACTGGTCCGACGACGGCGGCGCCACCGTCTATGGCGCCGGCACGAAGACATCCTGGGGCTTCAACTTCGACTTCAGCTGGGTCTATGACGGCTCGATCATCCCCGGCTGGCAGGTCACGCCGGGTCTGTACCACTTCCGTGCCGTCGCCGGCCGCACACCCAACCTCGCAGCCACGTTCATGAAGGGCGCCCGCGTCACCAACTTCTACATGCTCTTCACGCAGAACCCGGCGAACTGGCAGCTCGGCATCAATGCCGCGCGCTACGGCGGCGGCAGCTCGCCGTTCGACCAGCCTTACGGCGACCGCAACTTCTTCGGCGCGTTCCTGTCGCGCAACTTCTGACTTCCATCCAAGCCACGGCGCCGGGCGCGGCGACGACACCCGGCAGCCGGCGTATGCAAGGCCTCGAAGGGCTGCTGTTCGCGCGCCGGGGTGCGATTCTTGCCGCGCTGGCGCTGCTCACGCTGGTCATGGGATGGTTCGCGCTGCAGCTGCGCATGGATGCCGGTTTCGAAAAGCAGCTGCCGGTGGGCCACGAGTACGTCGACACCTTCCTGACGTACCGCAATGAACTGATCGGCGCCAACCGCCTGACCTTCGTCGTGCGCGCCCGCCAGGGCACGATCTGGACGCGGGCAGGCCTGACGCGCCTGCACGACGTGACGCAGGCCGTGCTGTTCCTGCCACACGTCTCGCGCGGCAGCGTGACGTCGCTGTGGACGCCGAACGCCTTCGTCAACGAGATCACCGAGGAAGGCTTTCGCGCCGACCCGCTGATCCCGGGCACCGTGACGCCGGCCGGGCTGGACGCGGCGGTGATCGCCGCCATCGGCCGCACCGCCAGCGAAGGCGGCTTCGTCGGCTCGCTGGTCGCCCGTGACGGCGCCGGAGCCATGATCACCGCCGAGCTCAACGAGTACGACGCCGAAGGGCGGCGCATCGACTACGTGGCCTACAACGGCCAGCTCGAGGCTTTGCGGGCGCGTTACGAAGACGCCGATTTCGAAGTCCAGATCATCGGCTTCGCCAAGCAGATCGGCGACATCGCCGACGGCGCTGCGGCGGTGCTCGAGTTCTGCCTCGTCGCCCTGGTGCTGACGATGCTCGCCGTCTACTGGTACTGCCGCTCCTGGCGCTTCACGCTGTTGACACTGGGCTGTTCGCTGGCCTCGCTGGTATGGCAGTTCGGCACCCTGCACCTGCTGGGTTACGGGCTGGACCCGCTGGCCGTGCTGGTGCCGTTCCTGGTCTTCGCCATCGGCGTTTCGCACGGTGTGCAGCAGATCAACACGATCGTGCGCGAAATCTCGCACGGCAAGTCCGGCCAGGCAGCCGCACGCGCCAGCTTCACCGGGCTGCTGGTGCCCGGCACGCTGGCCCTGGTGACCGCCTTCGTCACCTTCGTGACGCTGCTGTTGATACCGATCCCGATGGTGCGCGAGCTCGCGGTGGCGGCGGCGCTGGGCGTGGCCTACAAGATCGTCACCAACCTGGTCATGCTGCCGCTGGCGGCTTCGTACATCGACGTCGGGCAGGCCTACGCCAAGCGCCAGGTTCGCGTGCGCGAGATGCGCTCGGGCTGGCTGCACCGGCTGGCCCGCCTGGCCGAGCCGCGCGCCGCGCTGGGCGTGCTGATGGCCGCGGCGCTGGTCTTCGCCGGCGCCTGGGTCTACAGCCGCGACCGTGTCGTCGGCACGCTGGAGCCGGGGGCACCCGAGCTGCGTGCCGAGGCACGCTTCAACCGCGACTCGGTGTCGATCGCCTCCAGCTACGACATGGGGCTGGACTGGCTGACCGTGGTCTTCGAGGCGCCGCCGGATTCGTGCGAGGCGCTGGCGATCGGCCAGCACCACGACCGCTTTGCCGTCGCGATGAAGCCGATTCCCGGCGTGCTGTCGATCGATTCGTATTCGACCCAGCTGCGCCAGTACAACGAGGGCTACAACGAGGGCAACCCGAAGATGTCGGTGGTGCCGATCGACCCCGCCAACTACGCCGCGCTGTCTTTCGAGGTTGCGCGCATGCCCGGCACGATGCGCAAGGACTGCAGCATGACGGCGGCCCATCTGTACCTGGCCGACCACAAGACCACGACCATCGACGGCGTCATCGCCGCCGTGAAGCGCTTTCGCGACACCGAGCCGCTGCCCGGCGTGACGGTGCGCCTGGCCGCCGGCAACGCCGGCGTGCTGGCGGCGGTCAACGAGGCGGTGGCTGCCAGCGAACTGCCGATGATGCTGTACGTCTATGCCGTGATCGTCGTGCTCGTCTTCCTGGTCTACCGCGACTGGCGCGCCGTCCTCGCCTGCTGCCTGCCGTTGACGGTGGGCACCTTCGTCGGCTACGCGTTCATGAAGGCGCTGGACATCGGCCTGACGGTGGCCACGCTGCCGGTGATGGTGCTGGCGGTGGGCATCGGCGTCGACTACGCGTTCTACATCTACAACCGGCTGCAGCTGCACCTGGGCGCCGGGCAGCCGATGGTCAAGGCCATCGAGCACGCCTTGCTGGAAGTCGGCATGGCGACGATCTTCACCGCCATCACGCTGGCCGTCGGCGTCGCGACGTGGTCGTTTTCGGCGCTCAAGTTCCAGGCCGACATGGGCAAGCTGCTGGCCTTCATGTTCATGATCAACATGGTGATGGCCATGACGGTGCTGCCCGCCTTCGCCGTCTGGCTCGAGCGTCTGGTGCCGCGACGCCGGCCGGTGCGGGCTTCGGCACTGATGCATCACTGATGCAGCAGTGGTTCAGCACTCGATCTTGAGCGGGACTGCACAAACGAGGTCGCGATGGACAGCAAGGGATCCCAGTCCGGGCCGACGGCGCGGCGCCGCTCGCGCGGCCTGGCCGCAGTTGCCAGCGTGTGTGCGCTGGCCGCTGCGGCAGGCGCCTGGGCCGCCGGCGCAGAGCCGACCGCGGCGCTGCGCGTCGTGCAGCCGCGGCCGGTGGCGGCGGCCCCGGCGGCGCCGCGCGCCATGCTGCTCGGCCTGGCACGCGCCGGCGACGGCGCCGTGGCGGTTGGCGAACGCGGTGTCGTCCTGCTCGCCGACGCGGCGGGCGCCGCGGTGCGCCAAGCCGACAGCGTGCCGGTCGACGCGACGCTGACGGCGGTGCACTTCATCGACGCCAGCCGCGGCTGGGCGGTTGGCCATTGGGGAGCGATCCTCGCCACGACCGACGGCGGCCGCAGCTGGACCCAGCAGCGGCTGGACCTGGCCGAGGACCGGCCCCTGTTCGCCGTGCACTTCATCGACGCGCAGCATGGTGTGGCCGTCGGCCTGTGGTCGCTGGTCCTGGGCACCGACGACGGCGGCCGGAATTGGCGCGAAGTCGAGCTCGAAGTGCCGCCGGGCGCGCGCAAGGCCGACCTGAACCTGCTGGGCCTGTTCGCCGACGCCGGTGGGCGGCTCTACGCGACCGCCGAGCGCGGCATGGTGCTCGTCTCGGCCGACGGCGGCCGCCACTGGCGTTATCTCGCCACCGGCGCCAAGGGGTCGCTTTGGAGCGGCGTGGCGCTCGGCGATGGCACGCTGATCGTCGGCGGCCAGCGCGGCGCGCTGTGGCGCAGCGAGGACGGTGGCGCCCACTGGGAGCCGATCGCCAGCGGCGGCAAGAGTTCGATCACGGCGCTGGCGGCCCGCGACAAGCAGGTGGCGGCGGTCGGTCTTGACGGTTACGTCGCCACCAGCGCCGACGCCGGCCGCAGCTTCACGGCCCAGCCGCGCGAAGACCGCCTGTCGCTGACTGCGGTCGTGCCGGCGGGCCCGGGGCGCTGGCTCTTTGCCACCCGGTCCGGGCTGGTCGGCAGCGCGGCGGGCCGCGCGCGGCAGTAGGTGGTGCGCGCCGGGCGGCCGGCCGGCACCGACGCGCCACCCGCTCGCAATCCCTGGGATGCGGCGCCGCCGTTTTTGATCCAGTTCAAGGACAGCGCCGCGCCGAAGGTGAATTCTGCCGCCATGCATACAGTACACACGCGAGCGGCCGCCGCCCCTGATGTGGCGCCGCCATGCCTCTGAAGCCGCCGATGGACGCCCCGCGCATGCCGCCGCTGCAACGCCCGCAGGCGCTGGCCGACCAGGTCTACCTGGCGCTGCGCGAACGCCTGCGCAGCGGTGCCATCGGCTCCGGCGAAGTGCTGCAGGAAGTGCCGTTGGCGGAACAGCTGGGCGTGTCGCGCACGCCGGTTCGCGAAGCGATGGCGCGGCTGGCCAGCGAAGGCCTGCTGGCCACCGATCGGCGCAGCTTCGCCGTGCCGGCGTTGACCCTGGCCGACGTCGACGACATCTACGAACTGCGCTTTCTGCTCGAGCCGGCGGCGATGCGGCGCATCGCTGCGCGCGCGGCGGACCCCGGCACGCTGGCGCCGATCGAAGCCGCGCTGGCCGCCGCGACGGCCGCCCACCGCGCCGGCGACGCGGCGGCGTTCCGCGAGGCCAATGTCGCCTACCGCCGCGCGTGGCTGAGGCTGGTGCCGAACGCGCGGCTGGTCCGCATCATCGAGCTCTACGCCGACCACATGCAGCACATCCGCACGCTGACGCTGGGTGCGCCGGGTGTGCGCACGATCGTGCTGCGTGGCCTGCACAGCATCACCGCAGCGCTGGCCGCCGGCGACGCCGATGCCGCCGAGCACTGCGTGCGCGTGCACCTGCAACAGGCCCGACTGGCATTCGTCGACGCGCTGGGACTGGCCGAGCGCAACTCGACCCAGGCCAAGGCCAAGGCCAAAGCCCGGGTCGAGACCCGGGCCGACGGCGGCACGCTTGCCGCGGCGCCGCGCAGGCGTTCGGAGAAACGTCCATGAGCCCGCACCCGGCCGCCCCGAAGGGGGCCCGCGCCGCGGCGCGCAGCACGGAGCTTTCACTGTGAGCCCCTATCCGGTCATCCCCTACGGCGCCTACTGGAGCACGCCGTTCGCTCGCTGGCAGGGTGCGCTGGCGCATCTGCACAGCCTCGAGTTCGCGGCCTTCGTCGCCCGGCGTGAACTGGCGCGGCGCGGCATCGAGCCGACCGCGTTCGACCACGCTGTGCTCGGCACCTCGGTGCCGCAGCAGCACGCCTTCTACGGCGTGCCCTGGCTGATGGGGCTGGTCGGGGCACCGGCGGTGGCCGGCCCGACGGTGATGCAGGCCTGCGCCACCGGCGTGCGCAGCCTGCTGGCCGCGGCGCAGGAAGTGCAGTCGGGCCTGGCGCAGGCGTCGCTGGTGGTCACCTGCGACCGCACCAGCAACGGCCCGCATCTGTACTACCCCAACCCGCGTGGCCCGGGCGGCACCGGCGTGTCCGAAGACTGGGTGATGGACAACTTCGGCTGCGACCCGCTGGGCGGGCATTCGATGCTCGCCACGGCCGAGAACGTGGCACGCAAGCATGGCATCGGCAGCACCGAGCAGCACGAGCTGGTGCTGCGGCGCGAAGCCCAGTACGCCGATGCGCTGGCCGACGACGCTGCGTTCCTGCGCCGCTTCATGACGCTGCCGTTCGAGGTGCCGGCCGCCGGCTTCAGGAAGACCGCCGCGGTGCTGCAGGCCGACGAAGGCGTCAGCCGTTCGACGGCCGACGGCCTGGCCGCGCTCAAACCCGTGCTCGCCGGCGGCAGCGTCACCTACGGTGCACAGACGCACCCGGCCGACGGCAACGCCGGCATCGTCGTGACGACTCCCGAACGTGCGCGCGAGCTGGCGCGCGATCCGGCCATCGGCGTGCGGCTGCTGGGCTTCGGCAGCGCGCGCGTCGAGCTCGCGCACATGCCCGAGGCTTCGGCGCCGGCGGCGCAGCGCGCGCTGGCGCAGGCCGGGCTGTCGATCGGCGAGATGGCGATCGTCAAGACGCACAACCCGTTCGCCGTCAACGACCTGGTGTTCGCGCGCATCACCGGCGTGGACGTGACGGCGATGAACCCGTACGGCTGCTCGCTGGTGTGGGGCCACCCGCAGGCGCCGATGGGCACGCGCGCCATCATCGAGCTGATCGAGGCGCTGGCGCTGCGCGGCGGCGGTCGCGGGCTGTTTGCCGGCTGTGCGGCCGGCGACACCGCGATGGCCGTGGTGGTCGAGGTCGGCAGTGCCTGAAGGCGCATCGGCCATGGACGCCACGCTGCCCCTGGACCAGTGGGTCCACGCCGCCGCGGCACGCCACGGCGCCAAGCCGGCGCTGCTCGCTGCCGACGGCAGCTACGACTACGCCGCGCTGGCGTACCGCATCGATGCGCTGGCCGGGTCGCTGGCGGCCGCCGGAGTCGGGCGCGGCAGCGTCGCCGCCTGGCTCGGCACCAACAGCGCCGCGATGGTCGCCGCGCTGGCGGCGGCGACACGCCTGGGCGCCGTCTTCATGCCGCTGAACTGGCGTCTGGCGCCACCCGAGCACCGCGCACAGCTGGCCGCCGTCGCGCCGCGCGTGCTGGTCGCCGACGCCGAGTTCGCCGAGGCCTGCGCCAGCCAGCAGGTGGCGCCTGCCGGCACGCTGTGCATCGCGCGCGGCGCCGCGCCGCCGGCCGGCTGGATCGGCTGGGAGGACTTCGCCGCGCGCAGCACACCGCTGGCGGCTGGCGAAAACACCGACCCGGACGCGCCGGCGCTGCTGTGCTTCACCTCGGGCGCCACCGGCGCGCCCAAGGGCGCGCTGTTGTCGGCGCGCGCGCTGGCCGCCAACGCCGACGCGGCGGTGGAGATGCACGGCCTGGTCGCCGACGACCGCGTGCTCACCGCGTTGCCGCTGTTCCATGTCGGTGGCCTGAACATCCAGACGCTGCCGGCGCTGCGCTGCGGCTGCAGCGTGACGCTGCACGCCCGCTTCGACCCCGACACCACCTTCGACACCATCGAGCGCGAGCGCATCACCGTCACGGTGCTGGTGCCGGCGCAGCTGGACGTGCTGCTGGCGCACCCGCGCTGGCCGAGTGCCGACCTGGGCAGCCTGCGCCTGATCGCCACCGGTTCCACCGTCGTCGCGCGGCGCCTCATCGACGCCGTGCATGCGCGCGGCGTGCCGCTGATCCAGGTCTGGGGCGCCACCGAGACCGGTCCGGTGGTCTGCTGCCTGCACGCCGACGAGGCCCGCGCGCACGCCGGATCGGCAGGCCGGGCCGCGCTGGGCGCCGAACTGCGCATCGCCGACGCCGACGGCAGCTCGCTGCCGTGCGGCCGCAGCGGCGAGGTGCTGGTGCGCGGCCCGCAGCTGATGAGCGGCTACTGGGGCGATGCCAGCGCCACCGAGCGCGCGCTCGCCGGCGGCTGGTTCCATTCAGGCGACGCCGGCCATCTCGACGCCGACGGCTACCTGTGGATCGACGGCCGGCTCAAGGACATGATCATCTGCGGCGGCGAGAACGTCAGCCCGGCCGAAGTCGAGGCCGTGCTGCTCGAATCGCCCGAGATTGCCGAGGCCGCGGTGGTGGGCCGGCCCGATCCGCGCTGGGGCGAGGTCGTCGTCGCTTTCGTCGTGCCCGCGGCGGGCGCGCAGATCGACAGCGCACGCCTGCTGGACGGCTTCGTTGGCCGGCTGGCGCGTTTCAAGCACCCGCGCGCCGTGTTCGTCGTCGACGCCCTGCCGCGCACCGCGCTGGGCAAGGTGCGCAAGGACGCGCTGCGGCAGCAGGTGGCCGCGCAGCACCAGGGGCAGCCCGCATGAAGACCGGAAAACTCGGCATCGACGTCGGCGGCACGTTCACCGACTTCGTCCTGGCGCGCGCCGGCGAGCCGCCGCGCATCCACAAGACGCTGTCGACGCCGGATGATCCGTCGATCGCGGTCATCGACGGCCTGACGCAGATCGCCGCTGCGCAGGAGCCGCCGCTGGCGCTGCGCGACTTCCTGGCCACCATCGACACCATCGTGCACGGCACCACGGTGGCCACCAACGCGACGCTCACGTCCACCGGCGCCGCCTGCGCGCTGCTGACGACCGCGGGCCTGCGCGACGCGCTGGAGATGCGGCGCGGCATCCGCGAGGAGCAGTACAACAACCGCTACGTCAACGTCAAGCCGCTGGTGCCGCGGGCGCGGCGGCTGGGCGTCGGCGGCCGCATCGACCGCGACGGCAACCAGATCGAGCCGCTGGACCTGGCCGCCGTGCGCGCGGCGATCGACGACTGGCGCGCGCAGGGCGTGCAGGCGGTGGCGATCTGCTTCATGAACTCGTTTGCCAACCCGCAGCACGAGCAGGCCGCAGCGGCGCTGGTGCGCGAGCAGTGGCCGCAGGCCTATCTCTCGGTGTCGACCGAGGTGCTGCCGTCGATCCGCTTCTACGACCGCGTCAGCACGACGGCGCTCAACGCCTATGTCGGCCCCAAGCTCGGCCGCTACCTCGACCGGCTGGTCGCGCGGCTGGACGACGCGGCCTTCGGCGGACTGCTGCTGATCATGCAGTCCAACGGCGGCGTCATCACGCCGCAGGCCGCGCGCGACAAGGCGGCGCTGACGCTCCTGTCGGGCCCCGCCGGCGGCCCCGGCGCAGGCCTGTTCTGCGCCCAGGCGCTGGGCGCCGACCGCTGCATCACCACCGACATGGGCGGCACCAGCTTCGAGGCGTCGATCGCCGTCGGCGCGCCGCTGCTGAAGAACGACGGCGAGATCGCGCGCCACCGCATCGCGCTGCCGATGCTCGACATCC
>CAYJOA010000020.1:0-41799 GCA_964371495.1 uncultured Rubrivivax sp.
GGGCTGGCCGGTGACGACGCCATCAGCGGCCTGGGCGGCACCGACACGGCCGTCTACACCGGAGCGCGGGCCGACTACGCCATCAGCGTGGCCGGCGCCGTGCGCCTGGTCAACGACTCGCTGCCCGGCCGCGACGGCAACGACAGCCTGAGCAGCATCGAGCGGCTGCGCTTTGCCGACGCCGCCGTGGCCTACGACATGGACGGCAACGCCGGCACGGTGGCCAAGCTCGTCGGCGCGGTGTTCGGTGCCTCGGCGCTGCACGACGCCGCCCTGGTGGGCAGCTACCTGAGCCTGCTGGACAACGGCGCCAGCGCCCAGGAGGTGGCCGCGCTGGCGCTGGCGTCGGCGCGTTTTGCGCAGCTGGCCGGCTCGCACGGCAACGTCGACTTCGTCAACACGGTGTACGAGAACGTCGCCGGGGTGGCCCCGGGCACGGCCGAACGCGATGAGCTCGTGAGCCTGCTCGACAGCGGCGCCGTCACGCAGGCCACGCTGGCGCTGCTGGCGGCCGAGCACCCCTTGAACCAGGCCCGCATCGACCTCGCCGGGCTGGCCGCCACGGGCTTGGGCTACGGCGCAGCGGCCGCGGGAACGGTGCAGTTCGGCACCAGCGGACCCGACGTGTTGACGGGCACCAGCGCCGCCGACCAGCTCTACGGCCTGGCCGGCAACGACACGCTCGGCGGCGGCAGCGGCAACGACAGCCTGGAGGGCGGCGAGGGCATCGACCGCGCGGTCTTCGACGGCGACAGCGGCCATTTCGGCTGGTCGCGCGAGGACTCCGGCTGGAGCGTGATGGACGCCCGCGGCCCGTACACGATCGATCTCGTGGGCATCGAGCGGCTGCAGTTCGAGGACCGCCACGTGGCGCTGGACATCGACGGCGCCGCCGGCATGACGGCCAAGCTGCTGGGCGCCGTCTTCGGCGCTTCGTTCGTGGCCAACCCCGAGTTCGTGGGCATCGGCCTGAGCGTGTTCGACGCCGGCATGACGTACGAGCAGGTGGCGCAGCTCGCACTCGACGCGCGGCTGGGTGCCGCGCACACCCACCAGCAGGCAGTGGAGCTGATGTACACCAACCTCATCGGCCTGCCGCCCTCGCCTCAGGACAGCGCCGAGCTCGTCGCCCTCATCGACGTCTATCACCTCTTCACCGAGGCCTCGCTCGCCGTCTTAGCCGCCGAGCTGCCCTACAACACCGACAACATCGACCTCGTCGGCCTGTCACAGACCGGCATCGAGTATTTGCCGGCCTGAGGTGCATCAGACAGGCGCGCACATCAACTCGGCCAGCACCTGCCGGTAGCGTGGCAGCGCCACGCGCCGCAGGTCGCAGCGGTCGATGGCGGTCTGCCGTGCCGCCGCGCGCAAGGCAGCGTCGCTGCCGCGCGCTTGTGCCGCGGCGGCGACGGCGGTGGCCAGCGCGTCGATGTCGAAGAAGTCGACCAGCGTGCCGTTGACACCGTGCTGCACGAATTCCTGCACCGGCGCGGTGGCGCTGGCCACGAGGTGGCAGCCCGCGCTCATCGCCTCCAGGCAGCTCCACGAGAGCACGAACGGGTAGGTCAGGTAGACGTGCGCGGCAGACACCTGCAGCAGCTCGAGGAACTGCGCGTACGGCAACTGACCCATGAAGTGGACGCGGCGCTCGTCGATGCGCTCGCGCACCTCGTCGAGGAAGATGCCCTTCCAGGTCTTGCCGGCGGGCGCGGCGGCGCCGTAGCTCACGCCGTCGCCACCGACGATCAGCACCTGGGCTGCGGGGCAAAGCTCCAGCAGCCGCGGCAGCGCGCGCATGAAGACGTGGTAGCCGCGCAGCGGTTCGAGGTTGCGGCTGACGAAGGTCACCAGCGGATCGCCGGCCTGCACTTCAGTGCCATCGGGCAGTGCCAAACGCGCGCCAGGGTCGGGCCGCACGGTGTCGGTGTCGATGCCGTCGAAGATCTCCACCAGCCGCGGCTGGAACACGGCTGGCAGGCAGCTGCGCTGCCAGCGGGTGGGCACGACGCCGAGATCCATCGTGTTCATGGCCTCCAGCAGCGTCAGGTTCTTCATGCGCAGCCGCAGGCCGGGCAAGGGCCCGGCCGGCGGGAATTCGGGGTCGAATCCGACATCGCCGCCCTCCAGCCGGTAGTAGTACTCGAGCAGGCAGACCAGCCGCGCCTGCGGCCAGACGTCCTTCACGAACAGCGCCTCGCCCCAGCCCGGGTTGGCGATCACCAGGTCGGGTACGAAGCCCTGGCGCCGCAGCGCGAGCATCGCCGCCGCCGCGGCCTCGCCGCGGATCACCTTGGCGTCGAGCTCGGCAGCCAGCGGGTGCGGCTTGAAGCCGGGCCGAGGCTTGGCCTGGTAGACGTGCAGCGTCGCGCCCGGTGGCACCGGGTGGCGGTTGATGGACAGCGCGTGCACCGCATGCCCCGCCTGCGCCAGGGCCGGCGCCAGGTGGCGGAACTGGCCGGGGAAGTTCTGGTGGACGAAGAGGACGTTCACGCGGCGACCACGTCGCTGGAGCCGATGGCCGTGTCACGCAGGCACGACGAGCCCAGTGCCGGCCCGGGCGCCGCCGCACCGACCTTCATGGCGCCAGAGGCATGCTGTGCCACCAGAGTTGGCAGCGCTTGCACAGCCCGCCGTCGAACTGTGCCTGCAACACGCCGTCGAGAACCATGCGCGGCAGCGGATCACCGGGTTGGCGGGCCAGGAGATGGGTGCCCGTGGACCGGGCCCAGACTTGAAACAGCTCCTCGGAGGCGACCTGGTAAGTGACGTGCCAGTGCGCGATGCCTGCCGCGGGGAACGAGGCCAGCACTTCGTAGCCGACGTGGACGTCGTCCTGCAGCTTCACGCGGCGCCAGTACTCGGCCAGCTCGGCGTGACCCCGCTGCACGGCAAACGGCGTGTTGTGATACTGGCCATCGGCCGCGAAGAGCGCAGCGAACATGAACTCGTCCCGCTGCTCCCACGCCGCTTTGTACCCCTGCATGAATTGCTCGATGTTCACGGCCTTGCTCCTCTGGATTTGCCCTCGGTGCTCTTCGGATGGCAGTGTATTTTCGACTTCAAGAGGCCTCGATCTTGTCCAGCGTGGCGCGGCACCAGGCCCGATCGTCCGCCGCCAGCGCGTCGAACGCCTGGCGGGCGCCGGCCAGCGCTGCTTTGCGCCCGGCGTCGTCGCCCAGCGCACGCAATGGCAGACACAGCGCCTCGGCGGCGAAAAACAGCTCCAGCGGCAGTGCGCCGTTTTCGCGCACGATGGCCTCGCAGCGCTGCGCGTGCTGCAGCGCCTGCGCCGCTTCACCGGCGGCCAGCCAGCACAGGGCCAGCCGGTACTCGGCGCGCTCCACCTCGAGCCAGGTGCCGGCCCGTTGCCACTGCGTGCGCGCCACCTCGGCGGCGCGGATCATCAGCTCGCGCTGCGCCGGGCCGAGCGGCGCCGCCTCCTGCAGTGTTCCGGCGATGCCGTTGCCGTTGGCCGCCAGGGCACGCACGCCGGGGTCCGCATCGGGCAAGCCGTCGGCGCGCGCCACGGCATCGTGCAGGAGGTCCGAGGCACGCGCGACATCGAAGGCGGCAAGGCTGGACGCCGCCATCGCGGCCACCCGGCACTGGTCGCTCGGGCTCATTGCCGCGCGTTCGTCGGCGATGCCACCGCACAGACGCAGGCTGGCCCGGCAGCGCGCGATCGACGCGGCGCCGCCGTCGCCGTGCACGCCGCGTTCGGCAAGCTGCCCCAGGAAGGCCAGTCCGTCCTGCCAGCGCCCGAGGTGTTCACCCAGCACATGGTGCGCCAGCGCGGCCAGACGCATCACGCCATCGTCGTCGCGTGCCAGCGGCAGCCCCTGCGGCAAACGGGCCGCGACTGCAGCAGCGTCGTCGGCGTGGTCGTTCCACGCTTGTCCAACGAAATCGTCGAGTGTGTTCATGGCTTGGGGGTCGTTGGCAACAGCAGACATGGCGGTGGGTCCCGGCCAGCTGCCGACAGCACAAGGCGGCTCGTGACGAGCCGGCAGTGTGCCCGAAGCTTGCGACCGTGGGGCTCTGCGCAAGGCATGGCCATGGACGAGGGTCCGGCCTATGCTTGCCGACCCGCCAGCCTCACCGCGGTGGTGCGTCTGGCGCCCAGTGGCCGAAATGAGCGAAAGGACTGCATATGCTGACCCACGCATCCGTCACGACCATGCTGCCCGTCGTCGACATGGCACGCGCCCGCGCCTTCTACGAGGGCGGCCTGGGCCTGCAGCCGGGCGGCTTCAAGCCCGACGGCAAGTTCGTCTATGTCGTCGGCGGCAGCACCTTGGCGCTGTTCCCGAAGCCCGAAGGCACCAAGGCCGACCACACGGCGATCAGCTTCGAGGTCCCCGACATTGCCGCCAGCATCGCCGAGCTGAAGCGCGCTGGCGTCGTCTTCGAGGACTACGACTTCCCCGGCCTGAAGACGATCGACCACGTCTGCGTGCTGGGGGCCGAGAAGGCGGCCTGGTTCAAGGACCCGGAAGGCAACTACCTCTGCCTGCACGAGGACCTCGCGTCGGGCTGACGGCCGCCTTCTTGGCCCGCACCCGGCGGGCCCGCTCGTGGGCGCAAGTCATTCGAGCTTCTTGTCTTCGCGCTTGGCGTCGGCCATGGCCTCGGGTTCGAGTTCTTCGGCGTAGCGGTTCATGCGTATGAAGATGCCCCAGGCTGCGAGCAGGACGCCGGCCGCCAGCACGATGCCGGCTGCATACAGCATGTGTGCAGGGTCCTCGTGCGCTGCCTTGAAGGTGGCCACCAGGCCTTCGATGGTCAGCGCCACGACGACGACGACGAGAAACCTGGACAGGAAACGCCGCACACGGGTGGGCCCGCTGATGTGAGCGTCGCGTACGACCTCCTCTTCGGCGATGGTCTGGGCAATCTGCAGCGCCACCACAGCGGCAGCAAGCAGGCCGACGGCTTCGATGATCTGCTGCGCTGCACTGCGGTCCAGCCCGCCCGCAAAGGCCAACCAGCCCACCTTGGCGGCGATGACGATGAGCATCAGTGCGGCGCAGGCAAAGAGAAGGGCCATCAGGCCGTGCATGATCGAAAACGCGCGGTGCAGGGCTTTCATGCGCTGATCGTGTCACACAAGAGCGGCCACGAGTGGCGGGCGAGCCGGATCGCGCCACTGCGCTCGACCGACCCCCTTCACGGCTCGTCACCCGGATCGGCCTGACCCAGGCCGGGCTGGGTGGGCAAGGGCAGCACGGGCGGCCCGGGCTCGCGCTGACGCAGGCCCGCGTGCGGCGCCAGGCCACACGGCCAGGGGGGCACGGTCAGCGCCGCCGCCAGCGCACACGCGGCGGCGTGACCGAGGTCGCCGTCCAGGCTGTGCGTGACGACGACGCCGAGTTCCTTGTCGGCGGCAGCGGCAGCCCACGCCAGGCAGCGCGTCAGACCCAGCTCGGCCGGCTTGAGCACCCAGGCGCTGGGCCGGCGTCGTGCCGGCAGTTCGAGCAGCGCCGTTGCCAGCCCGGGCTCGGCCAGCGATTCGTCGGCCGCCCAGGGCAGCGGCAGCACCGGCAGGCGCAGCAGCGCGGCGCCGGCCACGGGTTCCTCGACCAGCTCGATGCCGTGCTGCGCCAGCGCCGCCAGTCGCGCCGGCAATTGCGCCAGGTCCATGGCGCCGTTGGCATCCAGCCGCAGCCGCACGGGCGGGCCGGCGGGCGATCGCGCCGCGTCGACTGCCGCACGCACGGCGCCAAGCAGCGCGTCCTCTTCGCGCAGCGTGCGGTCGGCCCTGGCGATCTTCAGCTTCAGCACGCGGTGGCCGCGCGCCACGGCCGCTGCGGCTGCCGCGACGGCGCCCGGCAAGTCCTCGGGCAGCAGCACGCTCACCGGCACGGCCTGCAGGGCGCGCCCCTGCGCCAGCCAGGCCGCGGCGCTGACGCCGTCGCGCCGCGCCAGCAGGTCCAGCAGCGCACATTCCAGCGCGAAGCGTGCACTCGGCGCCGCGGCCAGAGCCGGCTCGTGCGGTGCCAGGCAGGCAAGGATCTGCGCCACGCCCGCGGCCGCCGCCGGCACCACCAGGCCGCCGCAGCCGGCGCACTGCAAGGCCAGCGCGGCGAGCACGCGCTCGGCCGTTTCGGCGTCGTCGCGGCTGTAGCCGGGCAGCGGCAGCGCCTCGCCCAGGCCCAGCGTGCCCTGCGCGTCCAGCAGACGGATGCGCACCGCCTGCCGCGCGCGCTGCACGCCGCGCACCACCAGGTCGGCGACGGCCACGCGGCGCGGTGGCTGCAGGTTCAGCCGCAGTGCCGGGGCCAAGTTCGGCGCCGGTGTCATGCGCCGATGCCAGGCCGCGCGCCAGGCGCCAGCGGGCCGGCCAGCACCAGCGCTTGCACTTGCCGCGCCACCTCGGCCGGTGTTTCCAGCAGCAGGTTGTGGCCCGCCCCGGCCACCTGCCGGTGCGTGATCCAGGGCGCACGCACCAGCGACGCCGCCAGCGCGCTGAAGCGTTCGTCCAGCGCGCCGGTCAGGAAGCACAAGGGCTGCCGAGCCGCAGCCACTGCCGGGCGCAGGTCGGGCATCTGCGCCAGTCCGCCGATCTCGAATCCCCAGGCCAAGGCCTGCGGGTCGTGCGCCAGCCGCGCGGCACGTTGCCGCGCCTGCTGTTGCAGCGGCAGGACACGCTGGGTGGCAAAGAGCGGCAGTGCCTCCCACGCGGTCACGAAGGCCTCCAGTGGACCCGACCGCAAGGCCGCGGCGCGGCGGGCATCGAGCTCGGCGCGCTCGGCGCGCGACCGTTCGTCGGCCAGGCCGACATGGCCACCCACCAGCAGCGTGCCGCACAGTTGGTCGCCCTGGCGCAGCGCGGCGGCCAGCGCCAGCCGCGCCCCCAGCGAGTAGCCGGCGAGCACGGCGCCTGCAGGCAGCGCGGCGGCCAGGGCCTGCACGGTGGCGTCCCAGCTCGCGGGGGCCGGCAAGGCCGGTCCGTGGCCGGGCAGCCACGGACACCAGGCCGGGCCGTGGTGCGGCAAGGCCGCCAGCACCTCGTCCCAGGACGACGGCGCACCCAGGAAACCGTGCAGCAGCACCAGCGGCGGCCCGCCGGCGCCCTTGGCGGCATGCAGCCGGCCGGGGTGCCGGCCGGCGATCATGCCCGCGTCGCCGCCTCGGCGGCGCCGGCCATTGCCGCCAGCAGCGCCGCGCGCCGTGCGCTGCCGCCCGGCGCGGGGCAGGCCTCGATGACCATGGCCGTGTCGGCCGCCAGCGCCTGCGCCAGTGCCGCAGCCAAGGCTGCCGGCGTGTGCACGCGCCGGTAGCCCAGGCCCCAGGTCGCGGCCAGGCCGTCGAAGGCGCGGCCGTGCGGGGTGACGAAGAGCCGCTCGCGCGCCTCGGCCATTTCGGGGTCGCGCGCCAACGGCAAGCGCTCGAAGATGCGCCCGCCGTCGTTGTTGACGACGACGATGGCCAGCGGCCCGCGCACCGCCGCCGCGGCGGCCAGGCCGCCGGCGTCGTGCAGCAGCGCGACGTCGCCGAGCAGCAGCGCCATCGGCGACTGGCTCACGCTGCGCGCGCCGGCGGCGCCCGCGACGCCGCCGTCGATGCCTGCGGCGCCACGCTGGTGCAGCAGGCCGAGCGGCCGCGTGTCGGGCGGCAGGTCGTGGTCGAGGTCACGCACCGGCCCAGAGTTGCCGATCGCCAGCAGCGCGCCGGCCGGCAGGGCCGCGCGCAGCAGCGGTGCGATGTCGTGCTCGTGCAGTGGTGCCGGGCCTGGCGTGGGCGCTGCCGTGTCGTCGCCCGCCTCCAGCGCCGTTGCGGCCGCAACGCTCTGCGCGCGCGCCGTCCAGGCCGCGGCTTCGGCCGCCTGCCAGCGCTGGCGGTAAGCCTTGCCGGCGCGGCGTTCGTCGTCGCCGCGCGGCTGCGCCTGCAGTTGCGCCGCAGCCGCGTCCAGCAGCTCGGCCACCGGCCCCAGCAGCATGGCCTGCGCGCCCCCAGCCGGGTCGGCCGGCCTTGCGCCGGGCAGCACCAGGCGCGCGGGCGCCTCGTCGCCGTCGATCCACGCCAGCCACTGCGCCGACACCGCCGGCGCGCCGATCTCCAGCGCCAGTGCAGGACGCAGCCGCTGGCGCAGCACCGGCTCGCGCAGCAGCGCGTCGAAGGCACCGCAGCACGCCGCCTGCGCCGACGCGTCGAGGCCGAAGCGCAGCTGGCTGGTGGCCTCGGCCAGCAGCACGTAGCCGCTGGCGACCAGGAAACGCTGCAGCCCACGGCGCAGCTCGGCACCCTGGTACAGCGGCAGCGGCCCGGCGACGAGCACGCCGCACGGCGCGGCGCGCACCTGCGCCACGAGCTGCGCCACGGCCTGCGGGTGCGGCCCGGCCAGCGGCGCCATCAGCCGGGGCGCACCGGCCCACACCAGGGCCTCCAGGCGCGCGCGCCAGGGTTCCTGCCCGTCGCTCGGCTGCGGCTCCAGCGGCTTGCGGAAGTGCGCGTTGACCTGCACCGCGCCGGCCAGCGGGTACTGGGTGGCGAGCACCGCCTGGGCGGCGATGCGCGGCACCGCGCGCAAGGCCACCGGGTGCGCGTCGGGCAGGCCGAGCTCGAAGTAGGCGTTGGCATGCTGGCCGAACAGGCGCACCTGGTCCACCGTCTGCGAGGCCTGTGCCTGCTGCACCTCCCACGGCCGGTCGGCGCTCAGCAGCAGCAGCGGCAGCCCGGCCTCGCGCGCCTCCATCGCGGCCGGCAGCCAATGCCCGGGTGCGGTGCCGCTGGTGGCCAGCACCACGCTGGGCCGGCCGCTGGCGCGGGCCTGGCCGAGCGCGAAGAAAGCGGCGACACGTTCGTCGTGCAGCACCGTGCTGGGCAGCTGCGCCGCCAGCGCCAGCGCCAGCGGCGTCGAGCGCGAGCCCGGGCTGATCACCGCGTGCGCGACACCGCACTGCGCCAACGAGACGGCGAACAGCTGGGCCCAGGCGCTGTGCAGGTCGTCGGCGGCGGCGCTCAATCGTCGCCCCGGAAAGCGTCCAGCACGCTGCCCAGCTTGACCCGCGTCTCGGCCAGTTCGGCGTTGCCGTCGGAGCCTTCGACGATGCCGGCGCCGACCGGCAGCACCGCGCTGCGGCCCTCGAGCACGGCGCCGCGCAGCGCCACCACGGCATGGCCGTCGCCGTGCGGCGACAGCCGCACGAACGGCCCGGCGTACAGGCCGCGCGGGTCGTGCTCCAGGTCGGCCAGCAGCGCCGCTGCACGGTCGGCCGGCAGTCCGCAGACGGCCGGCGTCGGGTGCAGCGCGCGCACCAGGCGCAGGAAGTCGACGTCTTCACGCAGCAGCGCCTCGATCGGCGTCTGCAGGTGCGCCAGCCCGCGCAGGCGGCGGATCACCGGCTCGCTGGGCGGCGGCAAGGCGCGTGTGTGCGGCGCGATGGCGCGGCGGATGGCCTCCACCACGATGGCGTGTTCGTGGCGGTCCTTGACCGACGCCAGCAGCTCGGCGGCCAGCGCCGACGGTCGCGTGCCGGCCAGGGCCTGCGTGCTGAGCCGGCGGCCGTCGACGCGCACCAGCGTCTCGGGGGTGGCGCCGAGCCAGGTCTTGGCGCCGCGCCGCCAGGCGTACCGCACGCAGTCGGGGTGCCGCGCACCCAGCCGCGCCAGCAGCGCAGCGGGCGACGGTGCGGTGTCGAAGACCACGCCGCCGCGACGCGCCAGCACGACCTTGACCAGTTCGCCGCGCCGGATGTGCTCGACCGCCCGCGTCACCGCGTCGGCATACTGCTGCGGCAGCTTCCCTTCCTGTGGCGTGTGCCAGGGCGCGACGGCCCGCGCCTCGGCGTGAGCCAGTGCCGCCAGCGCCTTGCGCGACTGCGCCAGCCGTGCCGGCAGCGTGCCGGCTTCGCGCACCGGCAGCGTCAGCCGCCACCAGGCGCGGCCGCCGTGCTGCACGTACAAGCGCTCGGGCAGCATCAGGCCACCGGGCATCAGGCCTTGCCACAGGGCATCGGGCTCTTCGCCAACGCAAAACGGCAGCGCGCCCAGCGCTGCCGGGGCGGGTGCATCCGGGCTGTCGTCCAGCAAGCCGGTCCACAGCGAAGCGGACTGCGTCTGATCCGGCGCCAGCCAGCGCGCCGCACCCAGGCCGACCCAGGCGCTGCCGCGCGGCGCGATGAAGGCCGCCGCCGGGTCGGTGCTCATGGCCAGCAGGCGCTCGGGCGGCAGCGGGTCCACCTCGGTGGCGGCGGAACACAGCTGCAATGCGCAGTCGGTCAGCAGGGCGGCGTTCATCGGACACCGCCCCCGGGCGGCAACAGGGATCGGGAAGACAGCAACATCGGAACTCGGCTCGAGTCGGTACAGGGTGGATCGGCCCGACCCCCCGGGCCGGACCAGCCTGAATACTACGCGGCGGCTGCCGCCGCGCCTTGACGGCCGTCAGGGCAAGAGTGAGCTCGTGACGACATGGGCGCGCGCCGAAGCGGCGCCGACCGCGACGCTTTCGACGAAGGTCTCGGCCGGCGTCGGCATGCCGAAGAAGTGGCCCTGGAACGACGTGCAGCCGCGCGCCTTCAGGTAGTTCAGCTGTTCGAGCGTTTCGACCCCCTCGGCGACGACGGCCAGCCCCAGGTGCCGGCTCACGGCCAGGATGGCTTCGACCAGCGCGCCGTCGTTGGAATCGACGGGTGCGTCGCGAACGAAGCTGCGGTCGATCTTCAGTTCGTCGATCGGCAGCCGCTTCAGGTAGGCCAGCGACGAATAGCCGGTGCCGAAGTCGTCGATCGAGATCTGCACGCCCAGCGCCTTGAGCTCGTTCATCTTCAGGATCGTGCCCTGAATGTCGTCGATCACCACCCCTTCGGTGATTTCGAGCACCAGGTTCGCCGGCTCGACCCCGGTCACGCCGAGCACGCCACGCACGCCGGCCACGAAGTCGGACTGGTGAAACTGGCGCGGGCTGACGTTGACCGACATGCGCATCGTGCGGCCGCCGGCGACGAGGCGCGCGAGCAGCCGGCAGGCCTCGTGCAGGACCCAGTGTCCGATCGGCACGATGAGACCGGTTTCCTCGGCCAGCGGAATGAAGGCGGCGGGCGAGATCAGCCCCTTCGACGGGTGTTGCCAGCGCAGCAGCGCCTCGGCACCGACGGTGTGGCCCTGGGCGTCGACCTGCGACTGCAGGAACAGCTGCAGTTGCTGCCGGCCCAGGGCATGACGCAACTCGACTTCGAGGTCGAAGCGCTCCTCCACGGCGACCTGCATCGAGGCCTCGAAGAAGCGCACGCAGTTGCGCCCGCTGGCCTTGGCACGGTACAGCGCGGTATCGGCCTCGCGCAGCACGTCGTGCACGCTGATCTCGGTGCCGCTGAACAGGCTGACGCCGATGCTGGCGCCGAGCACGAATTCCCCTTCGGGCAGCCGGAACGGCTGCGCCAGCGCCTGGCGCACCTTCTCGGCCACGGTGTGCGCGAAGGCCGGCGCCTCGGCCTGCGAGCGCGTCAGGTTGACGAGCAGGATCACGAACTCGTCGCCGCCGAAGCGCGCCAGCGTGTCTGCGGCGCGCAGCATCGGCAGCAGCCGCGCCGCCACCTCCTGCAGCAGATGGTCGCCGGCTTCATGGCCGCGGGCGTCGTTGATGTGCTTGAAGTGGTCGAGGTCGACGAACAGCACCGCGCCGTGGTAGCCGCCGCGCTGCGCGGCGGCCTGCGCGTTGGCCAGGCGGTCCAGGAACAGCCGCCGGTTGGGCAGGTCGGTGAGCGGGTCGAAGTAGGCCAGGCGGTGGATCGAGGCCTCGTTGACCTTGCGTTCGGTGATGTCCACGCAGGTGCCCGCGGCGCGCCGTGGCCGCCCGGCCTCGTCCCAGTCGAAACCCTTGCCGCGGTCGAGGACCCAGATCCAGGCCCCCGACTGGTGCCGCATGCGGTATTCCATCTCGATCTTGTGCCGACGCCCCTGCAGGGCTTCGTCGCGGATGCGAAGCGCGGTGGGACGATCGTCCGGGTGGATGCGCTGCAGCCAGTCGTCCATGGTCGCCGGGACCAGCCACTCGCCGCCGCCCAGCATGCGCTGATAACGTTCATCGACGACCATTTCGCCGCTGTGCAGGTTGAAGTCGTAGAGCCCGATCTCGGCCCCCTCCAGGGCCAGGTCCAGCCGTTCCTGGACCCGCTTCAGCGCCTCGTCGGATTGCTTGCGGGCCGAGATGTCGCGCACCACCGCGAGCAGCCGGCGGCGGCCGGTGTCGATGCGCTTGAGGTTGATCTCGGTCCACAGGATGCGGCCGGACGCCGTGCGCACGCGTGTTTCGAGCCGCCGCGGGTGGCCGGCCAGCGCCGCCCGCCAGACCCGGCGCCAGACTGCGGGATCGGCCGGCACCAGCCAGGCGTTGACCGGCCGGCGCCGCAGTTCGTCGGCGGTGCAGTCGAACAGCTCGAGCGCCCGCTGGTTGGCGTCCAGCAGCACCAGTTCCCTGGCGTCCAGCACCAGGATGGCGTCCTGCGCCGCTTCGAACAGCGTGCGGTAGTTGGCCTCCGAGGCGCGCAGCGTGCGCTCGGCGTGCAGCCGCTCCAGCAGGCCGTTGTAGACCCGCAGCGCGGCCTCGGCGATCGGGCGGTCGGCCTCTTCGATCTGCTGGCGCTTGCCGCTGCGCAGGTGGCGGTGGCCCAGCAGCAGCACCCACGGCGAAGGCGGCGCCGCGACCCACAGGCCGCTGGCCAGGCCGGCCGCGCCCAGCGCTGCGGCGGACCATGCGCCGCCGGCCACGGCCACAGCGGGCGGCGGCGCAGACAGGCGCAAGCCGGCTGCCACGCCCAGGCCGAACTCGACCCGGTAGTCGGCCTGCTCGGGCTGCCAGCGCGCCAAGGCGGCGGCGTCGACCTGCAGGCGTTCCACCATCGACATCAGGAGCACGTCCTCCAGCGACCCGGCCGGCTGCTGCGCGCCGTCGACATCCTGGGCGTGGCCATAGAGCTGCTGGACGATCAGCGCCAGCGTGCGGTTGCGCTGCGCGTCGCGGCGCGCCTGGGTGGCTTCGTCCTGCAGCCGCAGCAGGCGGGCCCCCAGTTCGTCGCACTGGCGGCGGTAGTAGTCCAGTTCCCCCGGCCGTTCAGCCATCTCGCCAGGTCTGGTGTCGTGGGTTGGAGATCAGGCGGCCAACGTGAAGACGACCAGCACGCCGGTCCAGTCCAGCGGCCGTGCACGACCCAGGAAGGGGGCGATCTCGACGCCCGAGTACAGGCCCAGCAAGGGGCACAGCGCGCCGACCTGCTGCCGCACCGGTGCGGCTTCGTCTTCCTCCATGCCGCTGAAGGCCGTCGAACGGCCGGCGCAGTCGATGTACAGGCTGAACACCGCAGGCCGTGGCGGCAAGCCGGCGAGCAGGTCGCGCGTCTGCTCGCGCGCCGATTCGATCATGCGCCAGGGTTCGTAGCCCATCAGCTGGACGCGCGAGCCGACCTGGAAGTCGGCCTCGAAGAGGACCAGGGCGTCATCAAAGGGGTCGACGGCGATGACCAGCCGGTTGACGTACTGGCCGTCGTTGAACGGCGCATAGGGGTCGCTGTGTTTTTCGCCCAGCGTCAGCGACGGCAGCGGCTGGCGTGCCAGCAGCTCGGCGCGCGTCACGCCCAGGCGTTCCTCGACCACGGCCAGCGCCGGCCGGCCGTCGAGTTCGAGCACGCGTGCGCCGTCGATGCGCGTGATTTCCAGGAAGTCGCTGGCCGGCAGGCAGCCGTGCATGATGGCCACGTGGCCGGCCAGTTCGGGCGGCAGCACGACCGCCACCGCGACGTGGCGACACGCCTGCCGGCCGTCGAAGACATAGCTGCTGGTCAGGTTCATGTCGGCCAGCGTGCCGGCGCCGATCACCAGCGGATGATCTTCGGCCAGGCCGGCGTACAAACCGTCGAGCAGGCGGCTGCCGACGTGCAGCACCGGCGGCGGCCCGCTCTTGATCGAGTCGTAGAACAGCAGCACCGTCGATGCCGCCGGCAGGTTCAGGGCGTGCAGCTCGGCGCCGAGCCGGCGGCCGGCCGCTGTTTCGTCCTGGTCCAGTCCGGCCTCGCTGAGGACGGCCGTCGGCGCCAGCGAGGCGGGAAACAGCAGCACGCCACATTCGTAACCCGTGGCACTGGCCGCGGCAGCGGTGATGACGCCGACGCCGCACCCACCCAGCACCGACAGGTCGCCGAGTTCGGCCTGGAAACCCTGCAGCAGTGCGGCGCCATCGTGCTGGCCGCCGGCGAAGCACAGCAGCCAGCCGGGATCCGCATGCGCCGGCAGCTGTTCCCGGGCCTGACGCGCGGCTGAACGCGCCGCCGTGGTCGCGTCGGCATGCCGCGCGTGACCGACACCTACGAATGCGGGCTGGGCTGGCACGAGGAACGACCTTTCTGGACAGTGTGGCAGAGCCGAAGCAGCAAGCACCCGGGCCGTCGGCGGGCACCGGCAGCGGGCCGGGCCGGGTCGACACCGGAGCGGTTCACCGGCTACGGGACACCGGCATCTTGACCGCACACCGGCCCACCGGCAAGCCACCGGGCGAAAAGCGGGTGGTTGACAGGGCAGCCCAGGAGACTCGCCGCGCGATCGCCTGGTCTTTCTTTCGGCCCGTGCGGCACCGGACTTGAGTGCCGGCACGGCGGCGGCTGCGCTGCCGCAGAATCGGGGCGTCCGTGCCGCAGCCGTCGCCCGCCATGCCCCAGTCCCGTCTCCCCGCCGAATGGGGCTCCCTGCGCTGGCGGGTGCCAATCGCGGCCGCCTTGCTGCTGGCTTCGTTTTCGCTGTTCGCGGCCGACCCCGCGGCCCACGGTGGCGACGGCTCGCCCGCTGCCATGGCCGCACGGCTGGTCGGCGGCGCGGCCTGGTTGATGGTCGCTGCCAGCTGCGTGGTGTGGCCGGCGCGGTCCGTGGCCTGGCCTGCCGCAGGCCACCTGCCATGGCTCGGCGCCTTTGCGCTGCTGTACGGCGGCAAGGCGATCTTCGATGCCTGGCACGCCGCCGACGTTGACCCGCGCGCCGCCCTGTCCTGGATCGACGCGACCTGGCCGCTGTTGTCGTTCCTGGCGCTGCTGGAATTTGCACGCCGGCTCGCCGGCGCGACTGCGCGGCAGCAGGGTCGGCGCGGGCGCTGGCTGGCCTGGCCGGGCTGGCTGGCCGTGCTGGCCGTCCTCACCGCTGGCTTGGCGCTGGTCTGCGGTGCCGTATTGCCGGCCGTGTACCTGGCCGCCCACTGGTGGGTGGCGCTGCCCGGCGCCGGCCTGGCCGCATTCTGGCTGTGGCGGCATGCCGGCCCGGCCAGCGCCGGGCTGCGTTCAGTGCATATTGCCGCCGCCGCGCTCGGCGCCTATGGCGTGCTCGTCGGCACCGTGGTCGACCGCCACGCCGGCGTGCCGGACTGGCACCCCGACGCCGATGCCTTCCTGGCCGCCACGGGCATCCCGATCGAGCTGCTGCGCGCCGCGTGTGCGGTGCTGTTCGCGCTGGCGCTGATGCGGCTGTTGGTGACGCTGCCGGCGCGGCCGGCCGATGCAACGCCGGCCGGCGCGGCCGGCGGCGCCGATGACGTGGCGCGCCGGGCCGCGGCCAGCGCCCTTGCGCAACGCGCCCTGGATGGTGCGCAGGACGCCGTGGCGATATCCGACGCGCGCGGGCTGCTCACCTACGTCAATCACGCCCTGCTGGCGCTCTGGGGCTACCGCCACGCCGACGAGGTGCTGGGCACGCCGGCCAGCAGCCACTGGCTGATGCCGGAACAGGCGCGGCAGGTGGCGCAGGCGCTGGACCGCGACGGCCACTGGCATGGCGAACTCGAGGCCTTGCGCGCCGATGGCCGCACGGTGCCGACACGGGTCGTGGCCAGTCAGGTGCGCGACGACGAGGGCCGCACGGTGGCCATGATGGCGACCTTCCACGACCTCACCGACCTGCGTCGCGCGCAGCACGAGGAACGCCTGCTGCGCGCCTTCAACGAGGCCGTCGTCGAGCAGGCCGGCACGCTGGTGCTGGTGCTCGACGCGCAGGGGCGCATCGTGCGCTTCAACCGCGCCTGCGAGCTGGCCAGCGGCCGCGGCCGTGACGAAGTCCTGGGCCGCCATGCCTGGGACGTGCTGCTGCCCCCCGAGCAGGCCGAGACCGTGCGCCGCGAGGCCTTCGAAGCGTCGGCCGCCAACCCGCAGGCCATGAGCGGAAGCTACACCAACGAGTGGCTGGCCGCCGACGGCACGCGGCCATTGATCGAGTGGTTCAACACGCTGCTGCTCGACGCCGACGGCCGCATGACGAACATGGTCTGTGTCGGCGTCGACATCACGCAACGGCAGCTCGCGCAGGCCGCGGTGGCGCACAGCGAACAGCGCCTGAACGAGGCGCAGCGCATCGCCCAGGTCGGCTCGTGGGAGCGTGACCACCTCAGCGGGGAGCTGACCTGGTCGGACGAAGTCTTCCGCATGTTCGAGATCGACCCCGCCCGCCACACCGCCAACAGCGAACTGTTCCGCAGCTGCGTCCATCCCGACGACCGCGAGGCGGTCGCCGCCGCCTTCAGGCAGTCGGTGGCCGATCGCACGCCGTACCAGATCGAACACCGCCTGCTGATGGCCGATGGCCGTATCAAGTGGGTGCAGGAGCGTTGCGAGTCGGTGTTCGACGCCGACGGCAAGCCGCTGCGGTCGGTCGGCACCGTGCAGGACATCACCGAGCGACGCGAGTGGGCGCAACGGCTGTCGACGATGAACGAGCAGCTCGAACGCCAGGTCGCCGAGCGCACCGCCGAGCTGCGCGCGGCCCTGGACGCCGCCCGCCAGTCCAGCCTGGCGAAGTCGAGCTTCCTGTCCGGCATGAGTCACGAGCTGCGCACGCCGATGAACGCCATCCTGGGCTTCTCGCAGCTGCTGCAGATGCAGGCCCTGCCGCCGCAGCAGATGGATGCGGTGAACGAGATCCGCAGCGCCGGCCAGCACCTGCTGTCGCTCATCGACGACCTGCTCGACCTGACGCGCATCGAGGCCGGCAAGCTGGCGGTGGTCGCGGTGCCCGTGGACGTTGCCGCGGTCGTCGACGAAGCGCTGCGCATCGTGCAGCCGATGCTCGCCGTGAACCGCTTGCGGCTCGTCAACGGCGTGCCCGCGGGCCTGGCCGTGCAGGGCGACCCGGTGCGCCTGCGGCAGGTGCTGGTGAACCTGCTGTCCAACGCCGCGAAGTACAACCGCGAGGGCGGCGAGGTGGCCATCGACGTCACGCGGCCGGACCGGCAACGCCTGCGCCTGCGCATCAGCGACACCGGCGTGGGCATCGCGCCCGAGCGCATGAGCCGGCTGTTCCAGACCTTCGAGCGGCTGGGTGCCGAACACTCCGGCGTCGAAGGCTCGGGCATCGGCCTGGCGCTGTCGCAGCAGCTCGCCGAACTGATGGGCGGCACGCTGGGCGTGGCGTCGCGCCTGGACGAGGGTTCGACCTTCTGGATCGAGCTGCCGCTGGCCGCCGCCGGCGCCGCCGCCCAGCCCGTGGCCGACCGCCGCGCACCGCCGGCGGCGTCGGCCACCGTCTTCGAGGTGCTGTACATCGAGGACAACCGGGCCAACCTGAAGGTCGTGGAGCTGATGTTCCAGACGCAGCCGCAATGGCGCCTGGCCACGGCCACCAGCGGCCCCGCGGGCCTGGAGCGCGCCCGCCGCGCGCCGCCCGACGTCGTCCTGCTCGACATCCACCTGCCGGGCATGGATGGTTATGCCGTGCTGAAGACGCTGCAGTCCGACCCCGTGCTGCGCCGGGTGCCGGTGGTGGCGCTGTCGGCCGATGCCATGCCGGCGCAGGTGGAGCGCGGGCTGCGCGCGGGTTTCCGCGACTACCTGCCCAAGCCGCTCGACCTGCAGCGTCTGATGGCCCTGCTGGCCGATCTGGCCGCGCGGCGGCGGCGCTGACACGGCGCGACGCGCCGGGACCCGCCGCTCAGGCCGCTGCCGGCGTGGCGTCGGAGTAGCGGTCGCGGATGGCCAGGATGGCGGGCAGGCGGGCCAGGAACAGCGGCACCAGGGCGGGGTCGAAGTGGCGGCCGGACTCGGCCTGGATCAGCGCCAGCGCCGCTTCGACCGTCCAGGCCTTCTTGTAGGGGCGCTCTGCCGTCAGCGCGTCGAAGACGTCGGCCAGCGCGCAGATGCGCCCCACCTGCGGGATGGCCACGCCGGCCAGTCCGTGCGGGTAGCCCGATCCGTCCCACTTCTCGTGGTGGGTGAGCGCCACCTGCCGGCCCATCTCGAGCAGCTCGGAATCGGCGCCGTCGAGGATGCGGGCGCCGATCTCGGCGTGCGTCTTCATCACCCGCCACTCGTCGGCGTCGAGCTTGCCCGGCTTGAGCAGGATGACGTCGGGAATGCCGATCTTGCCGATGTCGTGCATCGGCGCGGCGTGCAGCAGCAGCTCGCAGTCGTGCTCGGACCAGCCGGCCGCCTGCGCCAGCACGACGGCGGTGTGGCTCATGCGCAAGATGTGGTTGCCGGTCTCTTCGTCGCGGAATTCGGCGGCCCGCCCCAGACGCTGCACGACCTGCAGGCGGCTGCGGTGCAGCTCCTGCGTGCGCTGGCGCACCATCTCCTCGAGCACGTCGCGCTGCTGGTAGAGCAGCCGGTGCGCGAGATGGGCGTCGAGCAGGTTGCGCACCCGCATCAGCAGCTCGGCGCGGTCGAATGGCTTGGTCACGAAGTCGCGCGCGCCGGCGGCCAGTGAACGCAACAGGTGTTCGTGGCTGCCCTGCGCGGTCAGCACCAGGATCGGCGGCAGCAAGGGGTCGCCCAGCGCCTTCAGCCGGGCCATCACGGCGTAGCCGTCCAGATGCGGCATGTTCAGGTCGAGCAGGATCAGGTCGGCCGGTGCCTCGGCATAGCGGGCCGGCAGCTCGCGCGGATCCTGCAGCAGCACGATGTCGCTGTAGCCGTCGCTGCGCAGCATGGCGTCGGCGAGCTTGAGGTTGGTCGGTTCGTCGTCGACGACGAGGATGCGCGCGGCTGCGTCGTCGTGGGTCGGCATGGCCTCGGGCATGCGGCACTCTACCGAAGAATCAGGCGGCGAGCAGGCTGTCGACCACTGCGAGCAGGCGTGACAAGTCGATCGGCTTGACCAGGTAGTCCGCAAATCCGGCGGCCTTGCCACGTTCGATGTCCAGCGGCATGGCGTTGGCGCTGATGGCCAGCACCGGGATCTCGCGCGTCGCCGCGTCCTCGCGCAGGCTGTGCATCACCGCGTAGCCGTCCATGTCGGGCAGGTTGATGTCGAGCAGGATCAGCGCCGGCCGGTGCGTGCGTGCCAGCTCCAGGCCCAGCCCCGGCGCGATCGCGCTGAGCAGCCGGATCCCGGGCCGGTGCGCGAAGATGCCCTCGATCAGCCGCAGGTTGGCCGGGTTGTCCTCGATGCACAGCACGTCGACACGGCGGCCGGCGGGCGCCGCCGCCATCGAGGCCGCGGCCGGGGCCGACGCGGCTGCGGCATGGCCGGACACGCCGGCCGCGCCGGCCGCGCCCTGGGCCAGTGGCAGGCGCACCCAGAACGTGCTGCCCGCACCTGGCGTGCTCTGGACCTCGATCGTGCCGCCCATCAGCTCGACCAGCCGCTGGCTCAGCGCCAGCCCGATGCCGGTGCCTTCGATCTGCTGCTGGTCGGCATCCAGCCGCTCGAAGGGCACGAACAGCCGCGCCTGCTGCTGCGGCGTCAACCCGGGGCCGCTGTCGCTGATGCCGATGCCGACGGTCTGGCCGTCGGCCACGCAGGCCACGCCGACGGTGCCGCGCACGCGGTTGTACTTGACGGCGTTGGACAGCAGGTTCAGCAGCACCTGCTTGAGCCGGGTGCGGTCGGCGCGCACCTGCAGGTCGCCGTGGCACGCGGCGTCGGGCAGACGCAGCTGGCGGGCCTGCGACTGCGGCCGCACCAGCATCAGGCATTCGTCGATCAGCGGCCACAGTGCCACCGGCTCCGTGCTGACCGTGAACTTGCCCGACTCCACGCGCGCCAGGTCCAGCACTTCGTTGATCAGGTCCAGCAAGTGGCGCCCGCCCTTGACGATCTCACGCACCCAGTCCTGCCGGGCGCCGGTGATCTGGCTGTCGATCTCGAGCAACTGGCCGAAGCCCAGGATCGCATTCATCGGCGTGCGCAGCTCGTGGCTCATGCGCGACATGAACTCGCTCTTGGCCAGGTTCGCGCGCTCGGCCTCGTCGCGGGCGACGACCAGCGCTTCCTCGGCGCGCTTGCGGGCCGTGATGTCCAGGCCGAAGACGTAGCAGGTCTGCCTGCCGTCGGCCTGCAGCGGCCCGGCGACGTGCGTCAACTCCAGGTCCAGGCGCGCGCGCTCGGCGGTGGCCGGGAACTGGCGTTCCGCGACCGACCTCAGGCCGGCCTTGGCGCGCGCGACCTCCTGCTCGTAGCTGCGGAAACGCTGCTCGCCGATCACGTCGCGCACGTGGCGACCGACGATCGCGGCCGCGGGCCGGCCGAGCAGCGCCGCCAGCCGCTCGTTGACGTAGGTGTAGACGAAGCCCTCGTCGACGGCGCCGATGTACCCCGGGAAGGCACCGAGCAAGGCGCGCAGTTCGGCCTCGCCGGCCTGCAGCGCCTGCACGGCGCGCTCTTCGGCGGTGACGTCGCGGAAGCTCCAGACGCGCAGCGTGCGCTGGCCGAGCGCGGCCGGGATGCAGCGCCGCAGCAGGACCCGCCCGTCGCGCAGCCGCACGCGCGATTCGTCCACCGCATTGGTGGCGATCAGCTCGGCGACACGCCGCGCTTCGGCCTCGGCATCGACGAGCAGCGGCGTGGCGTGGGCCGAGATGTCCGCCGCCGTCAGCGTGGCCGCCTGCGCCAGCGGGATGCCCCACATCTTCAGCATCTGCTCGTTGATGAAACGCACCGGCTCGTGCGGGTCCAAGGCATCGGAGGCGAAGATCGCATCGCCGGTGGCGTTGAGCGTGCGGCGCAGGTATTCCTCGCCGGCGGCGCGTTGACGGCGGTCTGCCTCCTGCTCGGTCACGTCGCGCGTCACGACCACGACACAGCGCACGCCCGTGCCGTCGTCGGCGTAGGGGTAGTAGGTGGTCTCGACTTCGCGGCCGGCCAGTTCAGCGGCCTCGGCCGGGCCGCGCACCGTGCGCGGCTGGCGCAGCTCGATGCACTCGCGCCACGCACGCAGGCGTTCTTCGGTCGCCGCCGCAGGCAGCACGTCCTGGGCGCTGCGGCCGATGACGTCGCCACGCTGGCGACCCAGGACCCGGCACCAGGCGTCGTTGACCATGCGGTAGACCTGGTCCTCGCCGCCCACGCTGACCATGTCGGTGATGGAGTTGACCGCCAGCTCGTAGGTGCGCAGCGTCGTCTCGGATTGCCGCAGCCGCGAGTTCTCGTGCGCCGAGCGCCGCAGGCGCAGCACGGCGAAGGCGGTGATCGCCAGCAGCAGGAGAGCCATCGCGCCCAGGCCCGACCACCCCGCATGGCCGCGGCCGGCCAGCTGCACGGCCAGCGGCGCCAGCGTCGGCACGGCGAACGCCAGTGCCGCCACGATGTCGAACGCGTAAGCGATCAGCGACGCCGAGCCGATGGCGACGAGCATGATCACCATCCCCTCGAAGTGCTGCGGCCCCGCCGGCGGCAGCAGCAGCACGCCGGCCAGGGCCCAGGCCAGGCCGTGGGCCGCGGAAGCGAGACGGTAGCGGGGCAACCAGGCAGCACTTCGGCCAGGGTCCGCGCCCCGCCGGCCATGCGCCCAGCCGACCGCCAGCCGCGCGCCCAGCGCCAGCGCCAGGCCGGCCAGCCAGACCAGCAGCCGGGTCCGCTCGACGCCGTCCCACAGCAGCAACACGAACACGACGCCGAGGGCGCCGCCGGCCCCTGCCTCGCTGGCCAGCATATTGCGGTGCAGGCGGAGCTGCTCCGCCGCGACGAGCCCGGCAAGCGGGGGGGTGGGCGCCATCGAACCGGTCCTCGGCGTCATGTGTCCCGCTGCCGGCCGGCAAGCGGTGAGGCCTGAACTCGGGCGCCCCGGGGGCCACGAGAGCAGGCAGCGTACTCCGCAACCTGGAGCCCATTTTTCATTATCGTCACCGCTGAGGCCCTCTGGAGGGGCCGCGCGTCGGCCGCCTTCCGAACTGCCGCCAGGCAGCGCCTCAACTGCCCTCGGTCGATGCCGATAACGACGGGCCGGCTGCAGCGCACTGAGCGAGCTGCCGCCCGCTCGATGCGCCGGCGGATCATGCGGCGTCGGCATGAACGGACTCAGGATGCAGAAACGACTCCTCACCGCGCTCTCGCTGCTGCCCCTGCGCCGCAACTTCACCACCAACCTGGTGGCCGGTGTCGCGCTGCTCAATCTCGTGGTCATCGCGCTGGCCGCCTTCGCCATCTACCAGGACAAGCTCGAACACGACGCGCGCTCGCGCATCACCGCCGAGAACACGTCGCTGCTGATCGAGCGCGAGACCAGCGCCGTCCTGGACCGGGTCGACCTCGCGCTGCACTCGGTGATCCATGAAATCGAACACCAGGTCGCCGACGGAACCGCCGACGAGAGCCACCTCAACGACTTCCTGTCGCGGCACCAGTCCCACCTGCCGGAAGTCGCCAGCCTGCGCGTCACCGACGCCGACGGCGTGGTCCGCTATGGCCAGGGCGTCCAGTCGGGCACCGCGGCCAACCTGAGCGACCAGGACTTCTTCGTCCTGCAGCGCGGCAACCCGAAGGCCGGCCTGGTCGTCGGCAAGCCGACCACGACGCTTGGCGGCAAGGCGTGGGTCGTGCCGCTGTCGCGTCGCCTGAACCTGCCGAGTGGCGAGTTCACCGGGGTCGTCTACATCGAGCTCCCGGTCGAGTATTTCGTCAAGGCCTTTGCCGCCCTGAACCTGGGCTCGCACGGACTGGTCGCGCTGCGCTCGGCCGACCATGTTTCGGTGGCCCGTTATCCGGTCGCCCAGACGGGCGGCGGCAGCATCGGCCAGTTCGCGCTCTCGGATCAGCTTCGCCAGCGGCTGATGGACGAGCCCACCAGCGTCACCTACGTCGCCCCGTCGCCGTCGGATGGCATCGAGCGGACCTTCGCTTACACGAGGTTGGCGCGTTATCCGCTGTACGTCGTCGTCGGCCTGGCCAGACAGGACACCTTGGATGCGTGGTGGTGGGACACCAGCCAGATGGCAGCGGTGGTGTTTCTGTTCAGCCTGATGACGGTCCTGTTCGCCGGGCTCGTCCTGCGCAGCTGGCGCAACCAGCTGGCGGCCGGCGCAGCGCTGCTGCAGAGCGAGCAGCGCTGGGGTCTGGCGCTGGAAGGCGGAAGCTTCTCGGTCTGGGACTGGGACCTGCAGACCGGCCGGGTCCAGTTCTCCAAACTCGGCAAGAGGCTGTTCGGGTTCGCCGACGACGAGATCGGGGACCACATTGCCGAATGGGAGCCACGCTGCCATCCCGACGACAAGGCGCAAGTGCTCGCTGCCACGAAGGATCACCTGCGCGACCGGACGCGCAAGCTGGACGTCGAATTCCGTGTCCGCTGCAAGGACGGCAACTGGAAATGGATACGCACGCGGGGCCTCGTCGTCCGGCGCGATGCGCAGGGCAAGGCCCTGCGCATGATCGGCACCCACACCGACAACTCGGAGCGCCGGCAACGCGAGGACGAACTGCGCATGTCGGCGGCGGTATTCAATCTGGCGGACGAGGCGATGGTCATCACCAACCCGCACAACGAGATCGTCTCGGTCAACCCGGCGTTCACCGCCATCACCGGCTATGCGCCGGAGGAAGTGACCGGCAGCAACCCGAGCCTGCTGTCGGCGAAGACGCATTCGAAGACCTTCTACCGCGAGCTGTGGGCGACATTGGTGGCCAGCGGCCACTGGTCGGGTGAAGTGCTGAACCGGAAGAAGAGCGGCGAGGTCTATGTCGAGTGGCTCTCCATCAAGCGCGTGCTCGACGACAAGGGGCAATTGACGCACCACGTGGCGGTGTTCTCGGACATCACGGCGCGCAAGGCGGCGGAGGACCGGATACGCCACCTGGCGCTGCACGATGCGCTGACCGACCTGCCCAACCGGGCGTTGCTGGCCGAACGGCTCGGGCAGGCCATCGTCCAGGCCCGGCGCAAGGCGTCGCGCTTGGCGCTGATGTACTTCGACCTCGACAGGTTCAAGCCCGTCAACGACAGTTGCGGCCACGAAGTGGGCGACCTGCTCCTCAAGGCCGTCGGCGGCCGGGTGGTGGGCTGTCTGCGAGCATCGGACACCGTCGGCCGCATCGGCGGCGACGAGTTCGTCGTCCTGCTGCCCAGCGTCGAAGAAGGCAGGGATGCCGTGGCCGTGGCCGAGAAGATCCGCGCCGCGCTGAACCAGGTCTTCCTGATCGCCGGGCATGCGTTGAACGTGTCGGCCAGCATCGGCCTGGCCCTCTATCCCGACCACGGTGTCGATGAACAGGAGCTGACCCGCCATGCCGATGCGGCGATGTACCAGGCCAAGAAGCACGGACGCAATCGCGTCGAGCTCTACCAGCACGGCATGCAGGCAGCGTCGATCGCCGATCCCCGCCCGGACGGCGACAGCGCGGACTCGCGCACGCGAGCCGACCCGGTTCTACGTTAGCGCGCGCACGGTCCAGGGCGGGTCGGGCTTGCGCGCGGTACTCAGGTGTAGACCTCGGTGAACGACGCCACCAGGTCCCCCGTGTGATAGAAGATCCCGGAGCCCAGGCGGTCCTCGCTCCAGGTCGTCACCGGCCGGTCGCGCTGCGCCAGGTAGCCCAGGCCGGCAAAGGTCTCGTTGCGGTTGCCGCTGGGGTCGAAGAAGTAGATCGTCTCGCCGCGCGTGATGCCGTGGCGCGTCGGCGCGACGTCGATGCGCACCTTGTTCTTGGCCATCACGTCGGCCGCCTTCAGCACGTCGTGCCAGCTGTCGAGGAAGAACGCGATGTGGTGCAGCCCGCTCCGGGGCCCGCCGACGAAGGCGATGTCGTGCGGCGTCGTCGTGCGGCTCATCCAGGTGGCGGCCTGGATGTCGCCCTGCGGGCCCACCAGAACCTGCTCGGTGAGGAAGAAGTCCAGCGCCTCGGTCATGAAGCGCGTGTTGTCGGCCACCGTGTTGACGCCGGCCGGCGGGTTCATCTCGCACATCAGCAGCAGGTGGTCGAGCCAGTGTGCGCCGGCGCCGCGCAGGCCGTCCGGCCAGGGGTCGGGGTTCAGCGTGCCGACATCGGTGCCGACGTATTCCTTCATCGCGTACAGCCGCATCTCGTGGCCGCTGGGCAGCAAGAACCGCAGCATGCGGCCGGTCGACGGCAGGTCGCCTTCGGGCAGCATCGTCGTCTTCACGCCCCAGGCCTCGACCTTGGCCTTCAGCTCGTCCAGGTCGGCGTCCCGCTCGACCTTGTAGGCCACGTGGTTCAGTCCGGCGCGGTCCGACGGCGTCAGGATCAGCGAGTACTTGTCCCACTCGTCCCAGCACTTCAGGTACACGTTGCCGTGTTTGTCTTCCATCGTCTGCTTCAGGCCCAGCACGTTCTCGTAGTGCTTCAGGGCCGCTGCCATGTCCATCACCCGCAGGCTGGCATGCCCGATGCGCATCACACCCATGTCCGTCTCCTTCGTTGTCCCGTCAGGGATTCACTTGCCGTGTCGACACCGGGCGCGCCGCATCGGCACACCCTTTCTGAAATGGTTTCACGAGCCGGCCGGCCACCGCCAGCTGCACCGCGGTCTGCGGCGCGACGCGGCAGGCCAGCGTGCAGCCGTGCGCTTGCTCTTCGGCGCTGACATGGGCCCGGCTGACCGGCCCCAGCGTCTTCACCTCGCCCTGCAGGATCTGCACCTTGCACACGCCACAGCCGCCGTTCACGCAGCCCGCCGGGATGCCGCGCCGCCCCAGCCGCAACATGCCCTGCAGCAGGCTCTCGTTGGTGGCGCAGAGGTAGCTCTCGCCGGTCTGCTGGACCTGCACGGCAACCTTGGGGCGGGAGTCGAAGAACATCGCGGGACCTGCCGGCGGTGTACGGTTCAGCGACCGAGTTCCCTGGCACTGACCCCGGCGATGCCCCAGTTCTCCTTGGGCACGTCGTGGATCCAGACGCGCACGTTGTCCTTCGGCGCACCCACCGCCTCGACCAGGGCCTGGGTGACCTTCTCGATCACCGCCTTCTTCTGTTCGGCGGTACGGCCCTCGATCATGTAGATCTGCGCGAATGGCATGCGGTGCTCCTCAGGCCGCCCGCGCAGGCAGCAGCCCGCGCGCACGGGCCATCGTGAGCGCGGTGTCCTCGATCATGTCTTCCTGGCCGCCGACCATGCCGCGCCGGCCGAGCTCGACCAGCAGGTCGCGTGCCGGGATGCCGTACTTCTTCTCGGCGCGCTTGGCAAACAGCAGGAAGCTGCCGTAGACGCCGGCATGACCCAGCGTCAGTGCGTCGCGGTCGACGCGGATCGGGAAGTCCATCAGCGGCACGACGATGTCCTCGGCGACATCCTGGATCTTCCAGACGTCGATGCCGGTGGTGATGCCCATGCGGTCGCACACCGCCACCAGCACTTCCATCGGCGTGTTGCCCGCGCCGGCACCCAGGCCGGCCGCGGCGGCGTCGACGCGGGTGGCGCCGGCGGCGATGGCGGCAATGCTGTTGGCCACGCCCATCGCCAGGTTGTGGTGACCGTGGAAGCCGAGCTCGGTCTCGGGCTTCAGCGCGTCGCGCACCACGCTCAGGCGTGCCGTCACGTCGTCGGGCAGCATTTGGCCGGCCGAGTCGGTGACGTAGACGCAGTTGGCGCCGTAGCTTTCCATCAGCCGCGCCTGCTTCACGAGCCCTGCGGGGCTGTTCATGTGCGCCATCATCAGGAAGCCGACGGTGTCCATCTCCATCTTGCGCGCCAGCGTGATGTGCTGTTCGGAGACGTCGGCCTCGGTGCAGTGGGTGGCCACGCGGAGGGTGTGCACGCCGAGTCCGTGCGCCATCTTCAGATGGTCGACGGTGCCGATGCCCGGCAGCAGCAGCGCCGAGACCCTGGCCTGCCGCATCAGCGGGATCACGGTCGACAGGTACTGCTCGTCGGTGTGCGCGGGGAAACCGTAGTTCACCGAGCTGCCGCCCAGGCCGTCGCCGTGCGTGACCTCGATCAGCGGCACGCCGGCGGCGTCCAGGCCGCAGGCCACGGCTCGCATCTGCTCCAGCGTCATCTGGTGGCGTTTCGGGTGCATGCCGTCGCGCAGCGTCATGTCGTGCAGCGTGACGCGCCGGCCTTCGAGTGGGCTCTTCATGGGGTCGTCCCTTTCAGGCGAAAGCGGGTTCCAGCACCAGCTTGCCGGCGAGGATTTCCTCGGCGAACATCTCGGCGGTGCGGGCGGCGGCGGCGGTCATGATGTCCAGGTTGCCGGCGTACTTGGGCAGGTAGTCGCCCAGGCCTTCGACCTCCATGTAGATCGACACGCGATGGCCGTCGATCACCGGGCCGTTGACGAGCTTGTAGCCGGGCACGTACTTCTGTACTTCCTCGATCATCACGTGCACCGATTTCTCGATCTGCGCAGCCTCTGGCGGGTCGACCGTCAGGCAGTGGACGGTGTCGCGCATGATCAGCGGAGGTTCGGCCGGGTTGATGACGATGATCGCCTTGCCCTTCTTCGCGCCTCCCACCTTCTCCACCGCGCCGGCGGTGGTACGGGTGAATTCGTCGATGTTCTTGCGCGTGCCCGGGCCCACCGAGCGGCTCGACACCGTGGCGACGATCTCGCCGTAGGCCACCGGCTGCACGCGGCTGACCGCATACACCATCGGGATGGTGGCCTGGCCGCCGCAGGTGACCATGTTGACGTTCATCTCGCGCCGGCCCACGTGCTCGCGCAGGTTCACCGGCGGCACGCAGTACGGGCCGATCGCGGCCGGCGTCAGGTCGATCATCATCGCGCCGCGTTGATTGACCTTGCGCGAGTTCTCGGCATGCACATGGGCGCTGGTGGCGTCGAAGACGATCTGCACGCCGTCGGCCTGCAGGTGCGGCACGAGACCGTCCACGCCATCGGCGGTGGTCTTGATGCCGAGCTCGCGGGCCCGCTTCAGGCCGTCGGATGCGGGGTCGATGCCGACCATCCAGACCGGCTCCAGCACCGCACTGCGCTGCAGCTTGGCCAGCAGGTCGGTGCCGATGTTGCCGGGCCCGATCAGGGCGCACTTGATCTTGCGCGACATGGCTTGGTACCTCACTCCAGAGTGACCTTGGCGTCGCGGACCACCTTGGCCCAGCGTTGCTGTTCGGCGCGGATGTAGGCGCCGAACTCCGCGGGCGTGTCGGGCGCGGGCTCGGCGCCGATGCGTGCAAAGCGCTCGGCCACCTCGGGGGTCTTCAGGCCCTCGACGAGCGCCTGGTTCAGCACAGTCACGATGTCCGGCGGCAGCTTGCCGGGGCCGACCAGGCCGAACCAGACCGCCACGTCGAAGCCGGGATAGCCTTGCTCGGCCACGGTCGGCACGCTCGGCAACAGCGGTGAACGTGTGCCCGAGATGATGGCGATGGCCTTGAGCCGGCCTTCCTTGACATTGGGTCCGGCGCTCGAGAGCGAACTCTCGATCGACATCGGCAGCTGGCCGCCCAGCAGGTCCTGCACCAGCGGCGCGGTCCCCTTGTACGGCACATGCACCAGTTCGATGCCCGCGACCGACGCCAGCATCTCACCGGCCAAATGATTGGCGGTGCCGACGCCAGAGCTGCCGTAGGCCAGCTTGCCGGGGTTGGCCTTGGCGTAGGCCACCAGGCCCTTCAGATCGTTGAAAGGCGCACTGGGGTGGGCGACGATGGCGCCCTTGGTGATGCCCACGCGGGCGATCGGCGTCAGGTCGGTGGCCACGTTGTACGGCAGCTTGGGATACAGGGCCGGTGCGATGGCCAGGCTGCTGACGGCCGTCAGGGCCAGCGTGTAGCCATCGGCCGGCGCCTTGGCCACGGCGTCGGTGCCGAGGTTGCCGCCGGCACCGGGCTTGTTCTCGACGACCACGGTCTGCTTGAGCTTGTCGCCCAGCAGCTTGGCCACGACGCGGCCCATCACGTCGGTGGGGCCGCCCGGCGGGAACGGCACGATCAGCTTGATCGGCTTGCTCGGGTAGGCATCGGCCGCCAGCGCGCTGCCGGCCGCCAGGGCCAGGGCGGCAGTGGCGAAGGTGGCGAGGGTGGTCTGCAGGAAGCTGCGCTTGGCGTACATGGGGTCTCCGTCGGGTTGGATAGGGCTGGTCGTCGGTTCCGGTGGGCAGGTGGCGCGGCGTCGTCAGACGAAGCGGATCGAGACTTGCCCCAAGTCCTGGAAGCGCACGGCGACGTGGTCGCCGGCGGCCACTGCGATGGCCTCGGTGACACCGCCGGTCATGATGAAAGTGCCGGCGGGGATCTCCTGGCCGCGTGCGCCCAGGTGGTTGGCGAGCATGACCACCGCGGTCAGCGGGTGGCCGAGCACTGCGGCGCCGGCGGCCATCGCGACGATGTGGCCGTTCTTCTCGAGCACCACGCCGAGCGTGCGCAGGTCGAGTTCGTCGACCGCACGCAAGCGCGAGCCGACGACGAAGCGTGACGCCGAGGTGTTGTCGGCGACGACGCTCTTCAGGTCGAACTTGAAGTCGCGGTAGCGGCTGTCGATGACCTCGACCGCCGGCACCACGAAGTCGACGGCCGCGAGCACGGCAGCCATGTGGCAGCCCGGCCCGCGCAGCGCCGTCTTGGTGACGATGCAGATCTCGGCCTCGACCTTGGGGTGGATCAGCTCCGACATCCGGATCTCGCCGCCGTCGGGGCGCGCCATGTAGTCGCTGACGAAGCCGAAGACCGGCGTGTCCACGCCCATCTGCTTCATCTTCGCGAACGAAGTCAGTCCGGCCTTGAGGCCTGCGGTGCGCTGGCCGCGCGCTTCCTTGCGGCGGCGCAGTTCGTCCTGGATGGCGTAGGCGTCGTCCCAGTCCATCTCCGGGTGCTCGTCGGTGATCTTGGTGACGTCGCGCGCGTCCAGCTCGGCGGCTTCGAGGTGCTCGGCCAGGCCGGCGATGGTTTGCGGGTTCAGTTTCATCGGTGGCTCTTCTCGGGTCAGACGAAGCGGACGCTGGCGCTGCCCAGCCCGCCGACGCTGCAGTGCAGGCTGTCGCCGGCCTTCACCGGCACCAGCGGCGACTGCGACCCGGACAGGATCACTTCGCCGGCCTTCAGCACGATGCCCAGCCGGCCCAGCGTGTTGGCCAGCCAGACGACGGCATTCACCGGCGAACCCTGCACCGCGGCGCCGGTGGAGGTGCTGACGACCTCGCCGTTCTTCTCGAGCACCATGCCGGCCAGCGCCAGGTCGACGTCGCGCGGGTCGCGGCGCGTGCCGCCGAGCACCAGCACGCCGCAGGAAGCGTTGTCGGCCACGGTGTCCTGGATCCTGATCTTCCAGTCCTGGATGCGCGAGTCGACGATCTCGAAGCACGGCATCACGAAGGCGGTGGCGCGCAGCACGTCGGCCGCCGTCACGCCCGGGCCCCGCAGGTCGCTCTTCAGCACGAAGGCGACCTCGGCCTCGGCACGCGGCGCGATCATCGTGTCGGTGCGGATCGCCTCGCCTTCATTCACCACCATGCCCGAGAGCAGCTGGCCGAAGTCGGGCTGGTCGACCTTCAGCATGGCCATCACCACCTGGCTGGTGACGCCGATCTTCTTGCCGACCACCGTCTCGCCGGCATCGAGCCGGCGCTCGATGAAACGCAGCTGGATGCGGTAGGCGTCGTCCAGCGTGATGGCGGGCTCGCGGTCGGTCAGCGGCGGCACCGGCTTGCGGTCGAGCAATGCCTGGTAGAGCTCGTCGCCGTACTGCTGGATCTGGTTGTCCTTCATTCCTGGTGCCTCAAAGCTTGACCATCACGTTGCGAAGCTCGGTGTAGAACTCGAGCGAATGCACGCCGCCCTCGCGACCGATGCCCGAGACCTTGCTGCCGCCGAAGGCGGTGCGCAGGTCGCGCAGGAACCAGCTGTTGATCCAGCACAGGCCGACCTCGACCTCACGCGCCATGCGGTGCGCGGTCGACAGGTCCTGCGTCCACACGGTGGTGGCCAGGCCGTAGTCGGTGGCGTTGGCCAGTGCAATGGCCTCGTCGACGGTGTCGAAGGGCGCGATGTGGCAGCAGGGGCCGAAAATCTCTTCGCGCACTATGGCCGAGGTCTCGGGCAGGCCGGTCCAGATCGTCGGCTGCACCCAGTGACCCTCGGCCAGCGCGCCGCCCATCTTCGGCACGCCGCCGCCTGTGACCACTGTCGCGCCCTCGGCCTTGGCACGATCGCAATAGGACAGCACCTTGTGCTGGTGCTCGCGCGAGATCAGCGGGCCCAGGCCCACGCCCGCCTCTTCGGACGGGCCGATCTTCAGCGCCTCGGCCTTGGCCTTGAGCGCCTGAACGAAGCGCTCGAAGATCGGTCGCTGCACGTAGACGCGCTCGGTGCCGAGGCAGACCTGGCCGCAGTTCTCGAAGGCGCTGCGCGTGATGCCGGCCACCGCCTTGTCGAAATCGGCGTCGGCGAACACGATGCCGGCGTTCTTGCCGCCGAGCTCGAAGCTGACCGGGCGCACGCCCTTGGCCGCGGCAGCCATGATGGCCTCGCCGGTGCGGGTCTCGCCGGTGAAGGTAATGGCGTCGACATCGGGGTGCTGGGTCAGGAAGGCGCCGGCCGAGTTCGGACCGAAGCCGTGCACCACGTTGTAGACGCCGTCGGGAATGCCGACCGTCTTCATCACCTCGCCCAGCAGCGTGGCCGTCGCCGGCGTCTCTTCCGAAGGCTTGACGATCACCGTGTTGCCGCAGGCCAGCGCCGGCCCAACCTTCCAGGTCATCAGCAGCAAGGGCAGGTTCCAGGGGCAGACCACGCCGACCACGCCGACCGGCGAGCGCAGCGCATAGCTGAGCGCGGTGCCGCCGTCGGGCGTCGCCATCTCGAAGCTTTCGGTCGGCACGTTCTTGACGATGTCGGCAAAGACCTTGAAGTTGGCCGCACCGCGCGGAATGTCGATGTGCGAGGCCAGCGACTTCGGCTTGCCGGTATCGGCGATCTCGGCGGCGAGGAAGTCGTCGAAGCGGCGGTTGATCTCGTCGGCCACCGCGTACAGCAACTCGACGCGCCGGTTGACGCTCATGCGCCCCCAGTCGCCCTTCAGCGCCGCGCGTGCCGCACGCACCGCGGCGTCGACCTCGGCGAGGCCGGCCTCGTGTACGAGTCCGATGACATGGTTGTCGACCGGGGCGCGATTCTCGAAGGTCTTCTCGGTGGCGACGAACTCACCGTCGATGAAATTGAGGAAGTGCTTCATGGTCAGGCCTTTCGATGGGGTGAACGATAGGAGCGCGTCTCGATACCGTCCAATACCGATTAATCTCCGCTGAATACCTTTCAGGTATTCGATATCGCCACCGGAGCTCTCCATGGACCTGCGACAGATGCGCTACTTCCTGGCCTTGGCCGAAGAGCGCAACTTCACCCGCGCTGCCGAGCGGCTGCATATGGCGCAGCCGCCTCTGACGCGGCAGATCCGGGCGCTGGAAGACGACCTCGGCACGCCCTTGTTCCTGCGCACCGCCAAGGGCGTCGACCTCACCGAGGCCGGTGCGGCGCTGCTCGAGGAAGTGCCCAACCTGCTGACGCTGGCCGCCCGCGCGCGCGAGCGCACGCAGCGCGCCGGCCAGGGGCTGGCCGGACGGCTCGATGTCGGCACATTCGGATCGGGCGTGCTGGACGTGATTCCGCGCATGCTGGCGCGCTTCCACGCCGAGCGCCCGGACGTGCGCATCGTGCTGCACAACCAGACCAAGGCCGAGCAGATCGAGGCACTGCGCGAACGCCGTATCGCCGTGGGCTTCAACCGGCTGGTGCCGCCCGAGAGCGACCTGGTCGTCGAAACGGTGCTGCGCGAGCGCATGGTCGTGGCGCTGCCCGAACGGCATGCGCTGGCCGCACGCAAGAGACTGCGCCTGGGTGACCTCGACGGCCAGCCGATGATCCTCTACCCCAACCTGCCGCTGCCGGGGCTGGCGCAGCGTGTCTCGAGTGCCTTCGTGCGCCAGGGGGTGCAACTGCACGTCGAGCAGGAGGTCGAGGACGTGCTCACCGCCACTGCGCTGGTGTCGGGTGGCTTCGGGCTGTGCATCACCACCGAGTCGAGCATGAGCCTGCGCCTGCCCGGCGTGACCTACCGGCCGCTGGATTGCGTGGCGCTGCGCGACATCGAACTGGCCTGCCTGTACCGCAAGGGCGACGCCTCACCGGTGCTGGCCGCATTCCTGGCAGTGGTGCACGCCTTCGCGCGACAGCGTCGCACCCATCAGCCGCAGTAGCCCCGGCCTGCCGGGTCAGCGCGAACTGCGTTCGTTCAGCTCACCCGGTTTGTCCCGTTATTCGGGATAGTTGGTTGTTGTCAACCATGTTTATCTCTTGCATCGCAACTTCTACAGTCCTGCCATCGACTCACGAACCCTGGACTGGAGCCCACCATGAACAGCAACTTCACTTCCCCCAGCGTTTTCCAGCGCCTGCTGGCCACCGACGCCGGCTGGGGCCCGCTGGCCCTGCGACTGCCGATAGGCATCATCTTCGTGGCGCACGGCGCGCAGAAGCTGTTCGGCGCTTTCGGCGGCTACGGGCTGGAAGGCACGGGACAGTTCATGGCCTCGCTGGGCCTCACGCCGGGCTACCTGATGGCCCTGCTGGCGGGCGCTGCCGAATTCTTCGGCGGTCTGGCGCTGCTGTTCGGCGTGCTGGTGCGTCCGGCCTCAGCGGCGCTGGCCTTCGCGATGGTCATCGCGATCTTCAGCGCGCACTTCAGCAAGGGCCTGTTCCTGGCCAACGGCGGTTATGAATTCGGCCTCGCGCTGCTGGCAGCCTCGGTGTCGCTGCTCGTCAGCGGTGCCGGCCGGCTGTCGGTGGACGCCACGCTCTGCGCACCCGCGACCGCACGCTGATCGACCGCGCGCTCGCCCCGGCCGACGACGTGCGAGCGCGCCACGCCCAGCTCGTCCCACAGCTGCAGCAGCGCCTGCACGATGTCGTCGAAACGGCAGTCCAGCGGCGGCGGCGGGCTGTCGCCATGGCCTCTGGGGTCCAAGCTCAGCACGCGGAAGCGGTCGGACAGCGCCGCAGCGCAGCGCTGAGCCACCGTCTGCGCTCGTGCGGACACGGCGTCTTGGGGATCACCAGCGCCAGCGACAATCGCCGCGGCCACCCCGGCCTGCCATCGCTGCCGGCGCACGCCATCCACCGCCATGCGCGACCTGCCCCTGCTGAGCCTGCTGCTGACCGCCGTCGAGGCCACGGCGACCATCGCCTTCGCCCTGTCGGGCCTGCTGGAAGCGGCGCGCAAGCGGCTCGACGCCGTCGGGGTGTGCGTGGTGGCCGGCCTGGCGGCCTTCGGCGGCGGCACGCTGCGCGACGTGCTGCTCGACCGGCGGCCCTTCTTCTGGGTCGAGCACGCGGCCTGGCTTTGGGTACTGCTGGCCTTGTGCGTCGCGGCGATGGTGCTGCTGCGTGCACGCCACTTCGCGCCCACCGAGAAGGCCATGCAATGGCCCGACGCGCTGGGTCTGGGCCTGTTCAGCGCCAGCGGCACGCAACTGGCCCTGGCCCAAGGCATGCCAGCCATCGTTGCGGTACTGATGGGCGTGGTCACGGCGACTTTCGGTGGCGTGCTGCGCGACATCGTCTGCAACGAGATCCCCAGCGCCTTCCGCGACCACCGCCCCTACGCGGTGTGCGCCTTCGCCGGCGGCTGGGTGCTGGTGGGCGGCCATGCGCTGGGCCTGCCCGACGGCGCGTCGGTGCTGGCCGCCGCCGGCACGGCCTGCGGCCTGCGCGCGCTGGCGCTGATCACCGACTACCGGCTGCCGAGCTGGTCGTCCAACGGCGATGCGCGCGACTGAGGGTCAAGTCCGCTGCCAAGAAACGGCATCAGGCGCCTGAGCGCCTGACTTGTCATCGGTATCGATGGGGCTGATGGGACTCGAAACGGCGACCTAAGTTGTTGATCTCATTGAGAAAATACAGGGAGCATCTCGCGCTGTTCCCCTGTCTGTTCCCCCAGTCCGCGCGGGACTTCATGAGACCACCAACGGCCACCATTCTGGTGCGATCCGGTTGCCATCGCAATGGCTCGTCACGCCGCATTGAAGTCAGTGAGCCGGGAGATGCAAGCTCAATCAGCTGTCCCCAAGCCGCTGCGAACCAGATCCGCGATCCGAACCGCCATGCTGCGCGCAGGATCGAACGGAAGGTCTTCGAATCCGAAGGCCGCATAGAGCGCCCGCACATCGTCATCCAGCGGATGCGTCAGCACGCAGAAGCAGCCGACTTGGTCGGACAGGCGCACCGCCGTTGTGAGTGCATAGAACATCAGCGATCGCGCAATGCCCTGCCCCTGCCACCGCAGGTCGACCGCCAACTGGCCCAGCAGGATGGCGGGCATCGGGTCGGGGCGGTTGCGTTGCTGCGCCTTGGGCAACCAAGCTCGCTCGACCTGCGCCGTCGACAGGCTCACGTAGCCGACGATGCTGCCAGCTTCCGCCTCGCAGATCACGGTTGTCCGTGAGACCCCCAGTTCCTGGTTGCGCCAGGCGTGGCGGCGGAACCAGTGGTTCAACGCATCGCGCCCGCAATCGAACGCCGCCGTGTCGTCATCAGCCGCCAGGGGTCGCGGCGATGTGAAGGCGGCGGATGCGCCTGAGGTCACTTCTGCCAGACGGGGCGAGTCTTGGACAGTTTTCGAAGCGCCGGGACTTCCCTCGCCGGCGCACTGGCCCATGCCTCGAACCTGGCCCAGTCCTTCACCGGAATCGTCACGATGCGGCGATTGAGCAGATCGGTCTCGGCGGCTTCGAGCGCACGCCGCCTCACGAAATCACTCAGATTGGTACTGGCCTGTTCGGCAGCTGCCTCCAGCAAGGCACGTTCGCTGGCACTGACGCGAACACTCAGAACGGCGGCGGAAGCTGTTGGCATGAGGACTCTCCCAAGGGATGTATGACAATAGCATACAAGGCCACGAAGCCCTAATCTCCTACCATGTCCCCTACCTTCGACCAGCGCCGTGCCGTGGCTGCGTTCGGCAACAGCTCGACCAGCTTCACCCACCGCACCTGATTTCAACCATGAACATACACCCCCTGCGCCCGCGCGATCACGAAGACGCGGCCCGCGTCGCGATCTCTTGGCTGGCCGAGCGTCATCGCAAGGGCTGGCGCAGCGCGTTCGAGGCCCTGCTGGATCTCTGGCGGCCCGACGGCCCGCGTGACGGCTGGCAACTGGACGAAGACGGCATGACCATGGTGTCGATCAACGCCGGCGAGTGGTTGATCTCCCGCGGGGAGATCCACGCCCGTGGTGGCCTGCGAGAAATCAACGCCTACCTGTTGGGGCGGGAGGGCCCGTTTCTCACGCCCGGCCAGCGCGACTGGATCGCTCAACTGCGCGCACGGCCCCTGCGCCTGTACCGGGTCACCGACGTGCAGCCCGGCGCCGCCATGACCCTGATCGACGAGTTCGACCCGCAGGCCCAGCCGCAGCCGGTGCGCGAGATCAGCGGCAGCCGCAGTGCGAGGCCGGGCATGCTGATGGGCGCGCGCATCATGGAGGTCGCCACCGACGCGGGCATCGACGGGCACCTTGAGCTCTCGGGGGCCATCTATCCCTTCTCCAAACTGGCGGAGGCGGCCGTGCTGGCGCAGGCCCGGCAGGTGCTGGCCGGCTCTGCCGGATTGAACCTCCACATCGACAACCAACGCGATCTGCTCGAGCTGGAGATCGCCCGCGCCTGGCTAGACCAGTGGTTCGCGCCCGCACCGCTGCCGCAGATCCAGGATGCGTCGACCGGCGATCCCCTGCTCCTGGTGACCGACCATTACCGCGTGCTCGATGCGGCGGCGATCGCCGCTTCCTTGGCGTCGCAGCCCGATGTCCACGGCGATGCACAGCAGGGGTGGAGTCGCATGGTCGAGGGCGCTGACGGCGCGCAGCGCAGCCTGTCGACCATCAACCCAGGACGCCGCACCGACCGCGTCGAACTCTTCCACCGCACACAGCGGCTGGCGGATATTGGCCGCACCTGGTTCGAAGGCATGGCCGGCGCGGCCGTGCAGCACCTGACGCGCGAGATCACCGATCCGACTGGCCATCTCGCCCGAGCGGCCGGCGGCGACACGAGCGGCATGCCGCGATCGTCCTCCACAAGCACACCGGACCTGCCGCCCGAGGTCATCGCACAGGCCATCGAGCAAGTGCTCCATCGCCACTACGCCAACTGGGCTGACGAGACGATTCCCGCCCTGGACGGACGCACGCCGCGTCAGGCCATCACCACCCCGGCGGGCTTGGAGCGCGTGAAGGGCCTGCTGCGCGAGTACGAGGAAGGCGAGCGCCAGCAGTCCGCCGCCCAAGGGCGGCCCACCGTGTCTTACCAGTTCTTGTGGGACGCCTTGGGCATATCGAGGTGAGCACGGACGGCACCCCGCTCGGCCGCCGTGGCGATGCCGCACGAGTGTTGACCATCGACCTCGAGGAGCTGACCTGGGCCTTGAACTCGCGCGACCCTTTCGGGGAGAGCAGCCACTGGCTGAACCTCGACTCCGGAACGATCCTGTCCCTGATCGGACCCGATGCCGGGGACGAAGCCGACGAGGATCCCCGCGATGACGACCGCTGGCTGTTCATCGAACCCATCGAGTCGTCCGTGGCCTTCTGCGTCATGGAGGACTTCGTCGATCAGTGCGGCGGTGACCGGCTCGCCCGGGCGCTCGGGCAAGCGCTGCAACAGCGCAAGCCCTTCCGTCGCTTCAAGGACCTGCCGGCCGCGCACCCGGCGCAACGCGAGGCCTGGTTCACCTTCGAGCGCCAGGCCATAGAGGCGATCGCACGGCGGTGGTGCGAAGACCATTGCATCTCGCCCCGGTGGGCCGCCCGGCCGAACAGACCTACGCCTTGAGCCGCGTCAGATCGTCGAGGTCCGCCCGTCGCTGCGCGACCCTGCGCTCGTAGCTCGCCTGGTTCTTGGTGCACACCAGCACATGCGGGCTGCCCTTGCGCTCGGTGCTGCAGTCGACGTCGTGCCGGCCCTGAAGGATCGAGTCCTCGACGTGACGGCGATCGGCCTCGCGCGCCTTGAAGCGCCAGACCTCCTGGTCGGCACTCTGCAGGAAGCGGCCCAGTGCCAGGCAGTGCTCGCAATGGCAGCTCATGCGGGCCTCGCGCCGCCAGTCGGCAGGCGGTGCCAAGTCCAGTGAGGACCGTGCGCGCAGGTGGTCCAACGCAGCCGCCCGCAGCCGCAGGCAGGCCGGCCGGTTCAGCAGCGCGGGCCGCTCAGCGAGACGGCGCAAGGCCGGAACGATGACGGCATCCATGCCATAGGTCTTGGGCCAGGCCAGCCAGTGCGTCACGGCCTGGTCGGCCAACGCGGACAGGCCCGCATGCCCGGCAGGGGCCAGGGCGCGCAGCGTGTCATGGACCACGCCTGCATCGGCGCGTTCGCGGCGCCACGCGTCGGCCGGCGACTGGGGTCGCGCCGGATCGCCCGGCATGGCATCGAGCAGCGCCCGGGCTGCACCCAGCAACTGTCCCCGCCAGGCAGCAACGGCGGCGATTCGTGCCAGCAGGTCAGCGCAGCCGCCGATGTGGAGGTCGGCATTGCCTTGCACGACGGACAGCAGCAGCGCACCGACGCGGGAGGCCGGCAGCAGCTTCAGCGACTGCACCAGGGCCGCGTTGTCGCCGGCCGCATAGGCACCGGCCGCGACGACGTTGGTCAGCATCGATTCGATGTGCTCGCGATCCTGCAGCCGCACCAGTCGCGACAGCATCACGCTCTCGGCGCTCGGCCCATTGTGGTCCCGACGAGAAGCGTGCACGGGCCAGCAGGCCAGCATCTCTGTGGCCAAAGCGTGGGTCTCGTGCCAGGCCGCGTGGCCCGATTCGGCTCCGCCGTCGATCCAGGCCATGACCATGCCGTCCAGCGCGGGCATCGAGGCTGCGAGACCTGCCCGCGCGATCAACCGCAGCCTCTTCGCATGCGGCCACAACACCAGGGCCGCCCGCTGGTAGCTGCGCTCGAACGAGGCGCCTTCGTTGCCGGTGGCCTCGTGGAAGTGCTGTTCGTCCGGCTCCATTTCGGCCAGTGCATCCGGCGGGCAGACCTCTCCATCGCTGAAGGGCAAGGCGCCCAAGGACGCCACGCCGCCGTCGGGCCGTCTCCAATCCGACAGGGTCAAGGAGCGATCGAAGACCTCGGCCACCCTGAACTCGTCATCGTTCTCGACATCACCGTCTTCCTCGTCATCGTCGTGGTAGCGGCTGCGCCAGCGTGGGCCGGAGTAGCCGTTGTACTCCGCCGCACCACTCTCTTCGATGCGCAGCAGCGCCACGTGTAGATCGCAGGCGGCATCGCCCGCGGCCGTGGTCAGTACGGTGGCAGCCGCAGCATCTGCGCCCTTGAGCGCAGCAAACGACAGCTCGGCTGGCGTGTAGGCGTGTGCCAGCGGGTAGACCAGCTTGGACGGCCGGTCTTCGTCCGGTTGCACCGGCTCTTCGCACCACCGGCGCAACAGGCGCTCCAGCGCGGCCGCTTCCTTGTCATACGAAGGCGGCCGGGGCAAGCGCCCGCGGCCCTTGCGCCGCAGGTTGTAGACAAGCACCAGCCGGCACCCCGAGGCGATGGGCAGCACCTCGTGCACGCAGTCGGCATAGAAGGCGGCCCAGGCGACCTCGGAAACATCAGCGCAGCGCAAATCGAGTCGAGCTTCGCGTTCGCGATGACGGATCACCAGTTCACCGCCAGTGTGCAGCGACGGCAGCGCGACGATCAGCGTGCCGAACATCCCGGGCGACTTCTCGGTGTCGCGATGCTCGAGGAAAAAGCTGCCCTCGTCGTAGACCAGCAGCTTGTACAACGCGGCCTCCACCCCGGCGCCTGCGCCGAGACCCGCGGCCGCGCGTTCGACGATGCCGTCCAGCATGGCCGGCCAGTGCCTACCCTGGATGCGAACGCGGTCGATGCCGATCTGCCAGGTGCGGCGCACGGTGGTGTCGACCAGCGTGTCTGCCCCGCGGCCAAAAGGGGCGCGCTCAGCCAGCGCGATGAGTTGAGCGGCCTGCGCCGGCAGCAGCGGCAAGGCGATCGGGCCGATGCCTTCAACCTCGATCAGCGGAACATGCAAGGCGCACTCGCCGGCCACAAAGAAGTCGCCCGGCATCTGCACGGCTTGCAGGACGGCCGCCAGCGCGTCGTTGATCGAATCCATGATCGGTTCCCCCAGACGGACAGTGTGCCCGGTTCCGATCTGGACGCACCCGTTCGGCGCGACCGCATCGAATGGGCGGACACACCTGAATCACTCGTCACGACACGTGGTCGAGTGGGACGCCCTTGCCGTACCTCACGCCAGCGGCTTCAATCGAATCGACATCAGCGCAACGATGGAGGAACGCATGGGCAGGAAAGGCACCGGCGTCGAGGTCCGCGGCAAGGCGATCCGAATCCAGTTCAGCCTGAATGGTGAAGTCGTGCGCCGAACGCTCAAACGCGACGGCATGGCGGTCCCGCCTTCAGCTGAGAACCTCGGTGAGGCCACACGACTCGCGGCCGAAATCCGCAGCCGAATCGCCGCCGGCACCTTCTGCCATTCCGAATACTTCCCCGCGACCAGCAAGGACGGAAGGCCGCTCACCGTCGCCGAGCACCTCGACGCATGGCTGGCCGCCCAGCGCATCGAACCGTCCACCGCCGCAGCCTACGCATCCGCAGTGCGCTTCTGGAAGTCCGCTCCTTGCGACGACAAGGGTTCACTGCTCGGCGAGCGGGCCTTGCACCGACTGAAGGCCAGTCACGTCATGCGTGCTCTGACCTTTCGTCCCGGACTCAACGCGAAGACCGTCAACAACTACGTGACGGTGTTGCGGCGTGCCCTCGACATGGCCGTCGCGGACCATGCTCTCGAAGACAACCTGGTCAGGCACGTTCGCTACCAGCGGCAGCAGACGCCGCTTCCTGATCCCTTCACCCGCGACGAGGTGGAGACCATCATCGAGTACATGACCGAGCGGTACCCCGATGGCGTCGCGAACTACGTGGAGTTCAAGTTCTTCAGCGGCCTGCGCCCATCGGAGACCACAGCGCTGCGCTGGGCCGATGTGGATCTGGAGCGCGACCGAATCCATGTGCATCGCGCCATCGTGCGTGGGCTCGAAAAGAACACGACCAAGACCAGCACTGCACGCCACGTGCTGCTGAACAGCCGCGCACGCGCTGCGCTGCTGCGGCAGCGTACGTTGACGCAATTGGCAGGCGACTTCGTCTTCCTCGACCCGCGCTACGGCAAGCCGTGGACGGAGGAGCGAGCCTTCAGGCGCAGCTACTGGGCACCAACCTTGAAAGCGCTGGGGCTGCGCTACCGCCGTCCGTACAACACTCGCCACAGCTACGCGACGATGATGCTGATGGCCGGCATGACGCCAGCGTTCTGCGCGGCCCAACTGGGGCACTCTCAGTCGGCATGCTGCTGAGCACCTACGCTCGTTGGCTGGACGGGGAGCACAACGCCATGGAGACGGGCCGGCTGGAGGCGTCGCTTCGACGCGATTTATCCCCGGATTTATCCCAGGAAAAGCGCCGCTGGCGGGCTATGCAACGTTGACTGCCGAGGGCAGCTGAGGCACATCACCTCGCGTACCACTCTCGGTATGCGCCGCCGACTTATCCCAAGCGCTTGGCCGAGAACTGCAAGCTATTGATTTCGCTGCAGATCTTCGGGATGGCGGGTGGGGTGGCTGATGGGACTCGAACCCACGACGACCAGAATCACAATCTGGGACTC
>CAYJOA010000021.1:0-10659 GCA_964371495.1 uncultured Rubrivivax sp.
GCGCCGCGGCGGGCGCCTTGGCGGCGAGCTCGGTCTGCCGGCGCCTGAGCATGCGCTGGCGCACGTAGTCCTGGAACGACAGCGTGCTCATCTCCAGCGCGCTCACGTCCTGCTCGACGCTGTCATCCAGCGGCGGCTCGATGCGCTCGGCGCTGCGCGGGGCGGCGCGCGCCGCTGACTTGTCGTTGACGGCCGCCGCCGGCGCGGCGCTGGCCGTCTCGGCTGCGGCGCCGAAGCGTTCGAGCTGCAGCACGCTTTCGGGCGCCATCGCCAGCACCTCGACGCCGTCGGCGCAGGGGCGGGTCGACATCACGACTGCGTCCTCGCCGAAGGCCTGTCGCACCAGGGCCAGGGCTTCGCGCGATGTGCGCGCGGTAAAGCGCTTGACGTTCATGCCGCACCTCCAATGATCGAACCGATCCGGATCGAATGAGTTTCAGGAATCTCGCTGTGGCCCAGCACCTTCAGCCGCGGTGCCGCGCGCTTGAGCAGCCGCGCCATCGGCGCGCGGATGTGGTCGGGCACCAGCAGGCAGGCCGGGTGGCCCAGGTCCTCCTGGCGGCGCGCGTTGTCGGCCGCGCTGCGCGTCAGCGTGTCGGCGACGCCGGGATCGAGCGCCGCGCCGTGCGGCGAGCTCAGGGCCTGGATGACCAGGCGTTCGAGGTCGGGGTCGAGCGCGATCACGTCGAGCTCCTTCACCGGGCCGTAGATGTGCTGCACGATCGCCGGCGCCAGGTGGGTGCGGATGCGCCGCGCCAGTTCTCCGGCATCGGTCACCGTGGCGGCGTGCTCGGCCAGGCACTCGACGATCGAGCGCATGTCGCGGATGTGTACGCCCTCTTCCAGCAGCAGTTGCAGCACACGCTGCAGGGTGGCAATGCCGACCATCTTGGGAATCACGTCTTCGATCAGTTTGGGGGCCAGCTTGGTGACGTGCTCGACGAGGGCTTGGGTCTCGACACGACCCAGCAAGCGTGCCGCGTTTACCTGCATCAAGTGTGAAAGATGGGTGGCCACGACGGTCGCGCAATCAACGACCGTAAAGCCGGCCATTTGGGCCATCTCCTTGTGGCGCTCCTCGATCCACACCGCAGGCAGTCCGAAGGCGGGGTCGATGGTCTTGGCGCCGGGCAGCATCTGCGTCGCGCCGCCGGGGTTGATGGCCAGCCACTGCCCCGGCATCGCCTCGGCCTCGCCGACGACCGCGCCGCGCAGGGTGACGCGGTACATGCTGGGCTTGAGCTCGACCAGGTTGTCGCGGATGTGCACCGGCGGCGGCAGGAAGCCGACGTCCTGGGCGAACTTCTTGCGCACGCCCTTGATGCGCGCCAGCAGGTCGCCCTGGCGTGCCTTGTCGACCAGCGCGATCAGCCGGTAGCCGACCTCCAGGCCCAGCGTGTCGACCGGCACCAGGTCGTCCCAGCTGGCCTCGGCGTTGGCCGGCGGCGCTTCCGTGCCCTCGCCGCGACCGCGGCGTTCGGCCGCCGCCGCGATGCGGCCGCGCTTGCGCGTCAACTGCCAGGCCAGCAGGCCCAGGCCGGCGCTGACGATCAGGAACACCAGGTTCGGCATGCCCGGCACCAGCCCGAGCAGCGCCACCACGCCGGCGGCCACGCCGAGCGCCCGCGGCGAGTCGAAGAGCTGGCCGCCGATCTGCGCGCCGATGTCCTGTTCCTTGCCGACGCGCGAGACGACCATCGCCGCCGCCACCGAGATCAGCAGCGCCGGAATCTGCGCCACCAGCGCGTCGCCGATGGCCATCGTGATGTACGAGCGCGCCGCTTCGCCGCCGCTCATGTCGTGCATCGCCAGGCCGATGATGAAACCGCCGACGATGGTGATGAACAGGATCAGCAGGCCGGCCATGGCGTCGCCGCGCACGAACTTGCTGGCACCGTCCATGGAACCGAAGAAGTCGGCCTCCTCGCCGACCTCGGAGCGGCGGCGGCGGGCCTCCTTCTCGTCGATGAGGCCGGCGTTCAGGTCGGCGTCGATGGCCATCTGCTTGCCCGGCATGGCGTCCAGGGCGAAGCGCGCACCGACCTCGGCGATGCGCTCGGCACCCTTGGTGACGACGACGAAGTTGATGACGACCAGGATCGCGAACACGATCAGGCCGACCGCGAAGTTGCCGCCGATGACGAAGTGGCCGAAGGACTCGATCACCTTGCCCGCTGCGCCCGGGCCGGTGTGGCCCTCCATCAGCACGACACGCGTCGAGGCCACGTTCAGCGACAGCCGCAGCAGCGTCGTCACCAGCAGCACCGTGGGCAGGGCCGCGAAGTCCAGCGGCTTGACCATCTGTGCCGAGACCATCATCACCACCAGCGCGAGGGCGATGTTGAAGGTGAACAGCAGGTCCAGCAGGAACGCCGGCAGCGGCAGCACCATCATCGCCAGCATCATGACCACGAAGCCCGGCAGCACCATGGTCTTCATGCCGGCAGCGCGGGCGCTGGCCTGCGCGCCGAACAGGGCGCCGATCCTGGCGGTGAATGCGCTCACGGCTCAACCCCCGTGCCGTCGTCGCCGACGGCTGCGCTGGCCGCGACGCCATGCAGCGGGTCCATGTCCTCGGGAATCTCGGGCAGCGGTGCGCGCTCGGGCAGGGGGCGGCCGGCGGCCATCGCGTCGCGCACCTGGTAGACCCAGGCCAGCACCTGCGCCACGGCGCCGAACAGCCGCGCCGGGATCTCCTGGTCGACGTCGGTGTGCGCATACAGCGCACGCGCCAGCGGCGGCGCCTGCAGCACCGGCACCTTGGCCTCGCGGGCGAGGTCGCGGATGCGCAGCGCCAGCAGGTCGGCGCCCTTGGCCACGACCCGCGGCGCGGCCATCTTGGACTCGTCGTACTTGAGCGCCACCGCGTAGTGCGTCGGGTTCATGACCACCAGATCGGCGCGCGGCACCGCGGTCAACATGCGGCGGTTGACCATCTCGCGCATGCGCAGCTTCATCTTGCCCTTGACCTCGGCGTTGCCCTCGACTTCCTTCATTTCCTTCTTCATCTCCTCGACGCTCATGCGCAGCCGGCGCTGCAGCACCTGGCGCTGCAGCGGCACGTCGACGAGCGCGAACAAGGCCAGCACGCCGACCAGCAGCAGCAGGCCGTCGAGCAGCAGCCGGCCGCCTGCGGCCAGCGCCGCGGGCAGCGGCATGGCCAGCAGTTCGGCGTGGTGCATCCACTGCCGGCTGAGGTAGAAGGTCGCGGTGGCGCCGAGGATGGTGGCCAGCAGGCAGGCCTTGAGCGTGTCCACCAGTTGCGGGCCGGCGAAGACCCGCTTCAGCCCGGGCAACGGGTTGAGCTTGCTGAACTTGGGCTGCAGGGGCTGCAGCGTGACGTTCCAGCCACCGGCCAGCACGCCACCGGCCAGCGCCACGGCCACCACGGTGGCAAACAAAGGCAGCAGCACCACCGAAGTGCGCAAGCTCGACGCCGACAGCCGCTCGAGCATCGACCCGGTCTGGCTCACCTGCACGGCGTCGAAGCGCAGCGCGTCGGCCAGCAGCTGGGTCAGCCAGGCCGTGACGTCGGGAGCGAAGACCGCCAGCAGCGCGACGCCGGAGCCCATGGCCCCCAGGTGCCCGAGGTCGCGCGAGCGCGCAACCTGGCCTTCGCTGCGCGATTTCTCGATCTTGCGCTGGGTGGCGGGTAGCTTGCGGTCCTGTCCGTTGTCGGCCATGGTGGGTGCGGCTCGATGAGTGCCCCCCGGCACCTGCCGCCACGCGTCAGGTCCCCCCGAGGGGGGTCAAGGAAGCTCGGCCACGGCCCGCCGCATCCTTGAGAGGAGCCTTGCCATGGTGAGGCCGCCGCGCGTCGACTTGAGCCGGATAAGCGGGGAAAAGGGGCGCGTGTTCGTCGACCCGGGTGCCGGGCGCCGGGGCATGGCGGCCTGGCGCCGGCGCGCCGTGTGCCGTCAGCGGCGGTCGGCGGCGCTGACGGGCGTGGCCTGCTCCGCCAGCGCCGGGGTCAGTGTCGGCGCCAGCGCCGGCGCCAAAGCCGGCACCAGGGCCGGCCCCGGGCGCGATGCCGCCGCCGGCTCGGCCGACAACTGGCCGCCACTGAACACCCTTTCCTCGGCTTCGCGCGTCATCACGATGATGCTGATGCGGCGGTTCGTCGGCGCCGTCGGGTCCTTGGGGTCGAAGGGGTTGCTCGCCGCCAGGCCCTGCACGCGCAGCACGCGGTCGTCGGCCAGGCCACCGGCGATCAGCTCGCGGCGCGAGGCGTTGGCGCGGTCGGCCGACAGTTCCCAGTTGCTGTAGCCGCGTTCGCCGGAGCCGAAGGGCAAGGCGTCGGTGTGGCCCTCCAGCGTCAGCCGGTTGGGCACGTCGGTGAGGATGGCGCCGATCTCGCGCAGCAGCTCGCGCATGGTCGGCTCCACCACCGCGCTGCCGCTGGGGAACATCGGGCGCCGGTCATGGTCGACGATCTGGATGCGCAGTCCGTCCTGCGTCATGTCGAGCAGGATCTGCGAGCTCATGCCGGCGAGCTTGACGTTGCCCTGGATCATGCGTTCGACCTGGCGCTGCAGGCCCTGCAGCCGCGCGACCTCGGCGCGCATCTGCTCGGCCTTCAGCGCGTGCACGTTGATGGTGTCGCGCGGCGCCTGCACGTCGCCGCGCATGACCTGGCCGGTGGTGCGGGTGAGGTCCTGGCCGCCGCCCTTGACGATGTGCGAGGAGTCGCCCGAGCCCGAGCCGCTGGACAGCAGCGCCAGCTTCAGCGGCGAGCCGAAGTAGTCGGCGATGCCCTTCTTGTCGCCCTCGGTGGTCGAGCCCAGCAGCCACATCAGCAGGAAGAAGGCCATCATCGCCGTCACGAAGTCGGCATAGGCGATCTTCCAGGCGCCGCCATGGGCGCCGTGGCCGCCGCGCTTGACGCGCTTGATGATGATCGGCTGCAGCTTTTTCGCGTCGCCGGCCATTACTTCTTACCCTTCACGTGGCCCTCGAGCTCGATGAAGCTCGGCCGGTCGGTCGAGTACAGCACCTTGCGCCCGAACTCGATCGCCACCTGCGGCGCATACCCCTGCATGCTGGCCAGCAGCGTGGTCTTGATGCACTGCAGTTCCTTGCTCGCGTCCTCGACCTTCTGTTCCAGCAGCCCGCCCAGCGGCTCGGCGAAGGCATAGGACAGGAAGATGCCGAGGAAGGTGCCGACCAACGCCGAGCCGATCATCGCGCCCAGCACCGCCGGCGGCTGGCCCACCGAGCCCATGGTGTTGACGACACCCAGCACCGCGGCCACGATGCCGAAGGCCGGCAGGGCGCCGGCCATGCGCTGGATCGCCGTCACTGCGGCGTACTGTTCCTGGTGGTGCGTTTCGATCTCGCTGTCCATCAGGCTCTCGATCTCGTGGGCGTTGAGATTGCCCGAGACCATCATGCGCAGGTAGTCGGTGATGAACTCGGTGACGTGGTGGTCGCCGCCGACATTCGGGTACTTCTGGAACAGCGGCGAGTTCTGCGGGTCCTCGACATCGTTCTCGATCGACATCAGGCCTTCCTTGCGCGCCTTCTGCAGCACGTCGTACAGCAGCGCCAGCAGCTCCATGTAGCGCGCCTTGCTGAACTTGCTGCCCTTGAAGCAGCGGCCGATGCCGCGCACCGTGGCCTTGACGACCTTCATCTGGTTGTTGGCCAGGAAGGCGCCGCAGGCGGCACCGAAGATGGTGACCATCTCGAAGGGCAGGGCCTTCAGGATGACGCCGATGTTCCCGCCGTGCACGATGTACACGCCGAAGACGCATGTCAGGGCGACGATCCAACCGATGATCAGGAACATGAAGGTGTATCCACTTGTTGCACGCGCACGGCAAGCACCGGGTCGGGCATGGGTGGGTTATCGGCCGCTGGCCGGGGCGGTTGAGCCCGGCGTGGCCGCCGCCGGCCGGTACAGCCACACCGCGCGGCGACCGGGGCCCCGCAGGCAGGCCACCGGCGGCTGCCCGGGCACCTCGAATTCCAGGCTCACGAGCCAGCCGTCCGGCGCCAGCTCGCGACCCGCCTTGTCGAAGGCACGGCCCATGCTCTCGGGGCGCTGGAAGACGTAGACCAGATCGTGGCCGGCCCATGACCGGGACCACATGTCGCCACGGCGCACGCTCGCGTAACGGCAGCGCATGGCAGCGGCGGCGGCCAGGGGCAGGCTCCATTCGACGCCGTGCAGTTCGCACTGCGGCCACAGGCGGTGCAGTGCCGCCAGGCCGTGACCGAGTCCGCAGCCGGCATCGAGGGCGCGCCGGGGCGTGCCGAGCCAGGGCTCCAGGCCTTGCAGGGCGCCGGCCGGCGTGGGGAAGAACGGCGCGTCTCGCCAGGCACGCAAGGGGTAGATCAGCAACAGCGGCAGCAAGGCCGCCAGCCAGGCCCAGGGTGGCAGCGTCGGGCCCAGGCCGAGCACCAACGCCGACAGCGGGAAGCCGGCCAGCGCGATGAACCTGCGCCGGCGGCCGTCGCAGCGCAGGGCCAGCGCCGCCGCCGCAAGCAGGCCGGCGGCCAGGCCCAGCGCCGGCGGCGCAGCGACGGCCGTGGCGCCTGTCCACAGCGCCCAGCCGGCCGCCCACGCCAGCAGCGCCGGCAAGGGCCAGGGCCAGCGCGGCTGGCGCAAGCCCGCAGCGTGCGGGCGGGTCGAAATCGGACGAGCGGCCATGGTGGCCAGTGTCGGTGCCGGCGCCTCGATTCAGCGGCGGAGAAGAGGGGCGAAGGCGGCCTTCCCCTCGCGGCCGGGGCGCCGCCGGCTTGGACAAAAAAAGGGCCCCGAAGGGCCCGTTCGAAGACACAGGGGTCTGTGCCAGGAGGAGACAAGCAATGAACTCAATAGCTCTATCGGCACCGCGGCGCGCGCCTGAAGTGCCGAATCGTGATCAGTGCACGCCCGCGGCCACCGTCGCAACCGGCCGGCTCTTGCCGAGCAAGGCGGGCAGCGGCGCGCGGGCCAGGTCCGGACCGACGTCCAACGGCCGCTGCACCGCAGGCTTGCCCTTGCCGGCACGCGCCGGCGGGTTGCACAGGCCGCAGACGTAGTGGCGGGCGATCTCGTGCGGATGGGTCACGAAGTGGCCGCCGCACTTGCTGCAGCGGGTCATCGTGAGCATGCCGTTGTCGACGAACTTCACCAACCGCCAGGCGCGCGTCAGGCTCAGCAGCGGCTCCAGGTCCTGCGACTGCAGCTGCTCGAGGTAGAGCTGGTAGGCCTTGATGACGGTGTCGATCTCGTCGAGTGCCGCCACCTTGTTCAGGTACTCGTGGGTGTTCAGGAACAGGCTCGAGTGGATGTTGGGTTGCCAGGTCATGAACCAGTCGGTGGAAAACGGCAGCTGGCCCTTGCTCGGGCTCTTGCCGGCCACTTCCTTGTACAGGCGCAGCAGGCGTTCGTAGCTCAGGTCGGTCTCGCTTTCCAGCACCTGAAGCCGCGCTCCGAGCTGGATCAGCGTGACGGCGCGTTCGATCTGCCGGGCTTCGGTGAGGATGCTCTTGCTGCGGGCCATGGTGTGGTTCTCGGTGGTTTGACGTCGTACGGTCGTTCAGGCGGCGTCCTGGTGGCGCCCGGCCAGCAGGATGGAGGCGTGCAGGCGCGACATGCCGTCGTTGGCGGCGCCCTTGCCGTGGTTCGTCAGCAGGTTCCAGACCACGTCGTCGTCCATGCGGAAGCGGCACAGCAGCGTGTTGCCGGCGGCGATCTTCATCATCTGCGCCGACGTCAGGGTGCCGATCAGGGCCGCCGTCTCCTCGGTCACGCCGAGGCGGAACAGCGCCTGCTCGCGGTCGCTGCGGATCAGGCTTTGCGCCAGCATCAGGTAAGACAGGTTGGCTTCGCGGATTTCGGCCAGGATCTGTTCGGTTTTCATCGCTTCTCTCCAGGGTGTTCGGTGGCAGTTCGGTGGGCGGGTGCGTTGGTAAAGACTGTAAGAAGAAGAACTGGCCGCCGACATTAGGCCAGTTCCGTGGCTGAAGTCCCTCTTCTTCCACCCCGGCTGTCAGGCAAATTCCTACAGCCGCGTCGTGGCGTGACGGACTACACGGCTGGCGCACGGGCTGCGGATTGATCCGGATCACCCTGCCCGCGGCCAGCCTGTGTAAGGTCGGCCGAGCACGGCCCGCCGGCCCGGTGGGCCGCCGCGCCAACCTCAGGAGACCCGATCATGCGACACGCTCTCATCGCTGCCGGCCTGTGCCTGGCCCTGCCCGCCCTGGCGCAGAGCCAGGCCGGCACCTTCCAGATCAAGGCGCTCACGCCAGAGACGGCGCTGGCTGCGGCGCAGGCGGCGCTGGCCTCCTGCCGCGCACAGGGTTACCAGGTGGGCGTGGCCGTGGTCGACCGCTCCGGGCTGACCCAGGTCTTCCTGCGCGACCGCTACGCCGGCGCGCACACGCTGGACGTGGCCACCAACAAGGCCTGGACGGCAGCCAGCTTCCGCACCTCCACGCTGGAACTGGCCGCCGAGTCGCAACCGGGCCGGCCGATGAGCGGCATCCGCAGCACGCCACGCATGCTGGCCGTGGGCGGCGGGCTGGTCATCGAAGGCGGCGGCTCGATCTACGGCGCCATCGGCGTCTCTGGCGCGCCCGGCGGCGAGGCCGACGACGCCTGCGCCAAGGCGGGCATCAAGGCCATCGCCGACAAGATCGAGTTCTGCCGCCTGCGGGGGTGGCGGCGGCCGGCCGCGGGGCGGCCGGGGCCTCCCCTATACTGCCCGGCACCGCCTTGCCGCCGCCCGGTGGGGCGGCCGCCGCCCGCCGCCCATGAACACCGATGCGCAGACTCTGCTGGGCCGCTACAAGCTGGTCAAGGTCCTCGGGCGGGGTGCCATGGGCGTGGTCTACGAGGCCACCGACACGCGGCTGTCGCGCACGGTGGCGATCAAGACCGTGCAGCGCGGCTTTCTCGCCGACGACGCCACTGCGGCCGACTACGCGGCCCGCTTCGAGCGCGAGGCACAGGCCGCGGCGCGCCTGAACCATCCCCACATCGTCGCCGTCTTCGACTTCGGCGAACAGGACGATGCGTCCTTCATCGTCATGGAATTCGTGCGCGGGCGCGAACTCGGGCAGGCCTTTGCCGACGGCGAGCGCTTCAGCGTCGAAGAGACCGTGCGCATCATGGGCGAACTGCTCGACGCGCTGGCCTACGCGCACGAACACGGCGTCGTGCACCGCGACGTGAAGCCGGCCAACGTGATGATCGACAGCGCCGGCCGCGTCAAGTTGACCGATTTCGGCGTCGCACGGCTGTCCGACGGCAACCAGGACCGCACCGTGCCCGGAACCATGGTGGGCACGCCCAGCTACATGGCGCCCGAGCAGATCCTGGGTCTGGCCGTGGGCTCGCGCGCCGACATCTTCGGCGCCGGCGTGGTGCTGTACCAGTTCCTCACCGGCACGCGCCCCTTCGTGGGCAGCGGGCCCTTCGGCATCCAGCGCACGATCGTGCACGACGAGCCGATGCCGCCATCGCAGCTCGATCCGACGCTGCCGGCGGGCTTCGACGCCATCGTCTCGCGTGCGCTGGCCAAACGGCCCGAGGACCGGTTCGAGACCGCCGCCGTCTTCGCCGCCGAACTGCGGCGCGTGTCGAAGGCCGCGCAGCCGGCGGCGGCCGGCGCCGTGCCGGACCTCGATCTCGACCTCGACCTCGACCTCGACCTCGACCCGGACCGCACCGTCGTCAGGGCCGGCGGCCATGCACTGCCGCCGGCAGCGACCGGCACGGTCCCGCCGCCGGCGCAGACCGCCCTGCCGGAGCGCGTGGCTGTGCCGGCGCCGACATCGACGCACGACACGCCGGCCGCGACGCCATCGACCGCGCCCGCCGCGGTGCCGGCGGCTGCCGCGGCGACGCCGCTGCAACGGGTGCCGGCGCCACTGGCCAGGCGGCTGTGGTTCGGCGCCGTGGCCACGACCGTCGCCGCGGCCGCCGGGCTGTGGCTGGTGTTGCAACGGCCGCCGCCGGCGGCCATGCCGGCAGCGCGGTCGGCGCTGCAGGCGGCATCGGCGGCGTCGGCCGTGGAGGCGACGTCGACAGGCACTTCGCCGCCTGCCGCGGCGCCGTCGTCGAACGCGGTCGCCAGCGGCCTTGCTCCCGGCGCCGCCGCAGCGCCGGGCGCCGCCACGAGCGTTGAGCGCCCCTCTCTCGCCCAGCAGCGCGCGCCCGCAAGCGACACCCGGCCAGCGGCCGCCGGCACACGACCCCAGCAGGTGCCGCCTCGGCCCGTGTCTGCACCGCCGGCAAGCGGGGACCCCGGGCCGCGGACGGTACCCGCGGACCGGGCGTGCATCGACCTGCTGCTGCGCATGCAGCTCGGTGACCAGCTGACGCCCGCGCAGACGACCTATTTCCACACCCGCTGCGCGCGCTGACACGCAGCGCCGTGGTGCATGCACCCGGTGCCGCCCTCGGCAGGCATACTCCACGCCCTGCCTTAGCCCGAACGAGGAGCGATCATGAAGCAGCGGTCCGCAGGCTCTCCTGCCGCCTGGTTCTTCGCCTGTCTTGCCTGTGCGTTCATGCTGGTGGCGTGCCAGTCGCCGGCCGGCAACGGCCCGGCGTCCGACGCCACCGCAGGCACGGGCACGGCAGCGGTGGCGGCGGCAACGCCGCCCACGCCCGCGGTCGCGGCGCCCGCGCCCCCGCCCCCCGGCCCCGCGCCCCTGCTCCCC
>CAYJOA010000021.1:10669-14879 GCA_964371495.1 uncultured Rubrivivax sp.
GGCTGGCCGGGGCCGGGCGGGGGGGGGGGGGGCGCCGCCGCCGGGGGGGGGGGCGGCGGCGCGGGCGCGGGCGCCGGCTGCACCTGCAGCGCCGCTCCCGGTGCTGCCTTTCGACGACGCCGTGCAAGCCGCGGCCAGCAACCTGCTGGGCAAGGCGCAGCTGCCGCCGGACACGCAGTGGGACGTCGTCATCGACCCGCTGATGGACGGCGTGACCGGAACCCAGACGCAGGCCACGCGCGCCCTGGGCACGCGCATCACGAAGATCATCAAGGACAGCTTCCCGCGTTATGCGGTGCAACCCTTCAACAGCAGCAGCCTGATGCGCGGGCCTTTGCTGCTGGTCGGCACGTTCACCGGTATCAACGACGAGCGCAAGACCGAGGGCAAGCGCGTGGCCTACCGCATCTGCCTGGCCTTGGCCGACCTGAAGACCGGCAAGCTGGTCGGCAAGGGACTGGCGTTCGCCGACGCCGAGGGCGTCGATGCCACGCCGCTGCCCTACTACCGCGATGCGCCGGCCTGGGTCGACGATGCGACTACGCAGGGCTACATCCGCACCTGCCAGGGCACACGCGCGGGCGATACCATCCACCCGGCCTACATCGATCGCGTGCTGACCTCGGCCACCCTGGCCGAGGCCAACGACGCCTACGCCGCCGGCAAGTACAGCGCGGCGCGCGAGCTCTACCAGGCCGCGCGCAGCAGCCCCGGTGGCGAACAGTTGCGGACCTACACCGGGCTGTACCTGACGCACTGGCGGCTGGGCAACCGGGCGGCAGCGGCCGAGGCCTTCGGCCACATCGTCGAGCAGGGGCTCGAGAACAAGCGCCTGGGCATGAAGTTCCTCTTCCGTCCCGGCACCGCCGCCATGTGGTCGGACCCCCGGAGCGGGCCGGTGGCCTACCCGCTGTGGTTCAACGAGATCGCCAAGCGCGCCGCGGCGCGCCAGAGCTGCCTGGAGGTGGTGGGCCACGCCAGCGCCAGCGGGCCCGAACCGGTGAACGAACGTCTGTCACTGCTGCGCGCCGAAGCGGTGAGAAGCGAGATCGCGCGCCAGGCGCCGCCGCTGGCGCCGCGCATGATCGCCCATGGCGTGGGCTCCAGGCAGACGCTGATCGGCACCGGCCGCGACGACTATTCCGATGCGCTGGATCGGCGCGTGGAGTTCAAGGTCGTCGGCTGCTGAGCACGGCCGTCGCCGACGGCCACTGCAGGGCGCTCAAGTGCGCTCGATGCGCGCGGAAGTGCTGTGCTTGTGCCGCCGCTCACATCGCTGGCGCGATATGAGCGTCGTCCATCCATTCGGGTCGCGCCTACAGCGCGACGCGCGCTGCGCGCGCCTTACGCGCGCTCGATGCGCGCGTAAGCCGAATGGTTGTGGATGCTTTCGAAGTTCTCGACTTCGACGTGGTAGCGGCCGACGCGGGGGTCGGCATTCAGCCGCAGCGCGACGTCGCGCACCAGGTCCTCGACGAACTTGGGGTTCTCGTAGGCGCGCTCGGTGACCCACTTCTCGTCGCTGCGCTTGAGCATGGGCCAGATCTCGCTCGACGCGCTGTCCTCGGCGAAGCGCACCAGTTCGTGCCAGGCGATGGCCTGCAGACCTTCGACACGCAGCGTCACCAGCGAACGCTGGTTGTGCGCGCCGTAGTCGGAGATCTCCTTCGAGCACGGGCACAGGCTCTTCACCGGCACGCCGACCTCCATCCAGACCGCGGTGGCGCCGGCACGCGTTTCGGCGATCCAGCGGCCCTGGTAGTCGAGCAGGCTCTGCACGCCCGAGACCGGCGCGCGCTTGCGCAGGAAGAAGCTGAAGCCGGCCTCGATGCGACCCTCGCTGGCTCCCAGCTTGACCAGCATCGCGGCGTGGCGCTGGCGCAGCACGGCGGCGTCCAGCGGCTCGTCGAGCGCGTCGAGCCAGGCCACGAAGCGCGACATGTGGGTGCCCTTCTTCTCGGCCGGAAGTGCCACGTCCAGCGACCACAGAGCGGTCGTCGACTGCACCGCGCCGGCGATGTGCAGCTGCAGCGGGTAACGCACGTCCTTCACGCCGACGCGCTGGATCGCCAGGTGGCGTTCGTCGCGCGCGCCTTGCGTATCGGGAATGTGGAGGGCGTCGGTGAGATTGGTCATGGGGTGGGCAAGCATGCCAGCGTTTGCACGCCGACACCGTCACGCGGATTACACGACGCCATTCGAAAGGCTTGAATCAGGCGTTGACGGCCGCCAGCGCAGGCCGGCTGCCGAAACGCTTGATGATCGAGGCCTCGATGCCGGCAGCGTCCAGGCCGCACAGCGCCAGCAGCTTGGCCGGGTCGCCATGCTCGACGAAGCGGTCGGGCAGCCCGAGCTGCAGCACCGGCAGCGCCAGCCCCGCGGCCGCCAGGCACTCGAGCACCGCACTGCCGGCGCCGCCCATCACGCAGCCTTCCTCGACGGTGATCAGCGCTTCGTGGCTGCGCGCCAGCTCCAGCACCAGGGCCTCGTCCAGTGGTTTCGCAAAGCGCATGTCGGCCACCGTGCAACCCACTTTCTCGGCCGCCTGCAGCGCCGGGTGCAGCAGCGTGCCGAAGGCCAGCACCGCCAGCCGCTGCCCGTGCCGCCGCACGACGCCCTGGCCCCAGGGCCATTCGGTGAGCGTGGTCTCGACGGCCGCCCCGACGCCCGTGCCGCGCGGGTAGCGCACGGCCACCGGGTGGTCGCGGCGGAAGGCGGTGGTCAGCGCCTGGCGGCATTCGTTCTCGTCGCTGGGCGTGAGCAGGCTGCAGTTGGGGATGCAGCGCAGGTAGGCGATGTCGTAGGCGCCGGCGTGCGTGGGGCCGTCGGCGCCGACGAGGCCGGCGCGGTCGAGTGCAAACACCACCGGCAGGTTCTGCAGCGCCACGTCGTGGATCAGCTGGTCGTAGCCGCGCTGCAGGAAGGTGCTGTAGATCGCCACCACCGGCTTCAGGCCCTCGCAGGCCAGCCCGGCGGCAAAGGTCACCGCGTGCTGCTCGGCGATGCCGACGTCGTGGTAGCGCTTCGGGAACCGCTTGTGGAACTCGACCATGCCCGAGCCCTCGCGCATCGCCGGCGTGATGCCGACCAGGCGCTCGTCGACCTCGGCCATGTCGCACAGCCACTGGCCGAAGACCTGCGTGAAGCTCGGCTTGCTGGGCACGCTCTTCGGGAAGCCCTCGGCGGGGTCGAACTTGCCGCTGGCGGCGTGGTACTTCACCGGGTCGGCCTCGGCCAGCTTGTAGCCGTAGCCCTTCTTGGTGACGACGTGCAGGAACTGCGGGCCGCGCCGGCTGCGCAGGTTCTCCAGCGTCGGAATCAGTGAATCGAGGTCATGGCCGTCGATCGGGCCGACATAGTTGAAGCCGAATTCCTCGAAGATGGTGCCCGGAACGACCATGCCCTTGGCATGTTCCTCGAGCCGCCGCGCCAGCTCGAACAGCGGCGGCGCGGCCTTCAGCACGCCCTTGACGCCCTCGCGCGCGGCCTCGTAGAAGTTGCCGCTCATCAGCCGCGCCAGGTACTTGTTGAGGGCCCCCACCGGCGGGCTGATCGACATGTCGTTGTCGTTGAGCACGACCAGGATGTCGGCGCTGACCCCGGCGTGGCTGACGCCGGCATTGTTCAGCGCCTCGAAGGCCATGCCGGCGCTCATGGCGCCGTCGCCGATGATCGCCACCGCCTTGCGGTCCTCGCCCTTGAGCTTGGCGGCCAGCGCCATGCCCAGGGCGGCCGAGATCGAGGTCGAGCTGTGGGCGGTGCCGAAGGCGTCGTATTCGCTTTCGTCGCGGCGCGGAAAGCCGCCGATGCCGCCGAGTTGGCGCAGCGTGTGCATGCGGTCGCGGCGGCCGGTGAGTATCTTGTGCGGATAGGTCTGGTGGCCGACGTCCCACACCAGCCGGTCGAAGGGCGTGTTGAAGACGTAGTGCAGCGCGACGGTCAGCTCCACCGTGCCCAGGTTGCTGCCGAGGTGGCCGCCGGTCTGGCTGACGGTGTCGAGCACGAACTGGCGCAACTCGTTGGCCACGGTCGGCAATTCAGCGCGCGACAGCCGGCGCAGGTCGGCCGGGCTCTGGATCTTCTTCAACAAGGTATCCATCTCAGTAGTCCAGGGTCCCGAAACGCCACTCGAGATGAACGAATCGGCAGCGGCCAAGCAGACGCCGCGGATCCGGCTTGGCCGGTCCGCTGGCGTCGCCCCCCTGGGGGG
>CAYJOA010000021.1:14889-40735 GCA_964371495.1 uncultured Rubrivivax sp.
CGGCGGGTTGGGGGTGTGGGGGGGGGGGGGGGAGGGGCCGCGGGGGGGGGGTCGGCCGAAGGCGCTACGGGGGGGATTCACTCTTCTCAGCTTTCACGCTCGACCACCTTGTCGGCGAGCACGGCCAGCAGCGCCGACGCCGGGCCGAGGCCGCTGCGCGCCAGCGCCGCCTGTGCCTGCTGGCGCAGGTCCTGGGCATGGCGGCGCGCCGCGTCCAGGCCGAGCACCGACACATAGGTGGGCTTGTGGTGATCGAGGTCCTTGCCGGCGGTCTTGCCCAGCGTTTCGGAGGGTTGGGTGACGTCGAGGATGTCGTCGACCACCTGGAAGGCCAGCCCGACGGCGGCGCCGTAGTCGGCCAGCGCACGCTGCGCGCCAGCATCGACCTGTCCGCAAGTTGCACCCATCATCACGCTGGCCTGCAGCAGCGCGCCGGTCTTGCGCCGGTGCATGTCGCGCAGGGCAGTCTCATCCAGCGCACGGCCGATGCTGGCCAGGTCGATGGCCTGGCCGCCGGCCATGCCGGCGTGACCGGCGGCGCGCGCCAGCAGCGCGGTCAGCCGGGCCTGCAGCGCGCTGGCCATGGTGCCGTCCTGCGTCAGCACCTCGAAGGCCAGCGCCTGCATCGCGTCGCCGGCCAGCATGGCCAGGGCCTGGCCGTATTTCACGTGCACGGTGGGCTTGCCGCGACGCAGCACGTCGTCGTCCATGCAGGGCATGTCGTCGTGCACCAGCGAGTAGGCGTGGATCAGCTCCGCCGCTACCGCGGCGCGCAGCGCCGCCGTGCGCTCGCCGGCCACCGCGTCGCAGGCCGCCAGCACGAGCAGCGCACGCAGTCGCTTGCCGCCGTCGAGCACGCCGTAGCGCATGGCCTCACCCAGCCCGGCCGGGGCGTCGGCCGGCACCCACGCAACGAGCGCCGCCTCCACGTCGGCCAGCTGCTGGCGCGCCCAGCCGTCGAAGTCGCCAGCGCTCACGTCGGGCCCCAGGCCTTGAGCTGCCCGTCTTCGAGCAGCTGGACCTGTTCCTCCACCGCCTGCAGACGGGCGCGGCAATAGGCCAGCAGTTCAGCGCCGCGCCGATAGCCGTCCAGCAACTGGTCCAGCGGCAACTGTCCACCTTCCATTTGCGCCACCAGGCGGTCCAGCTCGGCCAGGGCCAGTTCGTAGCTCGCGGGTTCTTTGGGGGCGGGTGCGGCGCTTTTTGCCATTTCGGAACATGAAATCTGAGCCCTGATTCTAGACAAAGCCTTCCTGCCGCACCCAGGCCTGGCGCGCGGGGCCGCGGGCCGGGGCGACAAAAGAAGGCCTTGCGCTGCGCCACGCCGGTCGCATCTGCCAGCGGTCGTTAGAATTGCGCCCTCTCCGTGGCCACCTGGCTTCGGTTTCGTTTGCCGCCGGCCCCGCCTGGGACCGACGCGCGAGGGGGTCGATACACCAGCCAAGGAGGATCCGGTCGGATCATGTCGGACCTGAGCATCAGTCTCGAAACGCTCCAGCGCAGTCGTTCGCAACTCCCGGTTTCCAGCTATTTCGACGAGGGTCTGTTCGGCAGCGAGCAGGCACTCATCTTCCGGCAGTCACCCCGCTACCTCGGCCACGAACTGGCCGTGCCGGAGGTCGGCGACTACCTCGCTCTGGCGCAGGAAGGCGAAGGCCGGGCCCTGGTGCGCACGCCGGGGGGTGTGGAACTGATCTCCAACGTCTGCCGCCATCGCCAGGCGGTGATGCTCAAGGGCCGCGGCCACACGCGCCAGAACATCGTCTGCCCGCTGCACCGCTGGACCTACGACCTCGGCGGCCAGCTCGTGGGTGCGCCGCATTTCCCCGCAGACCCGTGCCTGAACCTGCGCAACTACCCGGTCCAGAACTGGCACGGCATGTTGTTCGACAGCAACGGGCGCGAGGTGGGGACCGATCTGGCCCAGGTCGGACCGGCGGCCGACCTCGACTTCAGCGGCTACGTCTTCGACCGCGCCATCCAGCACGAGTGCGACTACAACTGGAAGACCTTCATCGAGGTCTACCTGGAGGACTACCACGTCGGCCCCTTCCACCCCGGACTGGGCCGCTTCGTGACCTGCGAGGACCTGCGCTGGGAGTTCGGCCGCCACCATTCGGTGCAGACGGTGGGCGTGAACAACGCGCTGGCCAAGCCCGGATCGCCGGTGTACCGGCGCTGGCACGAAACGCTGCTGGCCTTCCGTGGCGGCCGGGCGCCGGCGCACGGCGCCATCTGGCTGACCTACCTGCCGACGGTGATGGTCGAGTGGTACCCGCATGTGCTGGTGGTTTCGACGCTGTTTCCGCAGGGCCCGCGCAAGACGCTGAACCTGGTGGAGTTCTTCTATCCCGAGGAGATTGCCGCCTTCGAGCGCGAACTCGTCGAAGCGCAGCAGGCGGCCTATATGGAAACCTGCATCGAGGACGACGAGATCGCGCTGCGCATGGACGCCGGCCGCAAGGCGCTGCTGGACCGCGGCGACGACGAGACCGGGCCCTACCAGAGCCCGATGGAAGACGGCATGCAGCACTTCCACGAGTGGTACCGGCGCGAGATGGGGCCGCTGGCACCCGCTGCCTGAGCCGGCGGGGTACGCCCAGGGCGGGAACCTCGGTGCACGGTACGAAGGCACTCCAGGCCGACGCGGCGGGCAGCCGCACGGGCGGCGCGCAGCGGCTGCTGTCGCCGCCGCTGCTGATGGTCTACGCGGCCTTCCTGTTCGCGCTGATGGGCGTTTGCGTCAAGTTCGCTTCGGCACAGTACGGCGCCGGCGAGATCGTCTTCTACCGCTCGCTGGTGGGCCTGGCGCTGATGGCCGCGGTGCTGCGCTGGCGTCGCATCGGCCTGGGCACGGCGGTGCCGGCAATGCACTTCTGGCGCAGCCTCAGCGGCACCACGGCCTTGTGCCTGTGGTTCTACGCCATCGGCGGCCTGCCGCTGGCCACCGCGATGACGCTCAACTACATGTCGTCGGTGTGGATTGCGCTGTTCCTGGTCGGTGGCGCGGTCTTGACCGGGCCGGCACGCGGCGGCGCCGACGGCGGCATCGACGGCCGGCTCGTGGCGGCCGTGCTGGCCGGCTTTGCCGGCGTCGCTCTGGTACTGCGCCCGACGCTGGAACAAGACCAGCTCTGGCACGGCCTCATGGGGCTGCTGTCGGGCCTGCTGGCCGCCACCGCGTACCTGCAGGTGACGGCACTGGGCCGCGTCGGCGAACCGGGTGAGCGCATCGTCTTCTACTTCTCGGCTACCGGCGTCGCCGCCGGCGCCGCGCTCGCCGGCGTCGGCGACGGTGCGTCGGCACACGACCTGCGTGGCGCGGCACTGCTGCTGGCGATCGGGCTGCTGGCGACGACCGCGCAGTGGATGATGACGCGTGCCTACGCCAGCGGCGCCACGCTGGGCATCGCGGCCCTGCAGTACCTGGGCATCGTGTTCGGCTTCGCCTTCGGCGTCTGGCTGTTCGACGACCCCGTGACCACCATGTCGCTGGCCGGCATGGTGCTCATCATGGGCGCCGGTGTCGCCGCCACGCAGCTGAGAGGTCGCACGCCAACCGCGAGCGCCGCCCCCACCGAAACCTGAATGGATGCATGACATGGTGTTCAAGACCCTGATCTCGGCCGCACGGACCGGTGAGTTGCTGTCCGCCAAGGTGCCGCTGGTGCTGCTGGACTGCGGCTTCGACCTCGTCGACCCGGTGGCGGGCGAACGCGCCTGGGCCGCCGGCCACCTGCCCGGAGCGCTCCACGCCCATCTCGACCGCGACCTGTCCGGCGCCAGGACCGGGCGCAACGGCCGCCATCCCCTGCCGGCACACGCAGCCTTCGCCGCCACCGCCGGCCGCTGGGGCATCGCGCCCGGCATCCAGGTCGTTGTCTACGACGCACAGGGTGGACCGTATGCCGCACGCGCCTGGTGGCTGCTGCGCTGGCTGGGCCACGATGCGGTGGCGGTGCTCGACGGCGGCGTGGCGGCCTGGTTGGCGGCCGGCGGCACGCTGCAAACCGACACGCCGGCGCCGGTGCCTCGAGCGCCCTACCCCGCTGCCGCGCCGGCCATGCCGACGATCAGCGCCGAAACGCTGCTGGCGCAACTGGGGCGGCTGACGCTGCTCGACGCGCGCGCCGGCGAGCGCTTTCGCGGCGAGGTCGAACCCTTGGACCCGGTGGCCGGCCACATCCCGGGCGCCACGCTGCGCTTCTTTCGCGACAACCTGGGTCCCGACGGATGCTTCAAGCCGGCAGCCCAGTTGCGCCAGGAGTTCGCTGCGCTGGGTGCCGATGGCGGCGAGGTCGTGCACCAGTGCGGGTCGGGCGTCACGGCCTGCCACAACCTGCTCGCGATGGTCCATGCCGGGTACGATCGGGCGCTGCTGTACCCGGGTTCCTGGAGTGAATGGTGCAGCGATCCGTCGCGCCCGGTGGCGCGCGCTTGACTCGCGTCAAGACCGCGCAGCGGCGCTGCTGAACACTCGAAGCTGACAATGGGTCGCACGGTCGTCGGCCCCATACGCACAAGGAGTTGACATGTACAAGCGCGTTCTGATTCCCACCGACGGCTCGGACATCACCGCCAAGGCCGTGCAGTCGGCCATTGGCATCGCCCGCCTGTGCGGCGCCGAACTGTACGTGCTGGCGGTGAAGGAGCCCTTCCCTTACAGCGCCATCTCGGAGATGCAGCCGGTGCCGCCGCAGGAGTTCTTCGACGCCCAGGAACGGGTGGCGGTGGCCCGCGTCAAGGCCGCCACCGACGCCGGCGCTGCCGCCGGCGTGACGTGCCACGGCCACACCGTCGAGGCCCTGCACCCCTGGGAGGCGATCCTCGACCACGCCAAGGCGCAGGCCTGCGACCTCATCGTCATGGCCTCGCACGGCCGGCGCGGTGTCACGGCGCTGCTGCTGGGCAGCGAGACGCAGAAGGTGCTCACGCACAGCACCTTGCCGGTGCTGGTCGTGCGCTGAACCGAAACCGCCCGCAGCTACCGGGCCAGTCCCCGGCCACGGCGTCGCCAGCGCAGGGGGCTTCAGTGCGCGTGGCTGTCGAGCAGGCCCCGCGCCAGCAGCACCAGGCCCAGGCCGGCGCCCAGCCAGACTACCTGCGCCACGGTCTGGTGCCATGACAGCCGCCGCTGCAGTTGCGGCAGCAGGTCGGCCACGGCGACGTAGATGAAGCTGCTCGAAGCGACCACCAGCAGGAAGGGCAGTGCCGCCTCCCAGGGTCCGACCAGGAAGTAGCCGAGCACGCCGCCGGCCACCGCCGCCAGCCCCGACAGCGCGTTGTAGAACAGCGCCTTGCGGCGCGAGAAACCGGCGTTGAGCAGCACGATATAGTCACCCGCCTCCTGCGGGATCTCGTGCGCCACGATGGCCAGCGCGGTGATCACGCCCAGGGCGCTGTCGGCCAGGAAGGCCGCGGCGATGATGATGCCGTCGCAGAAGTTGTGGATGCCGTCGCCGACGAGCACGCTCAGGCCGCCGCGGCCCGCCTGCTGGGCGTCGAAGTGGTGGTGGTGGTCGTGGCCGTCGCCTTCGTGGTGATGGGCGTGGCGGTAGAGCTCGACCTTCTCCAGCAGCCAGAAGAACAGCAGGCCGCCGAGCAGCGTGCCGAACAGCGCCTGCGGCGTGGCCGGACTCTCGAAGGCCTCGGGCAGCACGTGCAGCAGCGCCGTGCCCAGCAGCACGCCGGCCGACAGGCTGACCAGCCCCTTGACGACGCGGCTGAGCACGGTCAGCGTGAGCGATGCCGCGACGACGACGGACAACAGCCCGCCCAGCAGGGTGGCTGCAACGATGTACAGAAGGGTCATGTGGGGGCGCGGCCGTCAAGGAGACGGCGTCACCCCAGCCATGTTATCGGCGCTGTCAAGCCCCGCCGGCGGCGCTCGACCGGCTTCAGGCCACCCCTTGAGTCTTGAACCACTCCAGGCAGCGCCGCCAGCCGTCTTCGGCGGCTTCCTTGCGGAAGCTGGGCCGGTAGTCGGCGTGGAAGGCGTGCGGCGCGTCGGGGTAGATGACGAACTCGCTCTTCTTCGCCGCCGCGCTGCCGGCCGCCAGCGCCACCTTCATCTTGTCGATGGTGTCCAGCGGGATGCCGCTGTCCTTCTCGCCGTACAGGCCCAGCACCGGGCCGCGCAGCACGCCGGCCACGTCGACCGGGTGCCTGGGCGTCAGCGGCGTCGAGTTGCCGACCAGGCGGCCGTACCAGGCGACACCGGCCTTCACCTGCGGGTTGTGCGCGGCGTACAGCCAGGTGATGCGACCGCCCCAGCAGAAGCCCGTGATGCCGGTCCTGGACGTGTCGGCGCCCTGCCCTTGGGCCCAGGCGACGGTGGCGTCGAGGTCGGCCATGACCTGTTCGTCGGGTACCTTGGAGATGACTTCGCTGATGAGCTTGCCGATCTCGCCGTAGGACTGCGCGTCGCCCTGGCGCACGAACAGTTCGGGAGCGATGGCCAGGTAGCCGGCCTTGGCGAAGCGCCGCGCGACATCGGCGATGTATTCGTGCACGCCGAAGATTTCGCTCACCACCAGCACCACCGGCAGGCCGGTGCGGCCGGCCGGCGCGGCGCGGTAGGCCGGCATCTTGAAGGCGCCGACGGGAATCGTGACCTCGCCGGCCAGCAGGCCGCTGGTGTCGGTCTTGACGGCGGTCTGCGCCATCACCGGCAGCACCGACGCTGCGAAGCCGCTGCCGACTGCGCCGCGCACGAAGGTGCGCCGGTTGACGCCGCCGCCTGACGGCACGAGGGTATCGAAGTCTTCCTTGAGCACGGGCTTGTCCTTTCGAAGTGGCGAGCGCGCGATTCTGGAGCAGGCGCGCCGGGTAGCATCGGAGTATGGAAATACGCCTGCACCCGGGCAGCCCGCTGGCGGCCATCGACATGGGGTCGAACAGCTTCCGGCTCGAAATCGGGCAGCTGCCGCAGAGCCGCTACAGGCGCATCGACTACCTCAAGGACACCGTGCGCCTGGGCGCCGGTCTCGACGCCCACGGCATGCTCACCGAGGAAGCGGCCGAGCGCGGGCTGAATTGCCTGCGGCGCTTCGCCGCCCGGCTCGCAGGCTTCGAGCCGGCCCAGGTGCGCGCCGTGGCGACACAGACACTGCGCGAGGCGCGCAACCGCAACGCCTTCCTGCTGCGCGCGCAGGAGGCCCTGGGCTACCCGATCGAGGTCATCTCGGGACGCGAGGAGGCCCGCCTCATCTATGCCGGCGTGGCGCACATGCAGCCCGGCACCGAACCGCGGCTGGTGATCGACGTCGGCGGCAGGTCCACCGAACTGATCCTGGGCCAGGGCCGCACGCCGACGATGGCGGAGTCCTTCCGCGTCGGCTGCGTCAGCCTGTCGATGCGCTATTTCGAGGACGGGCGCATCACGCGCGATGGTTTCCGCGCCGCGCAGGTGGCTGCCGGCGCCGAATTCGAGGAAGGCCTGCAATCGTTCGCCCCCGACCACTGGGGGCAGGCGCTGGGCTCGTCGGGCACCGCGGGTGCGGTGTCGCAGCTGCTGCAGGCCTCGGGCGTGACCGACGGCCGCATCACGCCGGCAGGGCTGCGCTGGTGCATCGCACGCTGCCTGGACGCGGGACACATCGACAGCATCGACCTGCCCGGGCTGAAACCCGAGCGCCGCGCCGTGCTGCCGGGCGGGCTGGCCATCCTGTACACGCTGTCGGCGCACTTCGACATCCGTGCCCTCTGGCCGGCCAAGGGCGCACTGCGCCAGGGCGTGATCATCGACCTCCACGAACGCCTGCTGGCGCTGCAGCGCCAGTTGCCCGGCGACATGCGCGATTCATCCGTGGCCGACCTGCAGCAGCGCTTCAACGTCGACAGCGCACAGGCCGCGCGCGTGTCGGCGGTGGCATTGGCGCTGTTCGACACCGCGATGCCCGACACCGACCCCGAGGTACGACGCGAGCTGGTGTGGGCCTGCGCGATGCACGAACTGGGGCTGATGGTGTCGCACCACGACCACCACCGCCACAGCGCCTACCTGCTGGCCAACGTCGACGCCGCGGGCTTCTCGCAGAGCCAGCAGCGCCGCATCGGCGACCTGGTGCTGGGCCAGCGCGGCGGGCTGCGCAAGATCGAGGACCAGCTTTCCAGCACCACCTTCGCCTGGCAGGTGCTGTGCCTGCGGCTGGCGGTGATCAAGTGCCATGCGCGCGGCCAGACCGACCCCAAGGTGCTGAGCCTGCGCGCGCGCGGCCGCGACGCCGTGCTGACGCACACCAGCGCCTGGGCCGAAGCCAACCCGCGCACGATGTTCCTGCTGCAGGAGGAGGCCGCCTCCTGGGCCCGCAACGGCTCGCTGCGGCTGTCGCTGACCGAGGTCTAGCGGCCCGCCGCTACAGGTGTTCCGGCCCGACCACGGCGTGCAGCACGACCTGCAGCACGCCTTCGCGTTCACGCGCTCGCAGCCACCACACGCCGCCCTTGCGCACCGGCCAGGCCTGCGGCTGACCCGACACCAGATACGCCGCGGCCAGGCCCAGCGTCGGCTGGTGGCCGACCACCAGCACCGGCTCGCGGGCCTCGGGCCAGCGCACGGCGTGCAGCAGCGCCGGCACGTCGGCATCGGGCGCCAGCGCCGGCACGGTCTTGAACTTGCGGTCCAGCGCCGCTGCCGTCTGCTGCGCGCGGCGCGCCGGGCTGACCAGCACGCGCGTGCTGGCGGGCAACTGCCGGTTCAGCCAGTCGGCCATGCGCTTGGCCTGGCGTTCGCCCTTGGGCGTGAGCGCACGCTCGAGGTCGTCCTGCCTATCGTGCAATTCCAGGGCTTCGGCGTGGCGCCAGAGAATGAGGTCCATCGTTGCCGCCGGTGCCTCAGGCGTAGCGCTGCATCAGCGCCTGCTGGGCACTGACGCCGGTGTCGGCCACACGCCTGTAGCGGCCTGCGCCGTCCAGCAGCCAGGCATCGCGCTGGTCGTGCAGGTAGGGCACCAGGCCTTCGTCGATGACGCGCTGGCGCAACGCGCTGTCGCGCACCGGCCAGGCGACCTCGATGCGGCGGAACATGTTGCGGCTCATCCAGTCGGCGCTGGAGAGGTAGAGCACCTCGTCCTTGTCGCCCTCGCCCCAGCGGAAATACAGGATGCGCGTGTGCTCGAGGAAGCGCCCGACCACCGAACGCACGCGGATGTTCTCGGTCAGCCCGGGCAAGCCGGGCGGCAGCATGCAGGCGCCGCGCACGATGAGGTCGATGCTGGCGCCGGCCTGGCTGGCCTGGCTCAGCGCCTGCATCAGCCCGGGGTCGGTCAGCGCATTGAACTTGGCGACGATGCGCGCCGGTCGGCCGGCCCGCGCCGCCACCGTCACCTGGCCGATGTGGCGCAGCATGCGCCGGTGCAGCATGAACGGCGCCGTCAGCAGGCAGTGCGGGGCCTTGCTGCGGGTCTGGCTGGCGAGTTGCAGGAACAGCACGTCGGCGTCGGCCGTCAGTCCCGGGTCCGCCGTGAGGTAGCCCATGTCGGTGTACAGCCGTGCCGTGCGCGGGTTGTAGTTGCCGGTGGACAGGTGGGCATAGCGGCGCAGGCGGCCCTTCTCGCGCCGCGTCACGAGCAGCATCTTGCCGTGCGTCTTGAGGCCGACGATGCCGTAGACCACCTGGGCGCCGACGGCTTCCAGCCGCTCGGCCCAGTTGATGTTGGCCTCTTCGTCGAAACGCGCCTTCAGCTCCACCACTGCCAGCACTTCCTTGCCGCGGCGCGCCGCCTCGATCAGCAGGTCCATCAGTTCACTCTGCGCGCCGGTGCGGTAGATGGTCTGCTTGATGGCCAGCACGGCGGGGTCGTGCACGGCCTCGCGCAGGAACTGCACCACCGGCGCGAAACTCTCGAAGGGGTGGTGCAGCAGCACGTCGCCTTCACGCAGCCGCTCGAAGATCGAACGCGTGCGCGGCAGTTGCGTGTCTGGCCAGCGCGGCTCCCAGCGCGGGAAATGCAGGGCATCGCCATCGGCCTGGTCGATGAGCTGGTTCAGCCGCACCAGGTTGACCGGGCCGTTGACCTTGTACAGCGCCACCTCGGGCAACGAGAACTGCTCGAGCAAGAAGCTGTACAGCTCGGGCGGGCAGGTGCTGACGACCTCGAGCCGGATCGCCAGGCCGAAGTGGCGCGTCGTCAGCCCGCTGCGCATGGCCTGGCGCAGGTTGACGACGTCGTCGGCCTCGACGTCGAGATCCGAATCGCGGGTGACGCGAAACTGCGAGAACGACACCACTTCGCGCCCGGGGAACAGTTCACCCAGGTGGGCGCGCATGACGCTGGTCAGCAGCACGAAGCCCTGCTGCCCCGGACACAGCTCGTCGGGCAGGCGGATCACGCGCGGCAGCACACGCGGCACCTTGACGATGGCGATGTGCTTGTCGCGCCCGAAGGCGTCGCGTCCACCCAGGCGGGCGATGAAGTTGAGCGACTTGTTGGCCACCTGCGGGAACGGGTGGCTGGGGTCCAGGCTCACCGGCACCAGCAGCGGCCGCACCTGGGTCTCGAAGAAGCGCTGCACCCACTTGCGCTGCGCCGCGTTGCGGTCGGCGTGGTTGAGCACGACGATGCCCGCCTGCTGCAGTGCCGGCGTCAGGGTGTCGTTGAAGAGCGCGTACTGCTCGTCGATGAGCTCGTGCGCGGCCCGCGCCACCGACGCCAGGTCGTGGCGGGTGACGCCGGAGCCGGGCTGCCGCGTGGCCTCGATGATGTCGGCCACGCGCACCTCGAAGAACTCGTCGAGGTTGGAGCTGACGATGGTGATGTAACGCAGCCGCTCGAGCAGCGGCACGTCGGCGCGCCGCGCCTGCGCCAGCACACGGCGGTTGAACTGCAGGATCGAACGCTCGCGGTCGAGCAGCGGCAGCGTCGCGGGCGGCACGCCGGCACCCACGGCGGCGCCCGTGGAGACAGGCGCCTCGGCCCGCGATTCGTCGCTCATGTCGCGAGTGTACGAACCTGGCGTGACGCTGGTGTGACGGCGACGGCCGCAGAGCCGATCCGTCAGACCGCCAGCAGATGCTGGCGGTAGTGCAGCATCTCGTCGATCGACTCGTGGATGTCGGCCAGCGCAGTGTGCGCCTGCGCCTTCTTGAAACCGTCCAGCACCGCCGGTTTCCAGCGCCGCGCCAGCTCCTTGAGCGTGCTCACGTCGACATTGCGGTAGTGGAAGAAGGCTTCCAGTTCCGGCATGTGGCGGGCCATGAAACGGCGGTCCTGGCAAATGCTGTTGCCGCACATCGGGCTCTTGCCCTTGGGCACGTACTGCTTGAGGAAGTCGATCACCTGCGCCTGGGCAGCGGCTTCGTCGATGAGGGAAGCGCGCACGCGCGCGGTCAGGCCGCTCTTGCCATGGGTGCCGCGGTTCCAGGCGTCCATGCCGTCGAGCACGGTGTCGCTCTGGTGCACGGCGAACACCGGGCCCTCGATGCGCAGCGTGATCTGGGGGTCGGTGACGACGACGGCGATCTCGATGATGCGGTCGCTGTCCGGCAGCAGGCCGGTCATTTCCAGGTCGATCCAGACTAGGTTGTTTTCGTTGGGAGTCAATCCGTTGTCGCTCATGGTGCCTTGCCCGTGTCCAAGCCTTTGATTCTGGCCCAAGCCTACACTTGCAGACCATGCAGCCTTCATCGTTCACGCTGGCCTTCGCGACGGCACTGATGCTGTCGCTGGCCGTCAAGTTCTGGCTGGCCACGCGCCAGATGCGCCACGTGGCGGCACACCGCGATGCGGTACCCGCAGCCTTTGCCGACACCGTGACGCTGCAGGCGCACCGCAAGGCGGCCGACTACACGCTGGCCAAGGGCCGTTTCGGGCTGCTGACCACTGCCGCCGGCGCCGCCGTGCTGCTGGGCTGGACGCTGCTGGGCGGGCTCGATGCGCTGAACGGGCTGCTGCGCGACGCGCTGCAGCCGGGCTGGGGCGACATGGCCTATCAGCTGGCGCTGCTGGCTGCCTTTGCCGCCATCGGCGGCCTGCTGGACTTGCCGCTGGAGTGGTACAGCACCTTCCGCATCGAACAGCGCTTCGGCTTCAACCGCATGACGCCGAAGATGTGGCTCGCCGACCTGCTCAAGGGCACCCTGATCGGGGCATTGATCGGCCTGCCGCTGGCGGCGCTCGTGCTGTGGATCATGGCGGCGTCGGGCGGGCTGTGGTGGCTGTGGGCGTGGCTGGCCTGGGTCGCCTTCAACCTCGTGCTGCTGGTCTTGTACCCGACCGTCATCGCACCGGTCTTCAACAAGTTCGAGCCGCTGGCCGACGACGCCCTGCGCAGCCGCGTGCAGGCGCTGATGCAGCGCTGCGGCTTTGCCGCCAAGGGCCTGTTCGTGATGGACGGCAGCAAGCGCTCGGCGCACGGCAACGCCTACTTCACCGGCCTGGGCGCGGCCAAGCGCGTGGTCTTCTTCGACACCCTGCTGCAGCGGCTGACGCCCGGCGAGGTGGAAGCCGTGCTGGCGCACGAGCTCGGCCACTTCAGGCACAAGCATGTGCTGCAGCGCATGGTGGGCATCTTCGGCTTCAGCCTGCTCGGCCTGGCGCTGCTGGGCTGGCTGGCCGGCCAGAGCGGCTTCTACGCCGGCCTCGGCGTGGCACCCAACCTGGCGGCGCCCAACGACGCGCTGGCGCTGCTGCTGTTCATGCTGGCGCTGCCGCCCTACGCCTTCTTCGTCTCGCCCTTGATGGCCCACTTCTCGCGCCGCCACGAGTTCGAGGCCGACGCCTACGCCTGTGCGCAGTCCGACGGCCGCGATCTCGCGCGTGCCCTGCTCAAGCTGCACGAGGACAACGCCTCGACGCTGACGCCCGACCCGGTCTACGTGCGCTTCTACTATTCGCACCCGCCGGCCTCCGAGCGCCTGGCGGCCCTGCCGGTGCCAGCCTGAGCGGGTGAAGACATGCGTGACGCCACCGACCTCAGCACCCAAAGCTGCCGGCCGCTCGAAGGCCAGCCGCCGATGTCCGGCGTCGAGATCACGCGGCAGCTGGCCCGCGCGCCGGGCTGGGCACTGGCGGACGGTGCCATCCAGAAGCACTACGACTTCGCCGACTTCCACCGCACCATGGCCTTCGTGAACGCCGTGGCCTGGGTGGCTCATGCCGAGGACCACCACCCGGAACTGCTGGTGTCCTACGGCGGCTGCAGGGTGCGCTTCAACACGCATTCGGTGGGCGGCATCTCCACCAACGACTTCATCTGCGCCGCCAAGGTGGACGCGCTGCTGCCTTGAGCACCCGCAGTCCGCGGGTCGCCGAAGGGCTGCCGACCGCCGCGCTCGACCTCGGGCTGGTGGTGGCGGCGCATGGCCGCCACGTCGTCGTGGAGACACCCGAGGGCAAGCGCGTGCTGTGCCACCCGCGGGGCAAGAAGAGCGAGCTGGTGATCGGTGACCGCGTGCGCTGGCAGCCCACCGGTGACGGCGGCGTCGTCGAGCACATCGAGCCGCGCCGCAACCTGCTGTCCCGCCAGGACGACTGGCGCACCAAGTCCTTCGCCGCCAACCTCGACCAGCTGCTGATGCTGGTGGCCGGCGAGCCGGTGTTCAGCGAATCGCAGCTCACGCGGGCCTTGGTGGCGGCGCAGGAAGCCGGCATTCCGGCACTCATCGGCCTGAACAAGATCGACCTGCCGGCCGCTGCCGCGGCGCGCGAGCGCCTGGCGCCTTACCTGGCCATGGGCGTGCAGGTCATCGAGCTGGCGCTGAAGACCGATCCGGCCGGGTCCGCCGCGCGCCTGTTGCCGCACCTGGCCGGCCGCACGACGCTGGTGCTGGGGCCCAGCGGCATGGGCAAGAGCACGCTCATCAACCTGCTCGTGCCCGCTGCCGCGGCCCAGGTCGGCGAGATCTCCAAGGCACTGGCCGCCGGCCGCCACACCACCACCACCAGCACCTGGTACTGGCTCGACACGAACGGCGACGCGGGGCAACGCGGCGCACTGATCGACAGTCCCGGCTTCCAGGAATTCGGCCTGCGCCACATCGCACCGGAGAGGCTGGCCACGCTGATGCCGGACTTTGCAGCGGCGCTGGGCGACTGCCGTTTCCACAACTGCAGCCACCGCCACGAGCCCGGCTGCGGTGTGCGCGCAGCCATCGAACGCGGCGACATCAGCGCGTCGCGGCAGCGCATCTACGAGATGCTCTACGACGAGCTGTCGCGCAGCCGCTATTAGCGTTCAGCCAGCCGGGAGTCACCCGAGCACATTGGCCAGCGTCAGCAGCGCCACCAGCAGCATCCACAGCACGACCGAGCGCCACACCAGACCGACCACGCTGTGCAGGTGGCCGGGCTGTGCCGGTTCCCCGGCCGTCGAGCCGGCGGCGTCGGCGATACCGGGGCCGCCGGCGGTGAAGGTCTTGGAACGGTCGGGCGTGACGCCCGGCGCCGCGGCACCGCCCAGCTGCACGCCCACGGCGCCGGCGGCGGCGGCGAGGATGATGCCTTCGTTGGGGTGTTGCCACAGCCCGGCGTCGCGCCGCCAGCTGCCGATGGCTTCTTCGAAATTGCCGACCACGGCAAAGCCGAAGGCCGTCAGCCGCGCCGGCACGTGGTCGATGAGCGCGAACAGCCGTCGCGACAGCGCCAGCAGTTCGTCGTTGGCTGGCACGTCCATGGCGCGCAGGCGGTAGCCCCAGTAGCGGCTGGAGAACTCGGCCATGCGGTACAGCACCGCGCCGACGGGCCCCAGCCCCAGGGCCGAAAACACGACGAACCAGAAGAAGACGCCCAGGACATGGCGGTGCGCCGCCAGCAGTGCGTGTTCGATGACGTGGCGCAGCACCTCGGTGCGCGGCAGTTCGCTGGCGTCGAGATGGCGCCATTCGGCCAGCAGCCGGCGCGCCTCGTTCTCGTCACCGCGATCCAGGGCGTCGCGGATGTCGGTGAAGTAGTGGCTGAACTGGCGGAAACCCAGCGTCAGGTAGAGCAAGGCGACGTCGAAGGCCAGCGCCAGCAGCAGGCTGTAGTGCGCGATCGCCAGGTACAGCGCGGCCACCGTCAGCACCGGCACGCCCACCGACACGCCCCACACGACCCAGGTGTGGTGCGGTCGCCCGGCATCGAAGTTGCGGCCCGTCCAGCGCACCCACGACATCAGCGTCTCGTGGATCCAGTTGTCGCGTGGGAGCGGCTTGAGCTGCTCGATCAGCAGCGCGAACATGACTGCGAAGAAACTCATTCGCAGCGATGATAGAGCTTCACTTGGCGAGGAAGCGGTACAGGTTCCTCAACATCGCGGCGGTGGCGCCCCAGATGAAGTACTCGCGCGGCACGCCGTCGGCGCCCGCACCCTGCCAGGGCATCGACAGGAACTGGCGCGGCCCGCCCTCGAACATGAGAACGTGGCGCCGGTGGTGGGCCGGGTTCATCAGGAACGGCAGCGGCACCTCGAAGGCCTCGGCGACCTCGAAGGCGTCCAGTGCCAGTTCGAAAGGGGGCTGCACGAGCGCCACGACGGGCGTGACGACGTAGCGGGTGATGGTCGTGTACGCCGGCATGCGGCCGATGACTTCGACGCTGCCGCGCGCCAGGCCGACCTCTTCCTCGGCCTCGCGCAGCGCCGTGGCCTCGGGGTCCGCATCGCTGGCCTCGCTGCGGCCGCCGGGGAAGCTGACTTGCCCGGCATGGTCGCGCAGGTGCTCGGTGCGGCGCGTCAGCAGGACGTGCAGGCCATCGCCGCGCTGCACCAACGCCACCAGCACGGCGGCATGTGCCGGCTCGCGGCCGGCGAGCAGGCGGTCGTCGCCGGGAAACTCGGGCAGCCACGGTTCGCGCTGGCCGAAGCGTTGCCGCAGTGCATCGGCCGTCAAGGCCGGCGCCGGCACCGGCGGCAGATGGGCGTCGGTGCCTGCAACGGGCACCGCCTGCGGGTTCAGGATGCGTGAGGCGGGTGTCAACGTGGCGGGCCGGCATTTGACGCGGCCGGCTGAGCCGGGTCGCGTCGAAAGCTGGTTTCGCGCTGGGGCGCGAAGCGCGGCGCAGCCGCGCGCTGACCGAAGGTCAGCCCAGCTTTTCCTTGATGCGCGCCGACTTGCCGCTGCGCTGACGCAGGTAGTACAGCTTGGCGCGGCGCACGTCGCCGCGGCGCTTGATCTCGATGCTGGCGATCAAGGGGCTGTAGGTCTGGAAGGTGCGCTCCACGCCTTCGCCGCTGGAGATCTTGCGCACGATGAAACTGCTGTTCAGGCCGCGGTTGCGCTTGGCGATGACCACGCCTTCGTAGGCCTGCAGCCGCTTGCGCGTGCCTTCGACGACCTTGACACTGACGATCACGGTGTCGCCCGGGGCAAACGCGGGGATGGTGGGGTTGAGGCGGGAAATCTCTTCCTGCTCTAGCGTGGCGATGAGGTTCAAGCGGTTCTCCGGTCGATCTTGTCGCGGGCGGGTTGAAGAGGTCTTGGTAGCCCGGCAGAGGATCGAAAAGCCTTTAATTATAGCCCGAGGCTGGCCAGGTAAGCCTCGTCGCCGCGGCTCAGGCGGCCTGCGCGGCGTGCGGCGACGATCAGCTCGGGGCGGCGGCGCGCCGTCAGCGCCAAGGCCCGCTCGCGGCGCCACCGTGCAACTTCGCCGTGGTGGCCCGACAGCAGCACGGCCGGCACTTCGTGTTCGACACCATCGATGGTCAGCTTCTCGGGTCGGCTGTAGTGCGGGCCTTCGAGCAGGCCGTCGGAAAAGCTGTCCTGTTCGTGCGACGGCGCGTGCAGCACCCCCTCCTGCAAGCGCGCCACCGCGTCCAGCAGCGCCAGCGCCGGCAGTTCGCCGCCCGAGAGCACGAAATCTCCCAGGCTCAGCTCGTCCGTCACCTGGCTGTCGACGACGCGCTGGTCGATGCCTTCGTAGCGTCCGCACAGCAGCACGGCACCGGTGCCGGCGGCATAGCTCTGCACGACGGCCTGGTCGATGCGGCGGCCGGTGGGCGTGAAGTGCACCACGGCAGGTCGGGCCTCGCCACGCTCGGCGGCGATGGCAGCCAGCGCGCGCAGCAGCGGCTCGGCCAGCATCACCATGCCCGGCCCGCCGCCGTAGGGGCGGTCGTCGACGCGGCGGTAGGCGTCGTCGGCGAAGTCGCGCAAAGGCCACAGTCGCACGTCGACTTGCGCCGACTCGAAGGCTCGCCGTGTGATGCCCAGACTCAGGTGCGGCGCGAACAGTTCCGGGAACAGCGTGACGACGTCGAAGCGCATGGCGGCCGCTTCGTCAGTACTCGGCGTCCCAATCGACGGCGATGCGGCGGCCGGGCAGATCGACGGCATCGACGTAGGCCGCCACGAACGGGATCAGCCGCTCGGGTGCATCGGCCCCCGCGGCCTGCACACGCAGCACGCAGTGGGGTCCGGTTTCGATGAGGCCGGTCACCGTGCCGAGTTCGACCCCGGCGCGGTTGGCCACCGCCAGACCGATGAGGTCGACCCAGTAGAACTCGTCCTCGTCGGGTGTCGGGAAGCTGGCGCGTGGCACGAAGACGCGGGCGCCCGCCAGGGCTTGTGCAGCGTCGCGGTCATCGATGTCCTGCACCGTGGCCACGACGCCGTCGCCGTGTTCACGCGCTTGCACCACGCGCAGCAGCGGTGGAAGAGGCCGCGATGCCCGGTTGCCCTGCGGCATGACGGTCTCGGGCGGCTGCAGGTACCAGCGTTTGGAGGAAAACAGCGCCTGCGGATCGGCGGCGAAGGGTTTGACCTTGATGCCACCCTTCACACCCCAGGCGCCGATCACACGGCCGACCTCGACCGCGTCGCCGGGCAACGCCGGCGCGTCGTCCGGCGCGGCACCACGCGCCGGCAGCGGGGCGCCAGCCGACGCGCTCACCGTCGCCGCTTCAGGCCGCCTTCTTGGCCTGGTCGACCAGGCGCGCCACGGTCGGCGAAAGCTGCGCGCCCACGCTGGACCAGTGCGTGACACGGTCCAGCGCCACGCGCAGCGGCTGTTCGGCACCGGCGGCCATGGGGTTGTAGAAACCGACGCGCTCGATGAAGCGGCCATCGCGGCGCTCCTTGGAGTCGGCCACGACGATGTTGAAGAACGGGCGCTTCTTGGCGCCGCCACGAGACAGCCGGATGACGACCATGTTGGACTTTCCTAAGGGATCGGAGCCGATCGCCGCGCCACGAGACACACACCGGGCAAGGCCATCGAATTGGCCGGCAGCGGCGCTTACGGAGCACCCTTGCCAGCCGCGGCCGGCGCCGTAGATACGCCCCTCGGTGCACTCGCGTGCAGCACCGTGGGGCCGGCGCCGAAAACCGCGCATTATAAACTGCCAGCGCGGCAATGCACCCAATCCCAGCCAACCCGATGCCGACTCCCCCTACGCACCTGCAGCCGCAACCGGCGCGCTACCGATCCAAGACCGTGGCCGCGTGGCTGGCGCTGGCGCTGGGCGCTGTCGGCGCCCACCGGCTGTACCTGTACGGCATACGCGACCGCCTCGCCTGGGCCCACCCGTTGCCGACGCTGCTGGGGCTGGTGGGCGTGCAACGGCTGCGCTCGCTGGGCCAGGACGACCGCCTGGCCTGGCTGCTGATCCCGCTGCTGGGTCTGATGTTGTCGCTGGCCATGCTCAGCGCCATCGTCCAGGCACTGACGCCCGACGAGAAGTGGGATGCCCGCCACAACCCCGGCCAGCCCGTGCGCGCCACCGGCTGGGGCCCGGTACTGGCGGCGATCCTGGCGCTGCTGCTCGGCGGCGCCGCGCTCATGGGCACCATCGCCTACGGCGGGCAGCGCTTCTTCGAGTGGCAACTGAGCCAGCCAGAGGCCTGCCTTCAGTCCAGGCGCTGGATCGGCTGATCGGCGACAACCTCCCGAAGGGCCTGCAGGTGCCCGAGTCGCGGGTGCACCAGATCGGGCGCCAGGTCGGCCAGTGGCCGCAGCACGAAGGCGCGCTCGTGCAGCCGCGGGTGCGGCACTTCCAAGCCGGGCTCGTCGACGACTCGCTGGCCGTAAAGCAGCAGGTCGAGGTCCAGCGTGCGCGGCGCGTTGCGGTGGGGACGCTGGCGGCCGTGCGCCTGCTCGATGCCCAGCAGCGCCTGCAGCAGTTCGCGCGGCGTCAGCGTGGTGTCCAGTTCGGCTGCGGCGTTGATGAAGTCCGGGCCTGCAGCGTCGATCGGGCCGCTGCGGTACAGCGGCGACGCTGCCACCAGCCGCGTCCGCGGCAGCGCGGCCAGGGCCTCCAGGGCCTGCGCCAGCGTCGCGCGCGGGTCGCCGAGGTTGGCGCCCAGGCCGACGAAGACGCGCTCCGCCGTCATGCGGCGCCGGGTCCGCCCTCGTTGCCTGCGCCGCCCTCGCCCGCAGGCTTGCGGCGGCGGCGGCGGCGCTTGCGCGGTGCCGCATCGCCTTCTGCCGGCGCGGCAGCGGCCGGCGCGACGCGGGGCGCCGACGCCGCGGCCTCGGCCGCCGGCACGCGCCGCACCTTGGGCGGCATCGACGCCCGCAGGTCCTGCAGCAGGGCCTCGCGCTCGTCGTCGTCGCCGAGGTGAAAGTCTTCCCACCAGTCGGCCAGCTCGCTGGCCACTTCGCCGCAGTCGGCACGCAGGCGCAGGAAGTCGTAGCCGGCGCGGAAACGCGGCTGATTGATGAGAGATGCCGCCGAACTCGGCGTGCGGCGTTCGAAGCGCGGTTGCATGAGCCAGACTTCGCGCATGTCGGCAGCCAGCTTGCCGCGGCCCGAGATGTCGCCGATGCGGGCGTCGAAGACCGCGTCGACCGCCATCTGCAGCGCCGGGAACGGCGCCTCGCCGTCGTTCTTGAGCACGCTCCAGCGCTCCATCACGTCGTGCCAGAGCAGGCACGCCAGCATGAAGCTCGGCACCACCGCGCGCCCTTCGGCGACGCGGCGGTCGGTGTCTTCCAGCGCCAGGCGGACGAACTTCTGCCGCGCCGGGTTGGGTGCGTCCAGCGACAAGGCTGCGTCGAGCACCGGGAACACGCCGCCGGTGGCGCCGACGAGGCGGTGCTTCTTGAGCTGCTCGATGCTGGCCAGCGCATGCCCGGTCTGCAGCAGCTTGACCATCTCGTCGAACAGGCGCGACAAGGGCACGTTGGCCAGCAGCGGCGCGGTGGCGGCGATCGGCTTCTCGGTCGCCGGTTCGATGTTGAAGCCCAGCTTGGCCGCGAAGCGCACGACGCGGATGATGCGCACGGGGTCTTCGCGGTAGCGCGTGTCGGGGTCGCCGATCATGCGCAGCACGCGCGCCCGCGCATCGGCCAGGCCGCCGTGGTAGTCGACCACGGTCTGCGTCAGCGGGTCGTAGTACATGGCGTTGATGGTGAAGTCGCGCCGCGCCGCGTCTTCGACCTGCGGGCCCCAGACGTTGTCGCGCAGCACGCGGCCGCTGGCGTCGACGACGTGCTTCTTGTCGGCGATCTCGTGCTTGCTGGTCTTTTCGTTGCCGGGCACCTGGTCGGCGGCGGCGGCGTCCAGGTAGGCGCGGAAGGTCGAGACCTCGATCGTCTCGTGCTCGCGCCCGCGGCCGAAGACCACGTGCACGAGCCGGAAGCGGCGGCCGATGATGAAAGCGCGGCGGAACAGCGCCTTCACCTGCTCGGGCGTGGCGTCGGTGGCGACGTCGAAGTCCTTCGGCCGCAGGCCCACCAGCAGGTCGCGCACCGCGCCGCCGACGATGTAGGCCTCGTGGCCGGCGTCCTGCAGCGTGCGCACCACGCGCACCGCGTTGGCGTCGAGCAGCGCGGCGTCGATGCCATGCTGGGGCTGAGGCACCTCGACGCGCGCGCCCAGCGGGATCACCGGCTCGGGGGGCGGCGCCGGGGTCTTGTCGCCCTGGCCGAGCAGGCGCTTGATGAACTTCTTGATCATGGGAAGATTTTCAGTACCGGCCAGCCGCGCGCGCGCGCGATGCGCTCGAGCGCGGGGCCGGGGTTGGTGGCCACGGGGTGGCTGACGCGCTCGAGCAGCGGCAGGTCGTTGGTGGAATCGCTGTAGAAGGTGCTGCGTTCGAAGTCGCCCAGCGTCTGACTGCGGGCCTCGAGCCACTGCTGCACGCGCGCGATCTTGCCCTCGCGGAAGGCCGGTACGCCGCGGATGGTGCCGGTGACGCGGCCGCCATCGTCGCGCGCCAGGTCGGTGGCGATGAGTTCGTCCACGCCCAGCAGGCCGGCGATGGGCCGCGTCACGAAGTCGTTGGTGGCGGTGACGATGGCCACCAGGTCGCCAGCGCCCTGGTGGCGCTGCACGAGCTCCAGGGCGGCCGGGTGCAGCATCGGGCGCACGACTTCGTCGAGAAAGCGCACGCTGGCCGCGGCCAGTTCGGACGCCGCCCGGTCGCGCCAGGGCGCGGTGGCGAAATCGACGTAGGCGTCGATGTCGAGCCGGCCCGCCAGGTAGTCGTCGTAGAAGGCGTCGTTGCGGCGGCGGAACTCTTGGCCATCGGCCCAGCCCAGCGCGACGACGAATTCGCCGAAGGCGTGGTCGGAATCCCGCGGCAGCAGCGTGCCGTCGAGGTCGAACAGCGTCAGCTTCATCGTGCCGGCACTCCGCCGGCCACCGCTTCTTGCACGACCTCGGGGCCCTCTTCCTGCAGCATCAGCCGCAGCAGCGGCACCGTCACCGGCCGCGCCCGGGCCAGCGCGAACTGGTCGAGCCGGTCGAGCAGGCGCATCAGGTGCGACAGGTCGCGCTCGAAACGCGTCAACAGGTGATCCATGACCTCGTCGGACAGGAAGATGCCGCGCCGGTCGGCCTCGCGGCGCAACACGGCGCGCGTCTCGGCCTCGGCCAGCGGCGCGAGCGCGTAGACATGGCCCCACGCCAGCCGTGTGCGCAGGTCATCGCGCAGCGGCAGGTCGACCGGCGGCAGACGACCGGCAGCGAGCATCTGCACGCCGTGGCTGGCGGCGTCGACGAAGAGGGCGAAGGCGGCGTGCTGGGCGTCGGCATCGAGCGCCTCGCAGCGGTCGATCATGGCCAGCGCTGCGCCGCTCGGCAGCGTCCAGGGCGGCCGGTCGACGGCGTCGAACCAGGCCACCACCTGGCCAGCCGCCTGGCACTGGGCGGACGTCGCGCGCAGCAGGTGGGACTTGCCACTGCCCGGCGGGCCCCACAGGTACACCGGCGCGGCCGGCAGCACCAGCGCCCGCAGGTGCTCGACGGCAGCGGCGTTGGCGCCGGGGGCGAAGTTGTCGAAGGTGGGCCGCGGCTCGGGCCCGATCGCCAGCGGGATCTGCTTCATCGCACGTTCACGGCGGATGGGGCCATTCACTGCAGGCGCCGCCAGGCCGCGAGCTGGCGGCGCAGCCCATCGGCGTCGCTGGCCGACGGACGCTGTTGCAGGTACAGCGACAGCTCGTCGGCGGCGAGCCCGTGTTGGCCCAGCTCGGCCAGCGCAAGCGCCAGCTCGCGCCGCTCGTCGCCGGCCTGCGGCAGCAGGATCACCAGCCGCCGCAGCACCGCCACCAGGCGTTCCAGGTCGTCGGCACTGCGGTGGATCTCGCGCAGGTTGCGCAACAGCCGCGCCACCACCTCGCGCGGCGATGCCGGCTGCAGGAACAGGCCCAGCGGCACCTCGTCGTCGTCGACCCGGCCCCGCCCCGCACGCAGCGGCTGCAGCATGTCGTCGAGTTCCGTGCGCGACAGCGACTGGCCGTTGAAGGGGTCGATGATCACTTCGCCGCGCGGCAGGCGCAGCTTGACGAGGAAGTGCCCGGGGAAGGACACGCCCTGCGCGTGCAGCCCGGCCTGGGTGGCCAGTTCGATGTACAGCAAGGCCAGCGTCAGCGGGATGCCGCGGCGCGTCTGCAGCACATCGGGCAGGTAGCTGTTGCGCGGGTCGTAGTAGTCGTTGACGTTGCCGGCGAAGCCCAGTTCCTGGAAGAAGTAGCGGTTGAGCAGGCGCAGCCGTTGCAGCGGCGCGGCATCCGCCGGGATGCGCCGACACAGGCGGTCGGCCAGGCTGTCGATCCGCGCCAGCACGCCCTGCACGTCCAGGCCCGGTGTCTCGTCCTGCGCCACCGCGACGGCGGCTTCGAGCACCGGCAGGGTGGCATCGTCGGCCACCAGTGCGGCAAAGTACTCCAGGGCCGTGGGTGCTTCGAAATGCAATGAACCGGACATTGGCGCCAGTGTAGGTCAGCGGCGGCGCAGCAGATGCCGCGGCCGCAGGCCGCAGGCGGCGAGCACGGCGAAGTACAGCAGGGCGACGCCGACCAGCACCGCGGCGACGGCAGCGGCGCGCTGGCCCCAGCGGGCCTGCAGGCCGATCCAGTCGATGCCCTGCGCCGCCCAGGCCAGCGCGGCACCCAGCGCGACGTTGGCCGCCGCGACGCGCGCCATGAAACCACTCCAGCCCGGCCTTGGCCGGTACACGCCGCGCCGCAGCAGGCCACCGAGCAGGAAGCCGGCGTTGACCAGCGCCCCCAGGCCGATCGCCAGCGCCAGCCCGGCGTGGCCGAGCCAGGGCACGAGCACGAGGTTGAGCGCCTGCGTGGCCAGCAGCACGCCGATGGCGATCTTCACCGGCGTGCGGATGTCCAAACGGGCATAGAACGCCGGCGCCAACACCTTGATCGCGACCAGGCCCAGCAGCCCGACGCCGTAGCCGCGCAGCGCACGCGCCGTCATCTCGACGTCGGCGGCGCTGAAGGCGCCGTAGTGGTACAGCACGGCTATCAGGCCCACCGGGAACAGCAGCAGCGCCAGCGCGCAGGGCACGGCCAGCAGCAGCACCAGGCGCAGGCTCCAGTCGAGCATCTCGGAATATTCGTGCATGTCCTGCCGCGCCTGTGCTGCCGCCAGCTGCGGCAGCAGCACCACGCCCAGCGCCACGCCCAGCAGCGCGGTCGGGAACTCCATCAGCCGGTCGGCGTAGGTCAGCCACGACACTGCGCCCACCGCCACGTGCGACGCGATCTGGGTGTTGATGAGCAGCGAGATCTGCGCCACCGACACCCCCAGCAGCGCCGGCGCCATCTGCCGCAGGACCTGGCTCACGCCCGGGTGGCGCCAGGCGCCGGCGACGGCGCCGGGCAGCAGGCCGAAACGCGGCAGCATGCCGATGGCGGCCAGCGCCGGCACCTGCACCGCCGCCTGCAGGACGCCACCGAGCATGACGCCGCCGGCCAGCGCATAGATCGGGTCGATGCCGGCGGCGGCCAGCCGCGGCGCCCCCCACCAGGCGGCGCCGATGACGCACAGGTTCAGCAGCACCGGCGTCACCGCGGGCACCGCGAAGCGTTTCCAGGTGTTCAGGATGCCGGCGGCCAACGCCACCATCGACATGAAGCCGATGTAGGGAAACATCCAGCGCGTCAGCACCACCGCGGTGTCGAATTGCTCGAGCCCGGCTCCGATGGCCCACACCAGCACCGGCGCCGCGGCGACGCCGACGACGCAGGTCAGCAGCAGCGCCCAGGCCAGCACGGTGGCCACGGCGTCGACGAGCCGGCGCGTGGCGGCGTCGCCCTCGCGCTCCCTCGTGGCGGCCAGGATGGGCACGAAGGCTTGCGAGAACGCGCCCTCGGCGAACAGGCGCCGGAACAGGTTGGGCAGGCGAAAGGCGACGTTGAAGGCGTCGGTGGCCGCACTGGCGCCGAAACTCGCCGCAATGAGCTGCTCGCGCACGAGACCGGTGACGCGCGAGACGAGTGTCAGCAGGGAAACGGTGGAGGCGGCTTTGAACAAGTTCACAGCCGGCGATGCTATACTTCGCGGTCTTTGTTCCTCACGGGCCCACGCACGGGCTCCAACGCTACAGCATGGCCACCTCGTCCAAAGCCAAGAAGAAGACCGTTCGCCTCGCCTCGGGCCGCAAGCGCGCGCGCCAGGACGTGGTGCTGAACGCCGCCAACACGTCGATGCGCTCGCGTTTCCGCACCGTCGTCAAGAACGTGCAGAAGGCCGTCGTCGGCGGCGACAAGGCCAAGGCCACCGAACTCTTCAAGTCGGCACAAAGCGTCATTGACTCGGTGGCCGACAAGGGCATCTTCCACAAGAACAAGGCTGCCCGCCTGAAGAGCCGCCTGTCGGCCAAGGTCAAGGCGCTGGCGCTGGCCGCCTGACGGTCCGGCTTCGCAGTCGCCAGGGCCCGCACTGCGGGCCCTACGTGTTTCTGGCCCCGTCGCCTGCCGGTGCGGGCAAAACACAAACCTCGTTGACCGGCAGCTCGTTGTCGCGGGCGAAGTTCATCACGAAGTCCCAGGCCATCGGCTCGATGTCCTTCAGCGCTTCGCTGACCAGCACGCACTTCACGCCGTCGACGACCTGCGGCACGCAATAGGGCGAGTAGCCGATGTAGGCGCCGATGCCGCCGACGCCGCCGCCCGGACGGAACGACGACATGGCCCCGGCCAGGCGCTCGGACCAGTCGCTGGGCCGGAAGGTGCGGCCTGCAACGGTGATGCCCTGGATGACGAACTGGCGCTGCTGGTTGGGTCTCATCGGCGACGGCACGGCACGAACGCCTGCCGGATTGAAGAACGCTGCGCAGGCGCGGGTGACGCAAGGCCCGCATTGTGCCTGCTGCTTGCTGCGTCGCAGCAGGCAACAAGGCCACGCGGCCCCTGCCGTGCCGCCTGGCGGCGCGGCAAGGTGCGCCCTTTAGAATCGTCGCACCCGCAAGGTGACCGCAGCGCCGATGCGCGGCATGTCTTGCCGGCCAGCCAGGACCGCCGCCCATGAATGCCCCAGAACCCGTCGTCGCACAGACCCCGAGGCCGATGCCGCACGTGATGAACACCTACGGCCGGCTGCCGATCGCGATGTCGCACGGCCGCGGCTGCTGGCTCTGGGACACCGAGGGCCGCAAGTACCTGGACGGCCTGGGCGGCATCGCCGTCAACACGCTGGGCCACGCCCACCCGAAGCTGGTGCCGGCGCTGCAGGACCAGATCGGCAA
>CAYJOA010000022.1:0-39705 GCA_964371495.1 uncultured Rubrivivax sp.
GCGATAAGCAGCCGATGGCTGCTTGACGACGCGACAAGTAGCTTGACGCGCGCCGGCGCACGCGCGCCTTGTCGTAGAAGGGCAGGTTCAGGCCGGTGCCGATGCCGACCTCGAGCACCCGGCCCTGGGCCAGCGGGACAACCTTGAGTCGCTGCTTGCGGGTCGGCCGAGTGCCGCACGCCAGGTCGATGAGGTAGGGAAGGACGTTGCGCTCGTACCAGTTCTCGGACACGGCGTGGACTTTCGTCAGGTACGGGTCGCGGACGCGGACGCGGTCGCGGTCGCGGACGATCGGGCAGCGACCCCCGTCACGCGAAGGCGACCACAAGGGGTGGCAAGGCCGAGTCGAAGCGGGCCGTCCACGTCTCGCCGGGGCGCACCGGCCAGGCGTCGGTCCATGTGCCGGTGGTGACGATGTCGCCTGCCACGACGTCGGTCGCGCCAGGGCACGAGCGCAGTTCGACGAGGAAGTGCCGCAGCGCCTGCAGTGGGCTGTCCAGGACGCTGGCGCCCGCACCCTCGGGCCAGAGGTGGCCGGTGTCGCTGTGCTGCAGAAGATCCTGGGGCGTCATCGCTGGGCCGATCCATGGGCGATTCGACCCCACAGTCTATCGGCGTGACCGCGTTGCTGGATGACCTGCGTGTGGCGGACCCGCGCGAGACGCGACGTCGCGCGATATTGCTGTCCATCGCCGAGGTCCAACTCATCGACGCCGGGAACCGACGTCGGGGGGTGATGGCGAAGAGGTGGGCGCCACTCCCTCTAGCAAGGGGCCAGAGGAGGTCGACGACGACCGCAACGATGGATGAACTTCCGGTCCGGCCGTGGGCATGGCCCCTCGGTCAAACCACTCGCAGGCCGCATGCGATCGGGGCTTGGTCGGCGGTACGCGCTACATTCGCGCCGATCCGGGCTCAGCTTCACGTCGGCGGTGCCCGCTTCGTTCGAATGTCAGGCCACAGATCTTATGCATATCGGCGCTCTCTCTGAACAGCATGTTCACGCATACCGCGAACTCATGCTTGAGGCATACGAGCACGCGGCTGATGCGTTTACGACTACCGCGGAGGAGCGAAGAGCAGAACCCATGTCATGGTGGGTGAAGCGTATCGGTTCCCGCGTTGGCCTCACGCAGGCCTATGGTGCCTGGGACAAGGAAGCACTGGTTGGTTCAGTCGCCTTGGAGTTCTCGTCAAAGCCGAAGACTCGCCACTCCGCACTGATCCTCGGTATGTACGTCAGGCCGGCGTACCGCGGTCGAGGCGTCGGTACGAAGTTGCTGCAAGCCGCCGCCCAGGGTGCGGCCGAGCGGGCAGGAATTCGCACTCTTGCGCTCACCCTCACGGAAGGGAATGAGTCGGCGATGCGTCTGTACAAGGCAGCAGGATTTGAAGTCTGGGGCGTCGAACCCCTTGCCATCAGCACGACAGCTGGCTACAAGGGCAAGGTGCACATGTCCAGGCTCGTTCAGCATGCCAGCACTGCGGCCCCTCGCTCAGCCTGACCCGCTGCGGCCGGCCTCACAAACAGCGTTCTTCAGTCCTCCTGCGTGCTGGAACTCCCAAAGACATGAAATCGCCTCTTGGTACTGTCATCATCTACGCTCTGGACATCAAGAGAACCGCGGCCTTCTACAGCGACCACTTCGGCTTCAAGACGACAGGAGAAGTCCACGAAGGGTTGATTGAGCTTCAAGCAGCGAGCGGCGGAGCAGGAATCTTGATTCACCAAGCAGCGAAGTCGTCGAAGCTCGGCCAAGTGGGGGTGAAGCTTTCCTTCCACGTCGAAGACGTCAAAGGCTTTGTCGCGGCCGCAGGGAAGAAGGGGCTGAAATTCGGCACCATCCACGAGGCAAACGGGTATCAGTTCGCCAACGCCAAGGACCCGGACAAGAATTCAGTCAGCATCTCAAGTCGTTCGTGTCGCTTGTCGTCCGCTCGGTGAGGCCTCGCCATCTGCTCAACCTGATGCGTTGCGGCAGCAGCTCAAACGTAAGCGCCACGGGGGATTCGCATCATGGCCTTGCCACATGTCTTGAAGATTCACGCCGCCGCGCTGGCCATCGTCGCGTGCGCCGCTTTTGCGCAACCCATTGAACCGACTGCGAGGCCAGGGCTACAGCCAGGCTGGAGCGAGGCGGAACTGGAGTCCTTCAGTGCGGGGTGCACCGCCGCGATATTGACTCCTGCCAAGCGCGACTACGCGGCCGCCGCAGCGAAGGCGAACAATCCGTCTCCGCAGCCATTCCCTGAGGCGGAGTTCCTGGAATCAGTCGAACCGATGTGCGCTTGCATTGCACGCCGTGTGGCTGAAACAAAGCCGCTCGACGCAATTCAAAGGGAAGGAACTGGATTTGCCCAGCCATTCATTGAGGAGGCACTGTCAGGGGGGCGGTGCCGACCTCAAGGGCTACTTGGCCGGATGCTCTTCGATCGAAAGAAGTGACCCGAATCTCCGGGAATGCATGCCGGCGGTCAGTGACGTCCAACCCTCCGCTCAGCTCGATCGTTGGGCGCCTCAGCCACCAATGCTTACTTCCGGCCGCACCTGAGCAATACATCCTGGAGCCACAGAGCCGACTGACCATACGCCTCCGCGTACCGCTGTGGCTGGTAGCGCAGACCAATCGCCACTCGCCCAGTCCACCAAACTGTCCGACCCGTCTCTGATAGCAGGACCGGGCCAATGTGCCCCTTCGGGACCTCAATGCCGAGATTTCCCGCCCTGATAGAGTCGTTCGCTGCTCGCACGGACTCGTCGTTGGCCGCCACAGTTTCCGCCATCACTACCCCTTCAACGCTGATGCAGCAATGCTCATGGTCCGTGCGAGCCGTGCCAACGCCCGGTCTGAGGGGTGACGCGACACTTCCGCGTGAACAAGTGCCGCGGCTGGGATGCAACGGCCGCCCCGGCTCAGTTCCGAAGACGAAGTAACCCGCTTGCCACCGACCCCCAACAGGGATGCGCCTGGATGATGACCAGCCTGTTCAACAGCACCCTACTCGGACTCGGTCTGGTGGTACTGGCGCTGTCGTCCGTCGCCCAGACTGTCAAGCTCCCCGACCCGACCCGAACCGTCTACAGGTGCGAGGAAGCCGGGAAGGTCCTCTACTCCGATGCACCCTGCCTCGCCGGACAGAAAGTCGACGTCCAACCGACGCGGGGGCTGAACAAATCATCCGGGTCGGAGCGCGTCGGGAAGGACGTTCGCGACGAGCGAACGACCGAAATGATTGGCGAGGCGATACGCCCGATCACTGGCATGAGCGTCGAGCAGCGGGCGGTCTACCGTCGCCGGTTCAAGCTGTCGCCCGCGTCCAAGGCCGAGTGCGCACTCCTGGATCGACGCCTGCTCGGGCTGGAGACGGCAGAGCGGGAGTCGATCGGAGTCGAGAAGGCCGAGACCCAGAGGCAGCTCTTTGAGTCTCGCTCCCGGGCACGGGAGATCGGATGCTGAAACCTGGAACCCCGCGCGACATCTCGATCAGCTGACGTCGAGCGACAGCTGACCATTGCATGGCAGCCAGCCAACGGTCAGCGCGATCGTTCCCGGTCGCCGAGCCGCTGCGGGCCGGGCTGAATCGTCTTGGCATGGGTTCGAGGGGCCCGGGAGTCATAAACAGGGACCTTGAACCGCTCGCCTCTCGCAACTCTCCGTGCGCCTTCAGCGGTCATCATGGCCCGCACTTGGCCGCGGAGTTCGGGAGATACCTTCCCGTCGACGAGCGCCTTCTCGATCGCGGACGCCAGGTGGCGTTGGCCGCCCATCTCAGCCGCACTTCGGTCGCTGCCCACTCGCTCGACGTGTGCCGACTGGACCCGCCGAATGTCGTCGTCCGGCCTTTGGGGCGCCGACGCATCCCGGCTGACCTGAAGTCGCGTCTTTTCCTTGGTGGCCGCTTCCCGGTCAGCGGCGGTCGGGGTATGGCCGACAGCCTTGAGCCCCTGCGCGGTGGCGGCAACCCACCCCTGCCGCACGAACTCCGGTGATCCATTGAGGCGAACCGTTACCCAGCCACGTTCGGCTGCCCGATCCACCATGGCCTTGAGCGCTGCCGGGCTCTCGCTGCCGGTGCTGATGCTCAGCCACTTGTCGGTGAAGGCAACCTTGCCAGCCTGGTCCCTGAAGTGATACTCCTTCTCGACCAATCCGATCCGCTTGACGTTGAAACGGTCTTCAAGCGGAGGAATCGCGCGGCGCTTCTCGGCGGTCTCACCTCCCGAGCGGATCGAGTTCGTGTCGATGCCAGCTCGCTCGGCAGATGCCGGTGTCTTGGCTCTTTGCTTTGCGTCTGCAGAAGGGGCGGGTGACGTGCTCGCCTGGTCCAGTGACTCATTCGACCCGCGACTCCCCGAGGGACCGGACTGCCGACCCACACCGTGAGCCGCCCACTCGGCCGTCTCCCGATCGAACGTGGCGCGGTAGGACTCGCTCTTGAGGCTGTCTGCAACCAGCGCCTTGGCTTCGCCGGCGCGTGGATGCGGCGGATACCCGTCGACCAGCAGCAGGTCACGGCTGTCCTTGATGGCCAGGCGATCGAGTGCAGGACCCTGGAGGTCTTTGGCCGTCAGGCCGGCAACCGCCATGGTCGCGTACCGGGCCGCGATGCTGTCGGCGGCATCGTCACGCCGGTCTGCGTACTCGAATGCCTTTCTATCGTCCTTCGCGGTCGACCGCTGCCGTTCGTCCGCATGAGCCCGCTCTGCCAGGCCGGCGTACTGCGGCGAGACTTCTCTGAGTGCAGTCTTGTATGCCGGATGCTGATCGGCGGTGTCACCCATCACGGCCGCCGCGCGCGTTTGCAGCGTCTTGTCTGCAAAGCTGTTCAGCGCGGCCACGTCGCTGGTCGCAACTTCCCGTGCCGCGACCGCACTGAGGGCGCCTGCAGGCAAGGCTTGCAGCCCTTCATGTCGGCCGTCGAGGGCCTTCAGCGCCTGCGAATCGGCAAGGGCCGGTTCCGGTGTCTGTCGACCTCCTTTCTGCGGTCGGGCACCGTTGTCGCGCTTCTGTTCCGCAGCGGTCAGCGCCTGGTCTGTCACGAGCGGATCGATGGACGACCGGCCTGCGGCGGAAGCGCGTTGAGTCTCGGCGATCCGCCCCGCCGACGGGATGGCTTGTGGCCGGTCACGGCCTTTCAGGGGCGAGCGGGCATCGAGGTCGGGTGTATCCGCTTTGCCGGACTGGCTGCTGCCCTGCCCCGCGTTGATTCCGTCAGAGGCAGCGCTCATCACAGGCTCGCTGCGGTGGTGCCCTTGCCGTTCGCCGCGGCGCTGCGCAGGCTCACGATCATCGGCGCTGCCGTGTAGAACTCGATCTCCACGCGCCGGCTTTGCCCGCGCTCGGAGGGCCTAAGCCCTGCGACAGGATCGCCGGCACCCTGCCAGGTCAGCCGCAGCTTGTCCCTGGGCACCCCGGACTGCTCCAGAAACGCCGCCGCGGCCTCGGCGCGCCGGCGAGCCAGCGCGGTTTCCGGCAACGAGTCGCCGGTGGCGTCGGTGCGCCCCCGAATCATGACCACCGCCGCTTCATCGGCGCGCCGCACCAGCGCGGCGGCGTCCGCCTGTTCAACGCTCCAGGTGGCAGAGCCCATGCCGAAGGTCACGACCGCCACCAGGTTGCCGGATGGGTGAGCTGCCGCCGCCGCGGCAGGGGAGCCGGCCATCGCAGCGGCAGTCTGTGGGGGTGCCTTGTTCCGCGCGGTCGCCACGGCGCCCGCGCGCGCCATCTCCGACACGAGGAGGGTGGACCGGCTCAGGTCGCCCTGGCAGGCCTTCAGGTCGACGGCTGCGCGGGCGTTGACCGGCCGCCTGGTCGACTCATCCACTGAAGGCGGCTTCGGGGGCGACGAGCACGAGGTGAGCAGCAGCGCGCCGATGCCGACGCAGCAGGCGGTGTGCGTGGTCGTCGCCACCTTCTGGATCGTTCGAGACATGGCTTGGTAGACGGGCATAGCTGTTACGCGGCGCGGGCCGGCTCCAGGTTGGATTGCGGGTTGGTCGTTGGGTCGAGGGGACGATCGTGAGCGCTTGACGCCCCCTCGAGCGCCTCGAAGAACCCGTTGACGAAGGACTGCACCTGCTCGGGTGAAGCGTCGGCTTCCAGATGGGGCAGGCCATGGAAATCGACCGCGATCTGGTCGAGTCCGAACTCTTCGTCGTCGCCGGCCAGGCGCACGCGGTTCTCGACCCGGGCCCGATGGGTGGCGAGATCGAGCTCGGGCAGCTCGGGCGGCGGCATGAGCCTGGCCATGAACACCGGGTCGGTGTAGTAGCGGATCTTGTCGGCCAGGATCGGCTTGCAGTTCTCCAGGATCAGCACTTCGCGGTCCACACCCAGTTCCTTGAACTCCTGCGGCAGCAAGAGTGCACGACGTTGAGAGCTTTCGTTCGTGGAGTGAGAACTGCCGCCGCCCTTCGCGCCCGAACTGTTGGACCGGCCGCGGCTCTTCTCCTGCTGGGTGAAGGTGCCCAGCATCTCGCTGTACTCGTTGGCGTCGCGCTGCTCGCGCGGCGCGTACAGCACCTGCAGCGCATGGTTCGTTGCGAAGGTGCGGGCGTCGTGCTGTCCGTAGACCGATTCGAGCTGGCTGACCGCCTGAATGACGGTCACCAGGCGCATGTTGTAGCCGGCGAGGTAGCCGACGGCGGCGTTCAGGATGTTGATGCGGCCGAGGGCAGTGAACTCGTCCAGCAACACCAGGCACTGGTGCTTGAGCGCCGGGTTGTGCTCGGGCAGCTCGGACGTGTTCAGGTTGATGAGCTGGGCGAAGAAGAGGTTCAGCAGCACCCGCGCGTCGGCCAGCCGGTTCGGCGGGATGCAGACATAGACCGTCATGCGCTGGCGGCGCACATCGGCCACCGAGAAATCGTCCCCGCTCGTGGCCGCATCCACCAGCGGATCGCTGAAAACCGTCAGCGGTGCGTTGAGCGTGGCCAGGATGCTCGACAGCGTGTTGTCGCTGGTGGAGAGGAAGCGCATGAGGGCATCGACGCAGGCGTCGGACAGCGGACCCTTCGGATGCGGGCAGCCCTCCGTGCGTCGCTGCGTCTGTCGATCCTGAATGAGGCCCTGCAGATGCTGCTTGATGGGTTGCCCCTGGCCACTCGACTGCCGCAGGATCTCGCCGATGGTGCGTGGCAGCTCGGGCGTCTCCACCAGGTACAAGGCCAGACCGAGGAAAAGGTTGCGGGCTGTGTCGTTGAAGAAGCCTTCGGTGCCGCTGCCCTTCACGTCCGTGGGGTACAGGACCTGTGCGATGGCCAGCGTGTCGCCAACGACGTGGCGATCGGCCAGGCGGATCGCGCTCAGCGGGTTCCAGCGGTGCGAGCGGCCGTCTTCGGCGAAGGGCGCCCAGGCATAGACGGCCTGCCCGTGCGCCGCCCGAAACCCCGCCGTGATCGCCCAGTTCTCCGACTTGATGTCGACGACCACGGCGCTGTCCTGCCAGGCCAGCAGGTTCGGCACCACCACCCCGACGCCCTTGCCGCTGCGGGTCGGCGCGCTGAGCATCACCGACTGGTTGCCCGGCAGCATCAAGAACCGGTCCCGGTACTTGCCGACGATGATCCCCTGCCCGCCCAGCAGCCCGGCGTCGCGTACCTCGTTGGCGCTGGCAAAACGCGCCGAGCCATGCAGCTCGCGGCGCTTCTGGCTGGCGGCTGCGATGCCCATGGGCACCAGCAACAGCAGCACGAACGGCGGGACCATCAGGGCAAGCTGGAGCTTCTTGCGCTCCCTGGGATCGGCAGAGGGACCTGACCCATAAGCGGACCAGAACGCCGACATGGTGCCGGCCGTGATGCCGGCCTGTGCTTTCCAGGGTAGCTGCTTGTGGAACAGCATGTAGAGCGCGGCGCTGCCGTAGACCGTGGCCGCCGCAGTGGCGCCGAGGTAGGTGGCCACGCCCAGGGCGATCAGCACTCGCCTTGCGGTGGGCGACGGTCTCGCCTTGACAGCACGCGTCGCCGGGGCTGCACGCGCGCCTGGAACGGTACGTGCAGTGCTCATGCCGCATCCCGCCAACGGGCCTGGGGGTCGTAGTGGATGCCGCTGATGAAGCGGCCACCGGCGTCGACGCCGAAGTGCACCACGATATCGATCACCGAGCGCGCCAGGCGGTTGATCTCCGGCATCGTCATCCCGCCACCGCCCGCCGACTCCCGCACCATCAGGGAGATCTGCTCGAACGCGAGTTCGCAGCTGCCGGCGTGAACGCTCGTCACGCTGCCCGGATGTCCCGAGGCCGCCAGGCGCAGGAAATGGAACGCTTCCTCGCCCCGCATCTCGGCCAGGAAGATGCGGTCCGGGCGCAGGCGAAGGCAGGCCTCCAGCAGCAGCTTCGCCGACACCGCGCTGGCCCCCTGTCCGCCCTTGGAATAGAACAGGTGCAGCTTGTTCGGGTGGCTGGGCAAGGTCAGCTCGGCCGCGTCCTCGATGGTGATGAGCCGCTCGGTGACCGGAACCTCTTCGACCAGACCCTTCATGAAGGTGGTCTTGCCCGACCCCGTCTTGCCGGCCACCACCATCGTCTGGTGCGACTGGACGGCCAGGCGGAAGAACTCGACGAACTTGCCGTGCGCTTTCAGGTCCAGCAGTTCGCGCTCAAAGGGCTCCAGTTCGCGGCTGGTCTCTCGCACCCGACCGAACAGGCCCTGGGCCGCGAAGTCCTCCAGCCGGCGCACCTGCATCGAAGGCTTGCGGATGCACACACCGATCTGGTCGGCCGGCGTGGCGCTGGGCTGGACGATCTGCACGCGCTCGCCCGTCGAGAGGGCGGCACTGAGCAACGGGTTCTGTTCGTTGGTGTGCTGGCCGGTCAGCGTCGCGATCGCGGTGGCCAGGCTCTGGCAGTGCCGGAACGTGAACTCGGGGATCTCGTGGCGCTGCCAGACTCCGGCGCGTTCGACGAAGACCTCGCCGGGCTGGTTCACGCACAGCTCGTTGACACGGCTGTCATCGAGCATGTCGCGGATCGGCTGCAGGAACTCGGTGACGGTGGCGTCGGAGCGCAGGACGAACTGTGGTGAAGGGACGGCCCGAATCACTGGAGAACGAGCGGACGCGGCGCTCACCGGGGCTCCAGTGCGTAGACCTTCGAGAAGTCCACATCGCGGGCGACGTACACGCCCACGACGCTGCCCTGGTTCTGGTACAGCAGCGGCGGGATGTTGATCGTCGCTTCGAGCACCTTCTCGGCGAGCTTCGAGCCAGTCTCCGTTGTGCTTGGCAGCAGCACAGTGGAGCTTCCCGTCGATGTGGTGGCGTCAAGCGCTGCGATCTTCACCGCGTCATTGATGAGCGACACAAGCATGGCGGCGCCGAGGCGCTCTACCCAACGGTTGTCGACGTAGCCGCCGATGCCGCTTTCGCCGAGGGCGCCGGTGCCGGGGGAGTCCAGATCGACCGTCACGCCGTTGGGCGTGCGCAGCCGGGTCCACAGCACCGGGATGCGGGTCACGCCGGGGCGCACCTGCACCACCCGATATTCGCCGTCCAGGTGCGAGCCGCGTTCGGCCAGCACCACCTTGCCGTCGTCCGAGAAGACGTTGCGCTGGACCTGGCAGGCGACGAAGCCGCTGGTGGCCGAGATCACCCTTGTCTTGAGGCTGCAGGTGAACAGCACGCCCTTGGGCAGGGTCAGGCTGCGGTTGCCCAGCAGGCCGGCCGCCACGGTGGGCGTGGCCGAGCGCTCCATCGAGCCGAACAGGGCGGGGTTGGCCTGGGCCGCCGCATTCATGTTCGTTCCCGGCAGGACCATCGCGGAAGCCAGGGCAGCGGCAGAAGCCTTGTCACCGCCTGCCGCCTTGTCGGTCAGCCCTTGAAGCTGTCCAAGCATGTTGCCCAGCTGGCTCTGGTAACGCTTCATGTTGGCTTGGGCTTCGCCAGCCATGCCCGATGCTGGTGGCGGGTCTGCGGCGCCGCCCTGCTGCAAGGCCAGGGATCCGGTACCGGTGCCGCCAGGCCCGAACGGCGACTCGTCACCGACCGGTACCGCCGGTTTCGCCGGCCGACCGCCTGCAGTTCCCCGAACCGGGATGGCCGTGGCCGTTGCGGTGGAGTCCGCTTCGATGCTGGGTACACGGGTCTGATCGACGACCGGGATGGCATTGACGGCCGGCACCGCGATCTGCACAGGGACCGGTACCACGACCGGCGGATCCTGGAACTTCAGCTTCGCCACCGTGGCCGACGCCACGTCGACGGCTGCCTCTGGCGGTGCTTCCTTGTTGCCGAAGTAGCGCGTGGCGGCAAAACCCAGCGCTCCCACGAGTGACAGGATCAGCAGGCTCGCGGCAATGATCGGCTTGTGGCTGGAGGCGCTTCGCGTCGTCAGGGAAGGAATCTCGGGCTCGCCTTCGAGCCGCTGGAGCGTGTCGGGGGCGGTCATGGGGCAGCCCGGGCGGGTGTGGCTGCCTTGACGACGCGCGCCACGCCTGGGACGGTGGTGCCGTCCTGGGGCGGCACACCGTCGAGATCGAAGGCATCGTTGATGATGGCCGCGACGCTTTCGCCGAGGCGCAGGACGAACCGGCGGCCGACGCGGTCGGCGACGAGCAGGTCGTCGGGGTCCATCCGGGCGTTGACCATCTCCTCGCTGCCGTCCGGTGCGATCTGGAAGACGGCGGGGATGGGCCTGTTGTTCGGAAAGCTGAAGTAGGTCTGCGTGCCGTCATCGAACACCATGACCGGCACGATGTCCTCGGAGTCCTTGCCGGTGGCCACCGAGTAGGCGGAATTCCGGACCAGGGGTTTGGCCTGCCAGCGCTCGTCGATCAATTCCCTGGCGGTCGGAAGCACCGGGGACGCAGCGACAAAGATCGGACGCGGCAGCATTGGTGCCGCCACCGTCAGGCGCATCAACGTCAGCCCCGCGCCTTCCACGGGATGCAACAGAAAGGCGTGCCGGCGCCGGTCGGTGACGACGATGAGGTTTGTCGAGGTGGCGCCCGACTTCGGCTTGAGGAACAGGTCGCGCCCTTGTTTGGCGATGCACCAGGTGTGGGTCTCGTCGCTGCAGTTCGATCCCTTGCCGCTGATGGGGATGCCTACGATCTGCTCGTCGTCGCCGAGCACGATCTGCGTAATCTGGCCACGGCGCACCGGCACGTCCACCACCATGTCGGCGGCGAACAGCACCGTCCGCAGGCGCGGGTCCGGTGTCGTCCGCTGGCCGGGCATGACCGACTGCGCATAGGCGGCCAGCAGAAGCGCAGGCGAGAACAGAGCAGCGCCCAGCACACCGAGCGGGGCGATCCACCTCGAGGGGAGCATCATGTTGTGCCGCCCACGACGGTGTCCGCGGGCCTGGCTGGCGCCACCAGGTCGGCATCGGCGCGGTAGCCGGTGACAACGTAGCCGAACGGGTTCTCGATGCGGTCGGCCGGCTTCTTCATGGCAGTCGGCCGGTACTCGTAGCGCACCGTGGACACGAAACGGGTGGTGACCGGAGACTGCCCCTGAGTCGGGCGAATCTGCCGGTCGAAGGTCACCACCGCCTCGCCGGACTTGCCCGCCACGGGGGACCGGGTCAGCCGAACGGAGACCACCGTCACCCGGTGCTCTTCCTTCGCCGCGATGACCGTCTGCATGGCCCTCTCGCCAGCGAACTGGCTTCCATAGGGTGCCCAGGTGTCGGGGACCGTCATGCGGGCCACCTGGTCGTAGTCGCGCTGCAGCAGCTGGAAGTTGTAGGACTCGCGGGCTCGCACGAACACCGCGGCGTTGTGCTGGTCCAGCGCAGCGAGCGCGGGGACGTTGGACGCATCGAGCGTGGCGACGACGCTGGTCTCCCCCGTCGTCCGGTCCACCACGACCGGGTACGGCGCCGGCGGCGGGCGCAGGCTCTGAAAGGTCGCCATGCTGAAACCCAGCACGGCCAGGGCGCCACCGACGCCGGCGGCGATCCAGCCACGGCGCCCCGAGGCGAGTGCCTGAGCGATGCGGTCCTGTTCCCAGCTGTTGGCCGCCGCGATGGCCGCAACGGCCTTCTTCGACAGCGGCAGGCGATCCTCTCTTGCGTCCTTACCTGCGACATCGGGCCGGGCAGGAGACGAACTGGCAATACTCGCAGCGGTGGTCACGGCTCTCAGTCCTCAATCGTGGATGAAGTCGGCGAGCCGGCGATTGCGGGAGGCTTGTTCCAGCTGGCCCTCACGAGCCCGCGACTCGGCCACGCGCTGATCCGCCTCGGCCAGGCCGCGCATCAACGCGATCTGGCTGACCTCGTGCTGCAGGAGGGCGTTCTCCGCGCCGATACGGGCGGTGACCTCCTGGATCTCCTTCTGATCGATCGTCGCGCCGGCCCGGCGCATCAGACTGTTGATCTGGGCAACACGGTCTTTGGCCTTGGAGAGCGCGTCCTCCATGAAGGCCTTCTGCTGGTACGGCTTGGCCAGCGTGCTCTGGCAGTTGGTGCGCTTGCCGGCGTCATCGACGTCCATGCAGTTGTAGGTCATCTGGGCGTCGCGCAGCACCTTCGACGCACCCGCCAGCGTGCCGTAGCCGCCGGCCTCCAGGCTGCGAACCATCGTGTTAGCTTCGCGCGGCACGTAGTTCTGCAGTGCCGGGTTGTTCAACACATCGCCCAGCGAGCGGGCGTTGGAGATCGACTCGATCTGCTGGCCCAGGCCGACGATCTGCTGATACTGGTTCTCGATCTGCGAGATGCCGTTTAGCACGTCGAGCACGGCCTGGACGATCGCGGCCACGTCGATCACTGGGATGCCGGCGCGCGCCGGCGCGCTGGCGCCCATCATCAGCATGGCTGCGACGGAGGCTGCGAGCCCCGAACGGAGCTTTGAACGCTTCATGACCTGTACTCCCGTGGTTTGCAAATGAGGTTGAAGAGAACGTTGACCCATCACGTCGACGCCCTGCCGCGCAGGGCGACCCGCTGATACGCAGCGCGTGCGCCACCGGCGACTGCACCGCCAGCCGAGCCCACGGCGCCGACTGCTCTGCCGGCGATATGGGCAGCACCCCCGCCGCGGGCGATGCTTCCGCCGCCGCCGGCTGCACCGCCGCCGCCCAATCGACCGCTGCCCATAGCGCGCATGGCGACCATCGAGTTCGTGACCATCTGAGTGCCGCTTTGGATGGAGGCCCCGCCGGTCAGACTGGAGGCCAGGGACGGCGCCTGAAAGAGAACGATCCCGAGAAGACACATGACCGCGAGGTAGGTCCCCGCGGCTTCAAGGGCGCCGACCGCCCCAGGTACGGCAGCAACAAAGGCCGTGCCATCACGAATCGCCGCAATGACTCTGTCTGAGACATAGAGCGACATGCCCAGGGCGAAGAACACGAACCACGACAGCACGATGGCGCTCAGAACGAACGACAGCCAGCTATCGAAGAAGCGTGCGGTCGACTTGAAGAGAAGACACAGGATCGCAAGCGGTCCGATGGCAAGCGCGAAAGTCAGAATGAGCTTGCCGAGGAGCCCCACGAAGGCGCCCAGGACGAGGAAAATCGTTGTTCCCAACGAAAACAGGACGCTGGCCAGCACGAGGTCGAGTCGGAACATGCCGGCGTCCTTCCAGAGAAGAGCAAGCTGCTCGTTTGCCGCTGTGTTGGCAAGGTCCAGTGCGCCGAAGGCGGTGGCGGCGGCTGCGGCCCTGGGCGCAACAAACAGGACGGCCAAGCCGTCTTGCAGACCGGTAGCCCAGGCCACCACATTGCCGCTGTAGTACATGCCCGGCAGCGCGAACGACAAGATTGCACCGACCTTGACCATCTTCCAAGCGAAAGTCCCAACTGGCTCGGACGCCTCGCCGCGCATCACCGCCAGGCCATAGATGGCGATGTAGATGGTGACCAGTGCAAGGGCCACCGGCACGAGACCCGTAGCCAGGTCGGCAGACACGCGCGCGGCGTAGCCGAGAAAGAACGTGTTGAACCAGGCTTCGAGCTTCGCGAACATGGTGCTTTACTCCACCGTGCCCATGCCGCCAGGTACACCGGCCGCAACAGGCTCGCACTTTCGCGAAGGCGCACGTGATTCACAGTGCATCCAGACACCATTGAGCTTGACCGTCCAGAATCGCGAACGCTTGCTCTCGCCGAGACTGGAAGGAATGCAGCCAGTTTTCGAGAAGTAGATGCTCGTGCAGTCCATCAACTGGTCTGGGCCTTCAATCATGTAGACCTCCGCGCCAGGGCGGGGGGGCGACAACTTAAAGCCGGACTTGAGATATCGCTGGGTCTCCGCCGTAAGCGGCGGGAGCTCAGCTACCCGTTGTCCATTGACCATCCGCACGGCCTCGTTGCCAGGAAATGCCGGCCCGGTGGGCTCGGCGTGAGCCGTTGCGCAGGTGAACGCGAACAGCATTCCGATTGCGGCTGTGGTGGGTTGAAGTTTCATGCTGCCCTCCGGGCTTGGCTGCGCCGATCGCGCACGCGCTGATAGAACAAGGGAAGCCAAGTTGTCGGTGCGTCACCGAACTCAGCGCGAATCTGGTCGAGCAGCTCGACGTTCTCGGTGGTGGAACTGAGGACGGCCAGGACGTCGTCCATGCCGCCAAGGTCGAACTCGCACTGGACCGAGTCCCTGCCCTGCTTGCACAGGAAGCGCCGTGACCCTGTTGCCCCGAGCGACCTGACGATGGCGAACTCGGCATCGGTCAGGCCCAGGCCGCCCACGTACTCGTCGCGGTCGGCGTCGGCGTTGGGCAGTACGAGCTTGGTGACCGACTGCTCGATCATCGTGCGGCCATTCTCGTTTGAGAGCAGGTCGGCGACCTCCTGCGTGTCGAACAGCCCCAGGCCGTTCATCTTGCGGATGGTCTTCTGCTTGTGCTTGACGAACGGCGCGAAGGCCGGGTCGCCGAGTGCCCTCCAGCACTCTGCGACGTGATAGATCAACGGCTCGCCGTTGACGAGCTCGTCCATCACGTTGAGCAGGTACATCATGATCGGCGTGCGAACGTCCGGGCTGCTGAGCACACCCGTGTAGTCGAAGCCGATGGCCATATGAGCCTGCAGGTTGCCCAGGCGGTCGTCGGCCATGTCGAAGACCCAGCCCAGCTCACCGCCGCGGCACCACTTGCCCAGGCGGTCATACAGGCTGTTGGCCCCGGAGCGCGGCAGCGACTGACGAACCGTGCTGAACCACCGAAGCTCGGGCTTGAGCGCAGCGACCGTCGCGACGGCACGCGCGATGGCCTCGTGGTCGTTGGGCAGCAGCGGCATCTCGGGTGACGCAATGCACTGCTTGACCAGCTCGGTCCAGAAGCCGATGCGCTCGGGCGTCACGGCGCGCTGGAACGGATTGCAGCCCGTGGGCTGGTTGCGGTCGAAGCTGTAGAAAACGCCGCCCAGCGCCCGGATCACGATCTCGGTGTCGCGGTCCAGGCTGAAGCTGACCACGCGGGGCCGGACGGCCCACTTCGGCGTCAGGGCCAGCAGGCCGGTCAGCAGCGTCGTCTTGCCCGAGCCCGTCGAGCCGATCACGATGGTGTTGCCCGGCAGCTTCTTGCCTTCGCTGTCTTCGCCCTCGGGGCTGGCGTGCAGGTTCAGATAGAACGGGTTGCCGGCCGGCGTGCGCATCAGTGCCAGGGCTTCACCCCAGGGGTTGCCGTCGCGCTTGCCGCGCAGGAAGTTGTGGCCGCAGGTCAGCGCCGCGAAGGCGCGGCTGCTGATCGTGGCCTTGCGCGGGCGCCACTGGAAGTTGCCGGGCTGCTGTGAGAACCACGCGGCATCCGCCACCAGGTCCACGGCCACCAGCTCCATCGCGGTGGTCTCCGTCAGGGCGCCCACCGCGCTTGCCGCGCGCTTGCCGCACTCGTCGAGCGTGTCGCCGAAGACCGCCAGCGTGTAGCTGTATTCGCCCATGACGAACTGACCGTCGCCCAGCTGGTCGAGCGCCACGTCCATCGCCGCGATCTGCGTCACCACGGCATCGTCCGAGGCGAGCAGCTGGTCGCGCTGCGTGGTCAGTGCCGCCATCGCCTGCCGGCGTGGCAGGCTGGAGAAGCTCTGCGTCTCGATGAACTCCGAGTCTTCGTAGAGCAGTGCGCCGAGCGTGCCCGGTTCGACCTGGCCCGCGAACTCCTTGATGGACAGCATCGAGGCGTAGCGCCGGCGTTCGCCCTGCCGGATCTCCAGCATGCCGCCGCCGAAGGTCAGGCGCGCGTCCGGCAAAGCCTGGTACGCGGGGCCGGTGGGAAAGCGCACCTTGCGCCACACGCCGTTGATGAGAAACGAGAACAGCTCGCCCGACTCCCAGAACAGGTTCCCGTCCTGTTCGTAGCAACCGAGCAGGGTCGGTCCGAACTCGCGCAGGCTGCGCTCGATGAGCGCACCCTGCTGTTCCATCGCGACCAGCGTCTGGGCCTGGTGGTCCGCGAGGCTTTGCCGGGTCTTCGCGCTGCGGGCACTGCGCTTGGCCAGCTCGGACGGAAACGGCCGGTACAGCAGGGTGATGTACAGCTCGTTGGACATCATCGGCGCGACGCCGATGCGGTCTTGATAGGCCTTGGAGAACGCTGCGCTGAAGTCCGGCTCGGTCGCGTCGGTCAACCGGTCGTGGATGCGGCGGTGGATGCGGTGGTGATAGATGGCCGTGCGGCCTGCCGAGAGGTTGCGCAGCACGTTGCACCATGCGTCGTGCCGGTCCTTGATGAGGCTGAACTCGGCGCTCTCGAAGGCCACGCCGTCGATGCGCCAGACCCGCAGGCAGTCGCCCGCCCGCGTCGCGGTGTCGTGCTGCGACAGCGGGGCACCGATCGAGACGAACTCGCCGACGTTGGATTCCCTGCCTGCGCGCTCCCAATATCGAGGGCCTTGCGGGGTGGCCCAGCCGGGAAGGGCTGACCTAACGGCGCCAAACATGGCGGCCCCCTCGGTAGGCCACCGGCGCATAGCTGCGCGCCCCGTTGCGCAGCACCCGGTTCGGGTTGCGCATCGCCAGTTTGAGCTTGAGGACCATCTGCGTGAGGCGCTGGTCGTCACGGCCCGTGACGATGCGCATCCAGACATAGGCGACCGTGAGCGAGCCGAAGATGACCGGCGCGAAGAGCCAGTTCGCAAAAGTGGACAGCCACATGCCGGAGATGAAGCCCGGCAGCAGCAGGACCACCAGGGGAACCAGCGGCACCCCGAATTTCATCGGGGGGCGTGTGGCCCCTTTGAACACGGTTTCGATCATGTGTCCGGCCGGCCCTTCAGCCCATGAAGACTGCGGCGATCGCTGCGGCTGCGCCGGCGATGGCGCCGCCGAACAGCAGGTTGGAGACGTCGCGGAAGCTGGCGCCGGCAAACATGATCTTGTAGCCGGCCATGCCGACGCCCACCGTCATCAGCAGCAGCGTGATGGCCACGACGGTGTCGCGCGCGATGGTGGCGCCGCGCACGACGGGCTCCAGGGCCTGGGCCATCGCGGGGCTGGTGGCCGCCAGGGCGGCACCGAAGATCATCAGTGCGACGGCTGCGCGGAGGCCGACCTGTGAGGCGGTGGCGGAAACAGGGCGGATCGACGACGGGTAGCGGGGGGTGTTCATTGCAAAGCTCCTGGGTGGGTAGAGACGGAAGTGGCGGGCCTGGACGTGGGTACGGGCAGCCTGCCTTGAGAAGAAACGAGTCCGGCGGCCCTGGCGTTCCCCGCAGGCTCCGCCTTGGACGACCACGCTGCGAGGACCTTGCCCACGTAGCCGTGCCGGTGACCGGTCAGGAAGTTGCCGGAGTAGTAGCAGCTGAAGGCATCGCGTAACGCCGCTTGCCTGGTTGCGCGACGGTCGGTGCGTCGACTGGCGCGAGAGAAGCACTCGCCCAGGATGCCCTGCATGGCGGTGAGATTCGCGCAGGGTTCGAATGCGGTCGCCGGGCTGAGCCCGTAGCGCGCGAAGTTGCGCCTGTTGATCTGGCCAAGACCGACGCTGTAGTTCCACCCCGCCGCTTCCAGCGCGGCCACCGTGGCCAGCGCCTCCGCAAGGCTGGCGGGCTGGCGCACGAGTGCGCCGCCAACGACGCCGATGGCGTAGGGGTTGCCACCGCTCTCGACCTGGATCAGGGCGCGTGCCGTGTCTTGCGCCACCAGCGGCGCGCAGGTCAGCACGAGGGCGGCCAGGTTGATCACCCGCCGCCCCCTTGGGCCGCTGCGGCCGCGGCAGCAGCCTCGGCAGCGAGGCGGGCCTGTTCGCTGATGACCCACGCCGCGTGGTCGCGGTCGAAGCGCCCATCCATCGCATCTGGCGAGCTGGCGAACGCCGCCTTCGCAGCGGGCAGCCACTCCACGACCGAGTCACCCGATGGGGACCACCAGGTGCGTGACCAAGACTGGCCCTCGACGGCAACGTGGATGACGCCGCTGAAGGGGCAGCTGTAGATGATCTGGCCGCTCTCGTCGGTCCCGGCCCTGGTGATGTACTGCTCAGGGCACTGCTCGGCCCCCACGTACTGGTTGCCGCTGGCGCTGTTGCCGCCCATGCCGCACGTGGGCCAGGCGCGACCGCGCGCCAAGTCGCGCAGTGCCTGTCGCACGGTCGGGGTGCACTGGCCGATGTTCTGCCAGTTGCCCGCCATGCACAGCAGGAGCTTGCAGCCGTCGACAGCGTGCGTCGGGCCGCTGAGCCCCAGACCGAGGCCGAGAACAAGGCCGAAAGGGGCCGCAAGTCCCACCAGAGACCGGATTGCGGTGCTGAAATGTGCTTTCATTGCCAATCTTTTGCTGGGGTGAAGACCTGAGGCCATACAGTGGCGCGAAACGTCAATGTAGCAGAGTAAAACGTGCATGTAGCGCAAATATCTTCTGTTACACGATCAAGACAAAGTCATGAAGACAAAAAGTTGCGTGATAAGCAATGAATCGTCGCGAGGTGTGCGGTGAACACTCGTTCTGCCACCCCTCCGCCCGTGCCGGAGACAGCCAAGGTCGACGGTCACGGCTCGCTTGCAGCCACCTGCATCCGGGCGTTGCTAGACAGGGCGGGGCTACCAAGGCACAGGCACTCGGCGCACATTGCCCGGCTGCTCAAGCTGTCGTATCACCAGGCGCACCGCCGCCTGGTGGGGATGGCGCCGTGGTCGCTAGAGGAACTTCAGACGGTCGCCGCGCACCACGGCGAGACCCTGGTGGACCTGTTCGGCGAACAGAAGTCAGCGGACTACGAAACCGGCGTGCTCATCGCCGGGCCGCTGCGCGTGACCTGCCGGCTCTGGCCAGGCCAGCCGCTGGCTCAACACCGGCCTGGCGATCTGATCGCGCTCAAGGGCGGAACCGAGTGGGTGGTGATGGTGGCCGGCGACACGCCGACGCCGCAGGCCTGCACGGTCAGGCGGCTGATCATCGAGCCGAAGCCGGATCGGCCACGCCGCTTCGCGATCCTCGACGACGACATCGATGTCGCCCGAGGCCTGGCGGCTGGCCTGGTCGAGTTGGGATTCGAGGCCGCGGCTTTTGCGACCGAGGCCCAGCTCGAAGCGGCGCTGCAGCTCGACAGCTTCGACGCCTATGTGATTGATTGGGTCCTGCCGAACGGCACGGCCGAGGCGCTCGTCGCCAGGCTGAGAAGCCGGAGCGCCACTTGTCCGATTGCCCTGCTCACGGGCAAGGCGGGCAGCAAGGAAGTCGACGAGAAGGAACTGGTGGCGGCCATCGAACAGCATGGGCTGCTCTTCCTGCAGAAGCCGGTGACGGCATCGATCGCCGCGAGCCAGTTCAGTGCGGCGTTCGCGAATCGATAGGCCGGCAGGAGCGCTCAACAGACGACAGGTCTTTGGCAGCAGGCAGAGAACCCTTTCCCGGTCCTCTGCAGTCCTTCGCCGCGCTGACCTGAGCGACAGCAATGCAGCGGTTGCAGTCAGTCAACGGCAACCCGCGAGCTCACGGTATCGGCCACTTCGCGATCGTCGAGGACCCTAGTTAGGCGACGAGCGGCTGACCTCGCCTGAGGGCACTACTGACCGTGACAGCCGCCAGGAAGGTGAGACTGCCCCGACGAGTGCCCCACGGTCGTTGCGCACATAGGCAATCGACAGCGTGGGCCAAGGATCACGTCAAGGCGAAAACATGGCCTGCGATGCCTACAGCGTCGCAGCTTGGGTGGCCAGAAGCAGCCCACCTGGACATCTCACTTCATCAGCCTCGCCCTGTCGCGGACTCAGGCGGCCCGCGCGCGTCTCGATAACGTCCATGTGTCCAGTGAGAGCCCGACCATCACCAGTTACTTGGATCACGAATCCGGCCCGTCGAGCCCTCCGACCTGCGGGCCCTGCGTCGATCAGTCGAAGGAGCTTGCGACGACCTTGCGGACGGCCCCCACGCATGCCACTACGCCTGCGTCAGCGCGACGATTTCCCGAAGAGTTCTTCCAGCGTATGCCGTGCTGACGCCGTCAACATTCGGCCCACCGTTGCGTCGCAGCCGCTCCGATACCAGAGGAGCATGTTGCCGTCGTGGTGTGCGATCGTCCTCGTCACCGCCTCTGCCGTCGAGAAGCCAGCAGGCAGCTCGCCACGCGCCTTTCCTTGCTCGATCACCTCGGTGAGCAGGTCTTCCATCTTTGAGTAGAAGGCCAGCACGCGCTTGCGAATGCCGTTCTTCGCCTTCGCCTTCGCCGTCTCGATCGACATCAGCATCAGGATCGCAAGATCGTCCGGCGCCTCTGCCGCCCATCGACCATGGAGCGTGCTGAACTCGAGCATCTTTTCCAGCACCGCGCCGTCCCGGCTGTGGACCGCTGCAACGGTCTTGTCGATCGAGCGCCCCTCGATGTCCTGCATGACGTTGAGCAGCAGTCGTTCCTTGCTCTTGAAGTAATAGTAGACGGCGCCCTTCGTGAAGCCCGCCGCACTGGCGACATCCTCAAGGCTGGTATTGGCATAGCCGCGGCTGGCAAACAGCCTGACGGCTGCATCCTTGATCCCCGCCATGCTTTCCTCGCGGCTTCTCCTCCTCGTCATCCTCAAGCTCCCAATGTCCGACCAAGCGCCGAGCGCAGGACTTTTGATCGATGATGCGTAAGGTGCCGGCGTCGGAACGCCGGCCCTCCACCTGATCAGCTTAACGTGCGCCGCCAGCCCCCAGGAACTTGCCGTTCTTCACCACGATCGTTTTCAACGCATCGTCGGCAAAGCCCTCGTGGCTGTCCTTGGAGAAGCTAAACCGCCCATCGACATAGGGATTATCAATCTGGCCGAGACCCTCGAGCGCGTCGCGCAGCTTCTCCCCAGTGACCGGCCCGTTGATCTTGTCGATCGCGGAGGTCAGCGCCACGACGGCCGTCACGGCGAGCATTTCACCGAATCCCGCGGGCTTCTTACCCGCTTCGCGCAGGACCGCCTCGAGTTTCATCAGCTTGGGCGTCGGCTCGTCCCAGTGCGGCAAGGACACCAGCATCACGCCCTCGGCCGTGGCCCCGGCAGCATCGACCAATGGGCGCTGTGCCAGTGCGGCCGATGCGACGATCGGCACGGACAACCCGACCTGATGCGCCGCGCGAAGGAACGCTGCGCCCATGGCCGGCGACGACGCCCAGAGCAGGACGGCATCGGGCTTGGCATTGCGGATGCGCGTGGCCGCTGCCGACAACTCGATCGCGTTGCCTGGCGCAGCGACCGAGGCCACGACCTCGATCCCGCGCTCCTTGGCCAGTTTCTCCGCGTACTCGGTGGAACCCTTGCCGTAGGCGTCTTCCTGATACATGAACGCGATTCGCTTGTGAGTAGGCCCAAAGACGCCCCGCCTCATCGTCTCGCGGACGATCAGCTCGTCGTTGATCGACGAACGGAAGTACCACGGTGCAAAGCTGTTCTTGCTGTCGGTCAGCGAGATCGTGCCGTTCATCCCCAGCACCGGGATCTTCGCGGCCGCCGCAATCGGCATCAACGCCAGCGCGCTCGATCCGATCGTCGGCCCGATAATGACCTGGACCTTGTCCTGCTGGATTAGCTTCGTCGCTCCGCGCGCCGCTTCCGTCGGATTGGTCTGTTCGTCGTGGAAGACGATCTCGAGCTTGCGAGCCTTCGACTCTGCGTTGTACTTGTCGATGAAGACCTGGACGGTGTCGCGCTCGGGGATTCCGAATGCCGCGGCCGGGCCGCTGACCGACAGGATGACTCCAACCTTGACGGTCTCCTGCGCCTGGGCCGCCGGCATCAGAGCCGTGGTGGCCGCCGCGAGACCGATCCTGGCCAGCTTGGCGAACTGCTTTCCAATCTTCATGGTGCTCTCCTTCGTTCTCTACGTGATTCGCGGTCGAAATCGACCACCCCGTGACTGGCGTCGCTACTCGACGTCCATGTAGGCCGCAAGCAACGCGCCGCGCTGCTGCAAGCCCTCCTTGCCGCCCGAGGCGACGATCGCGCCGTGGGACAGAACAACATATCGATCCGAAATCTTTGCGGCGAACGCGAGGTTCTGTTCCGCCACCAGCAGAGCGAGGCCCTCCTGCTTCAAGGTCTCGAAGGTGCGCTGCAGGATGTCGAGCACGACCGGCGCCAGTCCCTGCGAGGGCTCGTCGAGGATCAGCACTGACGGCTCCTTGCCGAGCGCCATCCCGATGGCGAGCATCTGCTGCTCCCCGCCGCTGAGCATGCCGGCCGTGGCGCCCATCCGCTCCTGCAGGATCGGGAAGAGCTGGAGGATCCGGTCTCGAACCTGCGCCCGGCGGTGCAGCTGGCACAGCCGCAGGCCGAGTGCCAGGTTCTCCTGGACCGTCATTCCACTGAAGACATTGCGGCGCCGCTCGGGGACGAAGGCGAGTCCATGCGCCGCACGCTGATGCGCAGCCAGCGACTTCAGCGACTGGGTACCGAGCACCAGCTCGCCGCTGCCGCGCACCGATCCTGCCAAGGCCCCCAACAGACTGCTCTTGCCAGCGCCGTTCGGACCGAGCAGGCCGAGCAGCTCGCCGCTGCGCACTTCGAGGTCGACGTCGAAGACCACCTGTATGCGTCCGTAGGCCGCCCCGATCGATCGGGCCGTGAACAGCGGGCTGCCCGCCGTTAGGCTTGCCGATGGGTTCATTGCGCGGCCTCCTCGGTATGGTCCTGATGGCTGGCACCGAGATACGCCTCGACGAAGCGCGGGTCCTGCATGAGTGCATCCGGCCGACCCTCGATCAGCATCGCGCCGCGATCGAGCACGACGGTGTGATCGGACAGCTGTCGGACCAGACCGAAGTTGTGCTCGACGAGCAGGATGCCTACGCCCGTCTCGGCGAGGCGCCGGATCTCGGAGGTCAGCATCGCCTGCTCGGGCTTGGCAAGCCCCGCCGCGGGCTCGTCGAGAAGCAGATACTTCGGCTGGTTCGCGATGGCCCTGGCAACCTCGACCAGTCTGACCTGCCCCATCGGGAGCTCGCCCAGGACCGCGTCGCGCACGCCATCCAGCCTGAAGTGCTCCAGGAGCCGATTGCAGGCCGCGAGGTAGTCGCGCTCCTCCTTCGCCACCGCAGGCGTGCGTACAAGAGCTCCGAACATTCCGGCTCTTGACACGGGGTAGAAGCCGCAGAGGACAGCCTCCTCCACCGTGACCAGCGGGTCGAACCGCGGGGTCTGAAAGGTCCGCGCCAGTCCGCAGGCGATCCTGCGATACGGCGGCGTGTCCGCGACGTCCACGTCATCGATCTGGACGCTGCCACCGCTGACCACGGCAAGCCCGGTGATGGCGTTGAAAAGCGTGCTCTTGCCCGCACCGTTGGGACCGATGACGCTGACGACGCGCCCGCTGTCCAGCCGGATCGAGACGTCGGTCAGTGCGGCGACGCCACCGAAACGCACATTGACGCGATCGACGACGATGCTCATGAGCCCACTCCATCCGTGGCGGAGCTTCCAGCGACCGCCGGCCCCGACACGGCTGGCGCGGCCTGGACACCCGCGGTCCCGCGGCCGGACGACCTGCCGCGCAGCAGAGCCTTCCAGTTCGTTCCGAGCAGACCGCGCGGCGCAAAAAGAAGGACGGTCACGAGAATGCCGCCGAAGACCATGCCCTGCGTCTCGGCGGCCGGCAGGTTAAGTGTCAGCACGAGCAGCAGCGCCGCGCCAACGACGGGCCCGAGAAAGGTCTGCGCCCCTCCGACCACGGCCATCAGCATGGCCTGGATCGACACCTGTGTCGTCATCGAATCGGGCCCCATGTAGGTGAGGTGATGGGCATACAGCCAGCCGGCGACGCCGGCGATCGCCGCGGATACGGCAAAGGTGCTGGCGAGCAGGTGCGGCACGGCCACGCCGTCGGCGGTTGCACGCAATGGATCGTGGCGCGCGGTGTTGATCGCGCGGCCCCGCGACGAATGCATAAGGTTGATGCACAGGAACAGCGCCAGCAGCACGAACCCCCAGGCCACGAAGTGCATGCCCTGCGCGGTCTCGGCGATGCTCAGGCGCGGGATGCCGGACAAGCCGATGTAGCCACCGGTGAAGTCGCCGCCCTCGCGAACGGCAATCTCGAGGATCCCGCTGAGCAGGAATGTGGCCATCGAAAGCGGCATCGGCGACAGGCGGGTCAACGCCCGTGCGATCGGATAGGCGAGCAGCATCGGTGCCAGGACTGCAAAGACGAGGCCGATGTAGGGCGACAGGCCGTAACGCGTCGTCAGAATGGCAGTCCCGAATGCGCCGACCGACGCGAAGCCGGCGGTGGCCATGGAGAGGATGCCGGCCTGCCCGTAGCACAAGCCGACCGAGATGGCCATCAAGGCGAAGATGGCGATGATGATGGAGTTGTCGAGCCAGAAGGCGTGGCCGTAGGTGATACCCGACGCGATCGCAAGGATCCCCAGGAGCACCAGCGTCGGGCGTTGACGCATGACGAACGAGTGCTTCATGCGCGGCCTCCGGCGACGTGGGCCACGTTGAGACGGCCGGCGGCCAGAACGATCATGATGAATCCCAGGGGCGCCACGGTCGCCCAGGCACCAGGGAGATAGCCGGCCGACAGGGCCTGGACGATGCCGATGGCGATGCCTCCGGCGAACCCGCGCAGAGGCTTGGTCATGCCGAAGAGGACGGCGGCCCCGAAGCCCCAGATCGTCAGCCCGAGTCCAGCGCTGTAGTTGGTGCCGGTCGTATACAGGATCAGGACCCCGGCAATTCCGGCCAGTAGCCCGCCCGCCATGTACGTGAGCAGAGAGATCCGCTTGACAGGGATGCCGGCGAGCGTGGCGGCCAGTGCACTCGCCGCACAGGCACGCATGTCCCGGCCGATCGGCGTGCGATAGAGCCACACGTACAAGGCGAGCAGCAGAACGACCGCAACGCTCAGGTTGATGCCGGCCTGGGGACTCACGCGGATCTGGCCCAGCTCCCAGAAGGTTTCGAAGGGCTGGCGGACCATCGGATCCTTGCCGAAGATCGTTAGAACCAGGGAGTCGAGGAAAGTCGCGAGGCCGAAGGTCGCGAGGACTCCGACCAGGGGATCCGGTGCGCCGCGGTTGATGGACATCGACAGCACGCCAACGACACAGGAGACCGCCACCGTGCCGAGGACGGCAAGGACGATGCCCGTCGGTCCTCCGACCGCGAAGGCGATCGAGGCGCCCAGCACGGCATACGCACCGACCGCCAGGTCGACTGAGTCCGTGGTCGCGAAGAGCAGGCTTACCGGATAGGCCAGCAGGCCATAGATCGCGCCCAGCAAGGCGCCGCGGATCAGGAACTCCGTCAGTTCCAGCATCATCGTGTGTTCTCCTTCGCGCTGCGTTCCCAGCGCTGCCACAACTCGGTGCGCATGCCCGCGACCCGGGCCTCGTGCGCGAGTCGGACATGGCCGAATCCACGAAGGTGCTCCGGCCAGGAGGCGATCTCGATCGCCAGGTCGAGACGGTCGGCATCGAGCTCCGCGGCAATGCGCTTCATGTCGGCCTCGTAGCTTGCGATGCTCGCCAGCGCGTGCTTGCGCTCGGCGCTGTTGCGGAAAGGATCGAGGAGGCTGCCGCGCAGGAATCGCAGCTTCGAGAGCACCGCGAATGCCGAGAGGATCCAGCCGCCGACTTCGCGCTTGCGCGGCTTGTCGCTGCCTTCCACGTGGCGGGCAAATGGCCCAGCGCCCAGGTGAAAGCGAAGTTCGAAGTCGCCCTCGAAGGTTCTCTCGAGTTCTTCGCGGAACGTCGGCGACGAGTACAGGCGCGCCACCTCGAACTCGTCTTTGTACGCGAGCAGCTTGTAGTAGTAGCGGGCGACCGTCATGGCCAGCCGCTCTCGACCGCCCTGGTCGCCGATGCCCGGGGTCACGATGCGTTCGGCGCCCGCGATCCGCTCGACGAGCCGGCGGTACCGGTCGGCGAAGGCCACGCTCTGCCAGGCCTTCAGCTCACCACTTCGGTGAGCCACGATGTCTGCCAGTCGCTCCAGTTTGGGTGCTTCCTGCCGTCGCCCCCCGCTCACCGCACTCAGCGCGCGCTGCAACTGCTGCGGATCGTGGGCTGCGATGCGGCCCCAGTTGAAGCTGTTCAGATTGAAGGGCACCGCTACGGCATTCAGCTCGATGGCACGCTCGATTGCCGCCCGCGATACGCCGACCCAACCTCTTTGCCAGGCATAGCCGAGCATGAACATGTTGGCCCCGACCGGGTCACCGAGCAAGTCCTGGGCGATCCGCGTCGCCGCGATCGGCTCGACCTGGGCTGCTCTCTCTGCCATCCGGGCAACCAGGGCTTCGGCGTCGACCTTCCAATCCGGATTGCGGAAGAACTCCCGCGTCGGCGTGAAGTCGGTGTTGACGATGACCTGCGTATGGCCGGGCTTCATGCGATCGAAAGCCTCGCTGCCCGCGGCAACGATCAGGTCGCAGCCGATCATCACGTCGGCTGCCGCACTCGCCAGCCGGTAGGTGTTCAACTGGTCGCGATCGCGGGCGATCCGGATGTGCGACATGACGGCGCCGTACTTCTGGGCCAGCCCCGTCAGGTCCAGCGTCGTCACATGGTTGCCGTCCAGGTGAACGGCCATGCCGAGCACGGCGGAGACCGTGACCACTCCGGTACCACCGACGCCGGCGACGATGAGCCCTTGCGCCGTGTCGAGCGCCGGGATCGCAGGCTCGGCAAGGCACGAGAGGTCGGGGGTTGCACCCGCCGGCGTCTTCGTCTTGCGCAGCGCGGCGCCCTTGAGCGTGACAAAGCTCGGGCAGAAGCCCTGCACGCAGGACAGGTCCCGGTTGCACGAGGCCTGATTGATCCGCCGCTTGCGGCCGAACTCGGTGTCCAGCGGCTCGACCGACAGGCAGTTCGACTGCTCGCCGCAGTCGCCGCAGCCCTCACAGACAGCGGCATTGATGAAGGTGCGCACGCTGGTGTCGGCGATCGTGCCGCGCTTTCTCTGGCGCCGCCGCTCGGTCGCGCACATCTGGTCGTAAATCAGCACCGACACGCCGGCCTGTTCGCGCAGTTCCTTCTGCACGGCGTCCAGCTGCTCGCGGTGGTGGACCGGCACGTTCGCCGGCAGCGGCCGACCCTCGTACTTGGCGGGATCGTCGGTGACGATCACCACGCGGGCCACGCCTTCGGCATGGAGTTCAGCGGCCACCTGCGCTGGGGTCAGCTCGCCTTCGATCGGCTGCCCGCCCGTCATGGACACGAAGCCGTTGAGCAGCAGCTTGTAGGTGATCGACACCTTGGCCGCCACGGCTTGCCGGATCGCCAGGAACCCCGAGTGATAGTAGGTTCCGTCGCCGATGTTGGCGAACACGTGAGGCTCGTCGGTGAACGGCGACTGACCGACCCACATCGCGCCCTCGCCGCCCATGTGCGACATCGGCCCCGTGCGATCCGGATACAGCAGGATCGCCATCCCGTGGCAGCCGATCCCTGCCAGTGCGAGGCTGCCCTCGGGCACGCGCGTCGAGGTGCTGTGCGGGCAACCTGAACAGAAGGTCGGCGTCCGATCACTCACCAGTGGCAGATCGACCGGCCGCGTCACGGGATGCGCCACCACGGCCGCAGGAGTGCCCGCGGGCAGTAGCGTCGCGACACCCGGCAATGCGGCGATGCGTTCGGCGATGACCGCCGGATTGAGCTCGCCGACCATCGACAGCACCGGGGCACCGGCACTCGGCGCCCATGCGCTGGAACCGTCAAACTTGCCGACCACTCGTGGGTGGCCGAGGCCCGGCCCGGCGTCGAACAGGATGGACTTGAGCTGGTCCTCGATCAGCGGGCGCTTTTCCTCGACGACCAGGATGGTGTCCAGGCCGCGCGCGAACGCCACGACGATCCCCGGGTCGAGCGGCCACACCATGCCGACCTTGAGCAGGCGAATGCCCGCCGGGCTCGACGGCAGACCCAGGCGCTGCATTGCCTGCCGGGTGTCGGCCCATGACTTGCCTGCACTGACGATCCCGATCCGCGCGTTGGGCGCCTCGTTGACGATGCGGTTCAGACCGTTGGCCCGCGCATAGGCCAGCGAGGCCGGCAAGCGCCGCTGGTACAGCCGCACTTCCTGCTGCGCGGGCATCTCGAAACGCTTGATGTGCACGTCCGACGCGCCGTCGGGATGTTCCGGCAGCACGATCGACGGGCTGTCGGGCGACACCAGAACCGTGCCCGACCCCTCGACCACCTCGGTCACCAGCTTGAGGCCGACCCAACATCCGGCATGACGACTCATCGCGATGCCGTGCAGGCCGAAGTCGAGAATCTCCTGCACGTCGGACGGATACAGCACGGGCATGCCGGCGGACACGAAAGCCTGATCCGACTGATGCGCCTGCGTCGACGACTTCGCACCGTGATCGTCGCCGGCCACGGCGATCACGCCGCCCAAGGGTGACGTGCCCGCGGCGTTGGCGTGCTTCAGGACATCGCCGCTGCGATCGACCCCCGGTCCCTTGCCGTACCAGATGCCGAAGACGCCATCGAACTTTGGACGAGGCAGGAGCGGCACGTACTGGCTGCCCCAGACAGCCGTGGCCGCGAGATCCTCGTTGACTCCGGGCTGGAAGCGGACGTCGTGCGCCGCCAGTTGCGTGCCGACGCGCCACAACTCCATGTCGTAGCGCCCGAGCGGCGAGCCACGGTAGCCGGAGATGAAACCAGCCGTCTTCAGGCCGGCCATCCGATCGCGAATCCGCTGCTGGATCGGCAGTCGCACCAGCGCCTGCGTACCCGACATGAAGACCAAGCCCTCGGACAGGCTGTACTTGTCGGCCAGCGTCGTGTCAAACCGTGGCGGCTTGTGCTGTTCTGCGATTGTTTCCATGTCTTCCAGGGGATTCGCCCTGTCAGTTGTCGCCTGCGGCGCCGGAATTCGGCGACGCGGACATTCCATTGACCAGATCTCGCAGCGCCACGCCGTGCTGCTTCCTGTCCCACACGTCGGCGCCGAAGGGCGGACGCTTCAACGCGGCGCGCTGAACCTTGTGGGTTGCACTGCGCGGCAGTGCCTCCACGAACTCGAGGTAGCGCGGGACCATGAAGTGAGGAAGCTCGGCTGCGAGGTGACGCAGCAGCTCGACGGCTTCGAGCGCCACGCCGTGCCGCAACACCACGCACAGCTTGACGTCGTCGTCGCCCGCGAGTCCTGAAGGCACGCCCACGGCGGCCGCCTCGGCCACTGCCGGGTGCTTCAGCGCAGCGACTTCGATGTCGTAAGGCGAAATGTTCTCGGCACGCCGCCGGATCCGCTCACTGCCGCGATCGACGAAATAAACGAGGCCGGAGGCATCGACATAGCCGACGTCCCCGGTGTGGAACCACATGTTGCGCCAGGCCTCCACGGTCTTGTCCGCCATGCCGATGTAGCCCTGCATCAGGGTGAACGGGCGGCGAGCGCGGACAACGAACTCTCCGGTCTCGCCGGGCGGCAGCGGCTCGTCGGTCTCCGGATCCACGATCCGGAACTCGAACCACTCGTCGTCGACACGCCCACAGGAACCCTCGTGCAGCGGTTCGTCCAGACTGCTCCAACACGGGATGCCGACTTCGGTCATGCCCCAGACTTCGAGGCCGCGTACGCCGAAGCGCTCCTGGAACGACCGGGCGATGTGCTTGGGAAACGGAGCGCTGCAGATCGTTCGCAGGCTGTGACGGCGATCGTCCGCCGTCGCCGGCAGCGCATGGATCATCTCGAGCATGGGACCGTGCCCGCCGGTGAACGTCGCACCGCAGTCGCGGATCCGCTCGAGCCACTTGTCGGCCGAGAACCGGTCGTCGAGCACCACCTTGCCGCCGGCGCTCATCGTTCCTAGCACGGACATGAACTTGCCTGCCATGTGGAACATCGGCAGGTAGCAATAGACGACGTCGTCGGGCCCGAGGCGGCATTTCTCGGCGGTTCGCCGTGCCAGCAGGACGACCTGGGCGTGCGGCATCAGGACGCCCTTAGCCGGACCTGTTGTCCCGGACGTGTAGATGATCGATGCGACATCAGAATGCCGGACCTGCGGCAACTCCAGATCGCCGTCGTTCCTGCACAGTTCGTCGAACTCGAGCAGCCGAACCCGCCCCCAATCGCCACCGTCCATTGCGGTCCCGACGACGACGACGGTCTCGAGTGCTGGCACCGCGGGCAGTGCCGTGTGAACCAAGGGCAGGAACTGGGCTTGAACGACGATGAGCTTCGCACCGCAGTGGCGGATCGCATGCTCGAGCGCGGCGCCGCGATAGCCGGTGTTGATGCTGACTTCGATGCCGCCGAGCAGGTTGACGGCGTAGCTGGTGAAGATGTGGTCGAGGCTGTTGGCGAGCATCAGCACGGCGGCCTGCCCACTCTGAAGCCCGGCACTGCCGAGTCCGGTCGCGATCTGTCTTGCCCTCGCATAGGCCTGTGCGTACGTGCAGGGGGAGCCGCCGACCATCTGGATGAACGGCCGGTCCGGGAATCGCGTCGCCTGCTCCGCGAGGAGGTCCCCGACGGTGCGATGGTGCGGTCGCTCATCGACCCGTGTCGTTGTCGTCATGGCCGGCTACCCTTGACCTAGACATCGCCCGCAGGGGATTGCCCTGCCAATTGCTGCGGCTCCGGCCGACCACTCGAGGCCTGGGCGATCGCCGCCGCGTCAAAGCCCAGGCCACCCAGGACCTCGGCGGTGTGCTCGCCCAGGAGCGGCGGCCCTCGGCGGATCGAATGCGGGGTGCGCGACAGCCGCAACGGGTGGTCGATGACGCGGAGGTCTTCCTGGCCTTCGGCAGGCACCTTTCGGATCATTCCGTTGTGGGTGACCTGCGGGTGTTCGAGCACCTGTTCGTAGGAGAGCACAGGGGCCGATAGAACGCCCACTTCCTGCAGTCGGTGCACCGCCTCGTCCATCGTCAACAGGTGGAATGCCGGTCGCAGCCGCTCGACGATCTCTTCGCGGTTCGCCGCCTGATCGACATCGGTCGGCAACCCCATCAACTCGCTCAGATCCGGGAGGTCGAGCGCCTGGCAGATGAGCTGCAGCGGGTTCTGCCGGAAGAAGCCGAGGACGGTGACCCAGCCGTCGGCGACCTGCATGGCGAAGTTCAACGAGAGATCAAACCAGCGTGTTTCGTAGCCGTAGTTCAGGAGCGAGGCCGCTTCGAGGCTCTGCATAGAGACCGCGGTGTCAAACAGCGAAATCGACACTTTCTGTCCGCGCCCGGAGGACATCCGCTCGATCAGTGCCAGCAGCACCCCCTGAACCAGCAACATCCCCGACGCGTAGTCGGTCAGCGGCACGTTCAAATAGTTCGGAGTGGCCCCGCTGTTCGTACCCTTCCGGGCGATGCCGGTGATCGACTGGATCAGCAGATCCTGACCGGCCAACCCGGCGAGTGGGCCGGAGTCTCCATATCCGCTCGCCCCCGCATAGATCAGCCGCGGATTGATCTCCGCCAGCGCCTCGTAGCCGAATCCCAACCGCTCCATCACGCCTGCGCGGTAGTTGTGCAGCAGCACGTCGGCCGTCCGCAGCAGCGCGTGAAGCGCCGAGCGACCTTCCTCGCTCTTCAGGTCGAGGCAGATCGACTCCTTGTTGCGGTTCGTCGCCGCGAAGTAGCTGCTCATCAGGTTGCGTTCCACGGCGTAGTGCTCGCCACGCATCGGATCGCCTGTCGGCGGGCGCTCGACCTTGATCACGCGCGCCCCGAAGTCGCCCAGCGACTGACCTGCCAGTGGCCCCTGGTAGACCTCGCACAACTCGATGACGGTGATGCCGGTGAGGATGCCCATGTCAGTCCTCTCCCATCCGCTCGTACACGGCCTTCGCGATCAGCAGGCGCTGAATCTGGTTCGTGCCCTCCCAGATCTGGGTGATCTTGGCGTCTCGCATCATTCGCTCGACCGGGTAGTCCTCCAGGTAGCCGTAACCGCCATGAAGCTGGACAGCGTCGGTGGTCACCGCCATCGCCGCGTCGGAGCACAGGACCTTGGCGATCGACGCGTGGTACTTGGCGGCCGGATCACGGGCCTCGAAGGATTCGATGGCCCGATGAAGCGCCGCGCGTCCAGCCTCGACACGGATCGCCATGTCGGCGACCATGCCACGCAGCATCTGAAAGCTCGCAATCGGCTTGCCGAACTGCTCGCGCTCGGTCGTGTAGCGGACGGCTTCGTTCAATGCGCCGCCGGCGATGCCGATGGCGTGAGCGGCCAGCGTCACGCGCGAACGCAGCAGTTCTTCGGCGATGTACTGTGCGCCGCACTCAGGATCACCGAGAAGTCGTGACTCGGGCACCACGCAGTCATCGAGATTCACGTCCGCAGTCCGACTGCCGCGTATCCCCATCTTGCGCTCCGGCGCACCGAACGAAATGCCGGGATCGTTCTTGTGCACCAGAAACAGGCCGAAGCGCTTCTCGGCAGTACGGGCGAGGATCAGGTACCAGTCCGCCCAACCAGCATTGGTGCTGAATCGCTTGGTACCGTTGAGAACCCAGCCGTCGGCAGTCCTGGTGGCTCGCGTACTAGCCGACATCAGATCCGAGCCTGCCTTCGGCTCGGTCAACGCCCAGGCGGGGCGGGACTCGCCGCGCACGATGGCCGGAAGCATCTCTTGTTGCTGCGCCTCGGTTCCGAAGTCGACGACCGCCATCATGACCCAGGCGGTCGAGACCGTCAGCGCACTCGTGGCGCAGACCTTGGCGATCTCTTCCACCACTATGCACTGCGCGTACATGTCGCCGGCCTGTCCGCCGAACTTCTCCGGGTAGGGCAGGCCCGGGAGACCCAACTCGAGCCCGGCGGTCAACGCCTCGATCGGGGGACGCTGCTCGCTGTCGACCACCGCGGCAAACGGCGCCACACGTTCGCGCGCGAAGCGGCGCATCGTCTGGCGGAACTCTTTGTAGATGTCGGATGAATCTGTCATGTGATCGTCCTCGGTTGACTCGCTGGCTCAACCCAGCAGATGGGGTGGCCAGCCCATGCGGTCCTGGTGCACCCGGTCCTTGGCCGGACTCGCCCGGTCGATCTCGTCTGCGGCAAGTCCCAGCGAAGACAGGACCTCGACGCTGCGGTCGACTTCATCCGTGGCTGGCGTGACGAGTGGCGTACGGCCGAAGGCCGGAATCGGTGGAATCGACCGCGCCGAGGCCCCGGCAAAACGCGCCTTGATGTGCTCGTGTTCCCAGACCTCGGCCGGATCCAGGACCGGGAACACGCAGACGTCGCGTCCCTTGAATCGCTCCGCCCACTCGTCCCTCGGCCTGGCGGCGAAGGCCTTCTCGAAGGTCCGCTCGATCAGTGGCCACTGACCCATGTCCATCTGGTCCGGCGCCGGCCCGTCGCCCAGATCGGCCCACAGCGCAGCAAAGAATTGGGGCTCGAGTGCGCCGACCGACACGTAGCGGCCGTCGCTCGTGCGGTAGCACCGGTAATACGGTGCACTGCCCGCCAGCAGGCCGCGCCCACGGGACGGCATGGCCTTCGAATTCCAGACCGCGTAGTGCATCGTCATCAGCGACATGCAGCCATCGATCATGGCGGCGTCGATGTGCTGTCCCTTGCCCGACGAGATCCGTTCGAATAGCGCCGCCAGAATGCCGATCGTCGCGACGAAGCTGCCCCCGGCGAAGTCGGCCATCAGGTTCAGCGGCGCCGTCGGCGGCCGGTCGTCGGGTCCGATTGCTCCGAGGATCCCGCTCAAGGCCAGATAGTTGAGATCGTGGCCCGCCTCCTGCGCCAGCGGCCCGCTTTGACCGTAGCCCGTTAACGAGCAGTAGACGAGGCCGGGATTCGACGCGCTCAGTGCGTCGTAGCCGGCGCCCAGCCGCTCCGCCACACCGGGCCGGAAGCTCTCTACGAACACGTCGGCGGTCTCGACCAGGCGACCCACGGCGCGTCGGCCCTCCTCGGCCTTCAGGTCCAGTGTGATGAAACGCTTTCCGCGGGCGAACGAAGACACGGGTGGACCGGCGCGGCCGCCGCCGACGACGATCACTTCGGCACCGAGGTCCGCCAGCAGCATCGTGCAGTACGGACCCGGCGCGTTGCGCGACATGTCGATCACGCGCACACCCGTGAGCGGGAGTCTGCGCTCCGTCGGTGGCTGTCCGAACAAGCTCTGCGACGCGACATCCTTGGGCTGATCGGCGCTCATGCCTCGAGCCTCCCCGCCAGCTCGCCTGCGGCCAGAAGAAAGAAGCCCTGACCGAAGGGCGCCCAGTCGAAGGGAACGCCTGGTCCGCCCGGCGGCACGGCGACCCCAGGCACCTTGCCCGACGGCTCGACGCCACCGGCGACGGCGCTGAGCGCGCGCAGCGCAGCGGGAACCAGTTCTTCGACGTCCAGACCGAGTCGGGCCGCCTTCGCCACGGCATAGGCGAACATCAGTCCACCCGAGGCCTCGAGGTTCGAGCGAGGATCGTCCAGCACGTGGCAGAAGTAGCCCGAGGCGTCCTGGTAGGTGGCCATCGCCTTGAGCGCGGCCACACCGACCTCTCGGACGAAGCCGGCATCGCGGTGATCCGGCACGAGCTCGAGCAGGTCGACCGCCGCACAGACGAGCCAGCCGTTGCCGCGCGACCAGAACGTCGATTGCGGGAAGTGGTCCGGGCTCTCGCACCAGGCGTGGCGGGCGAGCTTCTTGGCCGGATCCACCAGGTGAGTGACGTGGACCCGGAACTGGTGAAACGCCTCCTCGATGGCTTCGGGCTTGCCGGAGGTCTGGCCGTACAGCGCGAGAAACGGGCACATCAGGTACGTGTAGTCGATCCAGAGTTCGGGCCCCTCGGCTCGCGTCCAGATGCCACCGTCGCGCGTGCGTGGCGCGTCGCGCAGCGCCACGTATTGGCGATGCGCCGCCTCCAGCAGGACCGGCTCGTTCGTCTGGCGATATCGCAGCATCAGCGGGTAGCCGAGACTGGCCGTCAGGCTGGCCAGCGTCGTGAACGAGCGGATGTGCCCGGTCGTGATTGCCTGGTAGCTGTCGGCGAAGGCCAGATTTCCGCTCGAGCGCTGCGTGGCGATCGCGCGCCTCAGCCAGCCATCGACCACGGCGATGTCCACCTGCGTTCCGGACAGCAGGACCGCGCTGATCGCCGGCGCCTTCATCCAGCAATCGCGCTCGTCGTGGTGACCCAGAGTGAAGTCCGTGACACGGCGGACCAGATCGGAGAGGTTCATGTACACTGTCCTTTACGTACTATCCGGATAGTCTGTGTTTGTAGACGCCTCGTCAAGGGGTCAAGTGATCGGGGAAAACCCACTCCATCGCACGGCCGCCTGCACGTCCCGCGCGCTACGGTGCGTTCTTCGGCTTCACGACGGGGCCGTTGCTCGGGCACTGGCGTCTGGCGCACTCGATGACCTGCAGCATCGGGCTGCTCGCGAGGTGCCGTGCCCTGTCCAGGACGGCAGGGCGCGCGGCTGGCCGCAGCACTCCATCACGAGGTAACGCCGCACAGCCACTGCGGTAGGACGCGTGGTCACCAGGAGGCTGCGAGCGCCTTCGTCGAGAAGCGCGCACCGAAACTCAACCAACGCTGAAGGAGAGAGAGAGCTTGGACACGTTTTCAATGAAGGGCAAGACCGCAATCGTCACCGGCTCCTCTCGCGGAATCGGTCGTGCGATCGCGCACGCCTATGCGCGTGCCGGCGCGCGTGTCGTCGTTTCGAGCCGTAAGCTCGATGCCTGCGAGGTGGTCGTCGAGGAGATCGAGGCAACGGGCGGCGAGGCCATCGCGGTGGCCTGCAACATCTCGAACAAGGAGCAGATCCACGCACTCGCCGACCGCACCGAAGCGGCATTCGGGCCTGCCGACGTGCTGGTCTGCAACGCGGCCGTCAATCCGTTCTACGGTCCGATGTCGCAGATTCCGGACGAGGCTTTCGCCAAGGTGCTCCAGGTCAATATCCTGTCTAACGCCTGGCTCGCCAACCGAGTCGCACCGGCGATGGCCGAGAAGGGTGGTGGCTCGATCGTCATCATCAGTTCGATCGGCGGCATGTTCGGCTCGCAGATGCTCGGCGCCTATGCGATCTCGAAGGCGGCCGATATGCAACTCGCGCGCAACCTCGCGCTTGAGTGGGGCAAGAGGGGCATTCGCGCCAACTGCATCGCACCGGGCCTCGTCAAAACCGGCTTCGCGAAGGCGCTGTGGGACAACCCGAAGACCTTGGCGACGGCGCTGGAGGCGAGCCCGCTGAATCGAATTGGCGAGCCGGACGATATCGCCGGCGCGGCCATGCTGCTGGCGTCCGAAGCCGGTCGATTCATCACCGGCACGACGATCGTCGTCGACGGAGGCGCGACCGTACGCGGGGGCGACTGACCCTGGAACCCTGTCGCCGCCGACCGTTTAGTACGTCGGGAGGATCCAGGTTCACGCACAAGTTCCGCGCTCGGCTTCCTCGCAGTCTCGCCGCACACTGCAAGGGCCTGCCTCAATGGAAGGCGCTATGCGCGTTAAGTGTTGATATGGCTCACTCTGTGAGCCACCCGCCTGGGAGACTGGCGTGACGGCGATGTGCCGGAGCTGCCGAGTCGGGGGATGCGATGCACAGACGCGAGCTGAACGTGATGCTGCGGGCGATTCGGGAAATGAACTGGCCGCAGCGGCGGCAGGTGATGCAGCAGCTGAAGGCGGTACAGGCCGGCGAAGAGGTCCACGCCATCGTCGAGGACCGACTGCAGGTGCTGCGGGCGTGCCCGCACTGCGCGGGCATGCACGTCGTGCGCAACGGCATGGCCCGCGGGCTGCAGCGCTACCGGTGCCGAGGCTGCGGCAAGACGTTCAACGCGCTGACGTGCACGCCACTGTCGCGGCTGCGCTACCGGGATCGTTGGCTCGGTCAGAGCCAGGCCCTGATCGACGGCCTGAGCATCACGAAGGCGGCGCGGCAACTCGAGGTCGCGCGCAGCACCGCGTTTCGCTGGCGCCACCGCTTCCTCGCCTTGCCGCACCTCGTCCGGGCTGGCCGCTTCGACGGCATCGTCGAGGCCGACGAGACCTGCATCCTCAAGTCCTGCAAGGGGCAACCCGCCCGGCGCAAGGCGCTGGGCCGTCCGCCGCGGGCCCGAGGCGGCCGCGCTGCCAAGCGCGGCATGTCCGACGAGCAAGACATCGTGCTCGTCGTGCGCGACCGCTCCGGCGCCTGCACCGACCAGATCGTCGCGGAACTGGACACCGCGCACCTGGCGGCGGCACTGCAGCCGGTGCTGGCGGCCGACGCGGTGCTGTGCACTGACGGCTCGGCCGCGCTGGCCGCGGCCGCGCGCCACATCGGCGTGGAGCATCACGCGATCAACCTCAGCGCCGGGCAGCACGCGCTCGGTCCCTGGCACATCAACAACGTCAACGGCTACCACGGGCGGCTCAAGGGCTGGCTGCGTCGCTTCAACGGCGTGGCCTCGTTCTATCTGCACCACTACCTCGGCTGGTTCCGTGCACTGGATCGCTTCCGCACGCCCGGGCTCACTGCGCCGGCGCTCCTGACGCTGGCCGCGGGGATCTGATGGCGTCCACACTCAACGCGCATAGCGCCCAATGGAAGGGCAGCGCTGAGGATCACCCTGGCAAGGTGCCAGGGGTTCACCGCTCAGCTGACCGCTCGAAGCGCAGCGCGTAGTTGCTCGCCAAGCGCCGGCCGCTCGGCGAACGGGTCGCTCGGGTTCCGACCCTGCACCACATCGTCGAGTCGTGTCTGCACGGACTGCAAGGCGTGCGGATGGCTATAGATGTAGAAACGGTCCGTGCGCAGCGCATTGAACACCATGCCCGCCACATCGACGGCGCTGACCTTGCCACTCTCGCCTGCTTTGCTCATCATGGCCTGAGCCACGATCTGGCTGCGCGTCGGGCTCCCGGCCGATGCGTCGGCTGGCCGGTTGCGATGGCTGCCAACGATGCCGGTCGGAACGAAGAAGGGGCACAACAGGTGCGCGCGGACCTGTTTCGTGACCAGTGCGAGGTCCTGATACAGCGTCTCGGTGAGCGCAACGACACCGTGCTTGCTGACGTTGTAGACGCCCATGTTCGGCGGGCTGACCAGCCCGGCCATCGACGCGGTGTTGACGATGCGACCCTCATAGCCGGGGTCCGCGGACGCCGCCTCTAGCATCATCGGTGTAAAGGCGCGCACGCCGTGAGCGACGCCAAACAGGTTGACGCCGAGCACCCACTGCCATTCGGTGGCCGGCGTTTCCCAGACGAGCCCGCCGGCACCAACGCCGGCGTTGTTGAAGACGAGGTGCGGCACGCCGAATCGCTCCCGCGTTGCCGCCGCCAGCGCGTCGACCTCGACCGCCTGCGAGACGTCCACTCGACGCGCAAGCACCTCGGCGCCGGTCTGCCGCAGTTCCGCGGCCGCGCGCTCCAGCGCGTCGGCCTGCACGTCGGCCAGCACCAGCTTCATGCCATGCTGTGCCCCAAGGCGAGCCATCTCCAGGCCAAAACCGGAAGCAGCACCGGTGAGGACCGCGATGCGGCCTTGAAAGTTGTTCATATCGGATTGCGTTTCAATGGTGGAGCCGGTACGAGGGTTCTCTCGCGCGGCGCAACGACGGCGTGCCACACGTCAAGCGGTACGCGCGAACTGCCAGACATGCCGTCCCGATGCACTGCATGCGTTGATGTATGAATTCTGGGTCGCGCGGCAACGTCTCCCGAGACGTCGGAGGCCAAACAGATGAATCCATGGCGGCGTCGGCGACGAAGGACGGCTGCCGGCGCTTGCGGGGCAGCAACGGGGGCCCCACTCGACTTCCGGCGGCGGCGACATGTCGCCCTGACGCACTCCACGACCGGTCGCTTGCCCTCCTGCCCTTGAGCGACAGCCAATGTTCGTCCGGACTTGGTCCGACCGTCTGCTCCTGATCTGCATCCTCGAGAAGACCGGCGCTCACTTGGCAGACCACATCGGCGGGGCTCATTTCGACTTTGTCTCGACATACTATCCGGATAGTCGCTGTATGTGACTAATTCGTCAAGGGGATGCCGACACTCCGGCGGCAGTCGCTGTCGTCGTTGACGCTTGAGCCACCAGTCTGCATTGCCGCGCACGTTCAAGAGCGTCACAGACACAACCAAGCCTGGCGGGAGGCCATGATGGCTGCGGACAGGGGGTTGAGCGCGACCCGGCCATGTTCAAGCTTCTCTTAACGTGCGAAACCTCTGCGGAAGCAGTTGCCCCTGCCCATGGTCTGCTCGGCAACTCGCCCGGATGGCACCGAAACCGCACATCTGAGGCTACTGCTGTCTAGTTTCGGGACCCTGATGATGGATATCGGCGGGACGCTGGCCGTTGTCGATGCGAGTCGATAGTCCGCAATTTGGCCGAAGCCGCCGTTCGTCGGGTCTTTCGCGAGCGACTGCGATCAGTCTTTATGCGAAGAGACCAGTTATGGAAAGTTCGACGTTCCAGAGCGCGT